>NZ_JAMYSZ010000004.1:0-296374 GCF_040322215.1 Mesorhizobium sp. M0184
CTCGAACCTTATGATTGCCTCAATCCAGGACTGATGGACTATATCGCCACCTGGACGGCCAAGAGGTCCGGCGCGTTGCCGGCCTGACGACTGATCAGACACTATCCTTGGGGGCCGGACGAAATCGCCCGGTCCCACGCGTTGGAACGAACGCAGGCGAGCGCGTAGACGATTCGTAAGTCATTGCCGACGTGCTGTCAGCCTCGGGGGCGTTGGGCTCAACGGGAATATGCTGAAATTGGTCCAACCGGATCGTATAGCTTCAAGATCAGCGACTGCGATCAGTTGGTTCTGGCTTGGCGCGGCCCAGATCGTGGACTACAGCTTGGATATCGCGGGCAAATTCGCGCCCAAAGCGCGATGGCGGCAAGGTGGTGCTCCTTACCAGTACGGCATCGAGCGCCTAGCGGGGCTTGAACGGCAGCACCATCAGCTTGCTGCGTTTTGTCCAGCAAACCAGCCCGTATACCAGCGCGACCCCAGGCCAGCCGATACCATCGGTGCGGCCGCGAACAAGGCGGGCGTCGGGGAAGCGTCGTGTGGCGGCCGGCAACAGTGCGAAAGCCGGCGGTCACTGGCTGTCACGCGAAGCCGGAAGTCGGTCACGACCTGTCTCTGTTTCAATGGATCTGTCGCCGGCACATTCGGCCGATTTGGGCCACCGGGCAAGGCATTGCATTTCAGAACGGCCACATCTGCCGCGTGGCGCCGCGGAAATCATGGGCACATTCTGCTTTAGCCGGCCAAGATGGCAATGTACTATTTGCCAATAAGCTGGCCATGGTTGCAGGACTATTCTAGGCCAGACCAAACCGAAATGAAGCTGATGACCGATCGCGCCAGGTTCCTGATCATTGACGACCATCCGCTGTTTCGCGAGGCGCTGCATAGTGCCGTGCAGATGGCCTATCCGGAAGTCGACACGGTCGAGGCACGCTCGATTGCCGAGGCGCTCGAGCTTCTGACGGATGCCAAGCCGTTCGACCTGGCGCTGCTCGATCTCAGCATGCCCGACGTGCACGGGTTTGACGGGCTGCTGCAGCTCAGGACGCGTTATCCGCGCCTGCCGGTGGTCATCGTCTCGGGCTATGAGGAACCGAAGATCATTTCCGAGGCGCTGTCCTACGGTGCGGCCGGCTTCATCCCGAAATCGGCGCGCAAGAGCGACCTTGCGGCCGCCATCCGCTCGGTGATGGAAGGCGCGATCTATGTTCCCGAGACTTATGAAGGCCGGCCGCGCGACGCCGACAGCACCGACCGCGCCGAAATGGTGCAGCGCCTGGCTACGCTGACACCGCAGCAGCTCAAAGTGCTGCAGATGCTGCGCCAGGGCCTGCTCAACAAGCAGATCGCCTATGAACTGCAGGTCGGCGAGACCACCGTCAAGGCGCATGTCTCCGAAATCCTGCGCAAGCTCAACGTCTACAGCCGCACACAGGCGGTGATCGAGGTCTCGAAGCTCGACAATGCCGAGCTTTTTCGCGATCCGGCGGGGTTTTGAGAGCGCTCGCTAAAAAGCGCACTGTCACCGTAGTCGACCGCACTCGTGTCACCGCAATCGGACTAGACTAGCCACGGCTCTCACGTTCCCGACACCAGCTAAGCAACCCGCGCCTCTCTAGTCAGATCAAATTCACGCGGCGATTGCTCTGCAGCAGTTAGCCGCTTTCCCGCGTCTAGTAAAATAGCGGCCCCGGGTCCAACGTAGAATGCTTTAATTTTACTAAATTGCTTTTTGAATGCTCTATTAAAAGTCTTCATTAGCTCTTGAGCGAGCGGCGTGTCGGAGACCGTAGCCACGCGGCCATTTATCACAACATCTTCAGCCCATCGCCCACCAGGGGAAAAAGTTACTGTGTCCGGATTGCCAAGCTGATCTAACGAATACCGGATGCCGGAAGGTGTTTTTATCGGCCTCACCTCAATGGGCACAGCGTGGCCAGTGACAAGAAATGATCGACCGCTGGAAGCCGATTCAGTGGTTGATTGCCCAAGAGTTGGAATTTGCATTCTATTGCTAAAAGAGTCGAATTCCATCTTGGGAAAATGACCCATGAGGATGTATTTTATCGAAATTTCACGTTCTACTGCCTCCAATACGGGAAGAAGATCGTCCTTTAGCGCGAAGAAGTGAATCTGCTTCATATGAATTACCGCCTAGGCACAAGTAATGGCTGGAATACGGTGACCCGTATGCTGGGAAGATACGACCAGTTCAAGCCAGCAGATGTGCCAGCAACGCCCTCAATTGCGCTGGTTTCAGCGGCTTGCGCATCAGCTCGATGCCGGCGGCGCGGGCGGCGTTGGCGACTGTCTCCGAACCGTCGGCGGTGACGATCAGCGCCGGCACGGCGCGACCGAGATAATCACGGACCTCGGCGATTGTGGTGGTGCCGAGGTCGCCGCCGTCGAGATGCTGGTCGGCTATGACAATATCTGGCAACCAGTCGGTATCGCCAAGCATGTCGAGCGCGTCACCGGTCGAGGTGGCGGGGCGCACCAGGCATTGCCAGCGCTCGAGCAGGGAGGTCATCGCCTGCAGCACGTCGATGTCGTTCTCGACCAGCAGCACCCTTGTGCCGAACAGACCGTAGCCGCGCGGCCGTTCCATGTCGACGGTGCTGGCGATTGGATCGGCCGTGTCGCCGATCCCGACCGGAACGTCGATATGGAAAATCGTGCCATGTCCGACCTTCGACGAAAACGTGACGGGATGGCCGAGGGCCGCGGCGATGCGGCGCACGATGGCCAGCCCCAACCCCAGCCCGCCGGCGGCAAGCCCGGCATCGGTCGGGATCACGCCGCGATGGAATTCCTCGAACACCGCCTCGCGCTGGTCGTCGGGGATGCCGCAGCCGGTATCGGCGACGTCGATGCGGATGGTGTCGCCGCGATGCCTGGTGCCGACCAACACGCCGCCCGAGCGGGTATAGCGCAGTGCATTGGACAGGATGTTCTGCAGGATGCGGCGCAGCAAGGTTCGGTCCGAACGAACGAGCGCATCGACCGGCCGGAACTTCAGCGTCAGCCCCTTCATCTCCGCGACCGGCTGAAAATCCGAGCGCAGAGACGAAAACAGCGTCTCCAGGCTGACATCGGTGATGTCGGGCTGCACGACGCCGGCATCGAGCTTGGAAATGTCGAGCAAGGTGCGGAGCAGGTCCTCCATCGTCTCCAGCGATCGCTCGACCTGGCGGACCAGCTTTCTGCCTTCCTCGCTGGTCTGTACTTCGGCAAGCGCCGAGACCGACAGATGCGCGGCGTTCAGCGGCTGCAGCACGTCATGGCTGGCGGCCGCCAGGAACCTGGTCTTGGACAGGTTCGCCAGCTCGGCGTTTTCCTTGGCTGCGTTCAAGTCGATGTTCGACTGCTCCAGCCGGCGCAAGGTCGAATGCAGCTCTTCGGTGCGGCTGCGCACCC
The DNA here is from genome assembly GCF_040322215.1 of Mesorhizobium sp. M0184. Lineage (NCBI taxonomy): Bacteria > Pseudomonadati > Pseudomonadota > Alphaproteobacteria > Hyphomicrobiales > Phyllobacteriaceae > Mesorhizobium > Mesorhizobium sp. M0184. Next base: position 3,421 of record NZ_JAMYSZ010000004.1, read on the forward strand.
GGCTCTCAAGCGAAATGGCGGTCTGGAACAGCGAAAAGGCATTGCCTTGCTGGTCCATGGAACGCTCGACGCGGCTGATCAGCGCGGCGTTGATCTTCTTCAGCCTTTCCAGGTCGTCGATGTTCCTGAGCGGCATCCCGGATTTCCTACTCCGCCGCTTCGGCCGCCTTGCGTTCGCCGAAGGCGATGCCGGTGAAGGTCTGGTTCAGATGCATCGAACGGTACTGTTCGCCATAGGTGCCGAAGCCGAGGACGTTGTTGACCTTGTAGAGTTCCGAAATCTCGCGATAGACCTGCCGATTGCGCGCGTCGAGCCGGCGCAGCACGCAGTCGAAACCGAGGATCAGGTCAATGCCGCCAAGCCTTTCGCTGACGTCGCTGAGCGCGGCGCGGGTCGCCTCGACCATGTCCTTAGGCTGGGCGACGGCAAGCACGACACCATCGTCGATGGCGCAGAAGAACGACAGCGAGCCGTCCGCGTGCATCTTCTGGATTGAACGGCAGTAAAATTCGCCGCCGACTTTCACCACCACCGGGTGTGAGGCAAAACTCAGTGGCGTCAGCATCTGCGCGACGACGCCGACCGAGGCGGCATATTCCTCGGCGGCAATGGTGGCGTTGAATTCGCGCACGATGCGGTGGTCGGGATCGGATGCCGTCACCACCAGCTTCTCGTCGGTGGGAACGAAATTGTCGGTTTTGAACACGTGGAAAGGAATTTCCGTGGTGATCAGCACGATGATGGCGCTGTCGGAGGTCACTTTGCCGTTCGAGATCAGCCGCGTTGTCTCGAATTTCAAATCATCGCCAGCCGACCCGCCGATCAGTGGGATGTCGTCGAGCCCCCAATGGATGGCGGAGGTCACCGCTTCTTCGGCATAAGACAGGCCATCGATCAAGCAGAGCGCGAAAGTGGTGTCGGCTCGCTCGTGCCCGAGGCGCTCGTGTAACGAACGCCTCAGCGCCTCGACTTCGCCGGTAATCCCGTCCATGCCTGATGAGGACAGATTTTCGATCATGGTGCTGGCTGCCGAAAACGATACGGAGGGAAGCAGCATAGCCAGGATCTGGCCTTCCTCCAGCCCCTTGGGCGTTATCTCACCGGCTGTCGAGCAGCCGGCATAGTGGAGCGCCGGCGCGTGGGTCTTCAGCGCTTCCGACAGGGCGACGGCCTCTATGAGGCTCTGCGAGAAAAACAGGAGGGCAAACCCGGCGTCAATGGCCGCTGCTTCCGCTGCCACCGCCCGGGCGAACGCATCCGCGTCAGATTCGTCGGTCGTGAGCACTGAAAGGCCGCATGCATAGCGCGTCCGTGACTTGGCCAGCGGCTTCCTCCTCCATTTCCTCCAACGCTCTTTTTTGTGCGCGTCTGGCGCGCCGGCGTCGAGGTCATTGTTGTCTTGAAGCGGTGCTTTGGCAATGAGCCAACATGATGGATTTGAAGTTTCTGCCGTTTGACGGCGTCCGCGCAGCCACTCACAGACGAAAGGCCGCATCGCACCGCCATCCGTGCAACGAAGGCCCAGCTGAATTTGCCGCAGGCGAATGTCCACGGATCACGGCTGGCAGGCTCGACGTGCCAAGAATGGGGCAGGATATCGCGCTTAGCGGTTGCCGCTTTGGACAGGGTGCCAGTCTAGCCTGGCGGTTGTCGTGGTCAATCCGGGGCAGGTGACAGCCTACGCCAATGCGCTCGGCAAGCGGGCCAGGACCGACACCACCGATGCTGCTGTAACGCTGCCTTCGTTGGGTCGAGCAAGCGGCAAGTGCCCGTTGCGCGGCACCGAAGCCGAGGCCCTGGCCGGGCTCGTCGCTCGCCGCCGTCAGATTGTGCGGATGATCGCAGCCGAGAGAGCTATGCCCGCACCGCCATGGCAACGCAGGCACCAAAGAGCATCCAGCCAAAAGGAAAAAGACCGGCTGGAGAAGGTGTTGTTTCGCGGTTATTTCCGATCGCTTAGACTCAATTAGGCGACTTTGAGATCTTTCATCGCCTTTTCAACGACATCCTTGATCGGCCTCGATACATCTTCGGCAGCCTTGGTCGTCACGGCCTGAAATTCCTTGGCCTGCTCGACGGTCTTTTCGAGCTGCGTGCGCAAGAAGGCAGTCTGGAGTTCGATGAACTCGGACGGCGACTTCACGGCAACCAGGGCTTCGAGGTGCGAGAAGCCGGCTTCGGCATTGGCGCGCAGAGCAGCAATTGTCTTCAGCGACAACTCGTTGCCGACGGTCTTGGCGGTTTCGAAGCTCGACTGCAGAGCCTTCTGGGTCGTCTCGGTGCCTGACGCAAATTTCGCATAGGCTTCTTTCGACTGCTCGACGCCCTTTTCGGCGACAGCGCGGACCTGGTCGGCAGCCTTCGACGCGTCGAAGGTGGGGAATGAGGTATTTTCAACGGTGTCAGCGGTCTTGGCCATAGTTTCCATCCTTTCCGGTGGACGGCCTTTCACAAAAGCCGTCTCGTTCATTTACGAAACTGACGTTACGGCATTTATAGTGCATTGCAATATTTTTGTGCGACGCACCATCCCTCTTCCAGCGTTCCGAGGGGGCATGCGGAGGGTCGGTGGCATCTCGAGATCGCCGGTTCTGCAGGAAGAACTCTTCTGGACGGACCACCTGATCCAGCATAGCCTCGCAACAGAGCACGACGTTTTGCCACCTGGGTATCTACTTCAGCCGCTATTCGGCAACCGTCCAAGTCTACGTCAACGAAAGCGTTAAATTCGTGCGCCGCAAACTTTCAGTCGGCGTACCCGCTGGGCACAAGGCGATCGCTTTCCTTAGCGCGCCATCGAGAAGTTGCCTCGATATGGCGGTGGTTGACGCGAAGGCGCGCCTCTACCGCTTCCAGTGCGCCGTGAAGTGACCACCCCTGGTGGTCTATCGGTTAGCCAAGTTCCGGATCAGTGCGGATGCCTGAAGAAGACAACCGCTTTCTATCATCCAGGCATACAGTCCCACATGATCCGACGGGCTGAGGCCGGTGGGCAAATGCACGATAGGCATTCGAACCGACTCATCGTCGATCACCAACTCAACGGATCGAAGATCCGGTGGCATGTTTCCGGGAATTGCCAAAATTGGGGTGTCCTTGTCCCAGACCAAGCTTGTCGCCAGCGACTCTTCATTATAGGCAACCGAAACATCCGCCCTGTGCCCCGGTGGGCGCCAAAGCTCCAGTTTGAGGTCATAAACGCAGCCTGTCAGACGATTTTCGACCGGCACCATCCAAGGTTCCAAGGTGGCGGCCGTCGTGTCGGAAACGCCACGAGACCCACCTATGGTTTGGAGCTGACCAGCGGCATTCCCCAATAGATCCGAAATCGCAGTCAAACTCGAAGAAGCGCCCGCCGCCCCGTTAGAGGTTGATCCAGAACCCGATGCGTCGTCAGTCACCACAACATCCGCAGGTCCCGGCAACGCAGTGACCGAGCCATCGTCACCCATCAAAGTGACAGTCGATCCACCCTCGATATGCACGAGGTCGCCCAGTCTGAACAGTTTGCCGAGCTGAGGCCTGTCCGCGGGAGGATCGACAGCGACAACGACATACTCGCTGGCCGCAAGAGCGCTCGAGCAAGAACCAACTGCTGCGATGGCCGCAGCCAGTAGGAAAATGATTTTGGGTTGCCGATACATGACGCACGTTCAACCATACGCTTGTTTTACTTGCCTTCAAGATAGATCCTATCGCCAGCCTCACCCTGCTTCAGTCTTCCAAGGTGATAAGCAACGAGGCCATCGTTGGGATATTGAATGGCCAGCGATGCAAAGGCAGCAGCGGCAGTCTTGTCACGCGCGGACATCAGCAAATAAGCTTGCGAGTAAGCCTCCACCATCTCGCGATTCATACGCCCGTCCTCCAGCAACTCGAAGGCTGAGATCCACTCAGTCTTGCCTTTCAGACACAACACACCGGATGGCCGAAGCAGGTAGTCATCGGAAGAGTTCGCCACCTCCTCGCTGATGCAGTTCATGGTACCTAGAAACTTGTTCGCGCCTTCGAGCCTGGCAGCGGTGTTCACCGTATCGCCCATGGCCGTGTAGTTGAAGAATCGATTGCCCCCAAAATTTCCGACAACTGCAGGTCCTCGATGGACGCCGATACGAGTGACGCCAACGTCGTGGCCTCTAGACTTTACATCTGTCCGAAATCTTCGAGACATCGCGACGGTAGCGAGCGTTAGTTTTAGGGCCCTTTCGGCTTGGTCCTCCTGCACACCCGGTGCACCAAAAAAACCAATGACTGCATCGCCTATCAGTTTGTCTATCGTGGCTCCATGTTCAATGAAGAGACCACAAACCGCATCGAGGTATTCATTCAGAACCGCAGCAAATACCTCTGGTTCCGTCCGTTCGCCCAAACTGGTGAACCCCTCAAGGTCGGTGAACACGCACGTTATCAAGCGTTCGGATCCGCCGAGGCGCAGTGACGCCGGCTTGCTGACTAGCTCTGCCACGACTGCCGGGCTGAGATACTGAGAGAACGCGTTCTGGACGAAACGCCTTTCTTTCGAGTCCCGGTGCCATGCCAGAATTGCGACGAATCCGGAGAGCCCTAGCAGCAGCATCGACGGCGCGACCATTGGTAACAGAATCCCGGCCTTGGCAAACGCGGTTGCTTCTAAGATCAAAACCGAAACGACTGCGCCGATGATGACCATAGGTTTCACCAGCACTGATATGCGGAGCCAAGCGACCCAGATGCAGAGCGCCGTCGCGAGAACGAAGGGCCCAAACGCCGCCACCGCCCCTGGCGTAATGATTTTGTCGCCCTTGATCAATCTCGCCAGCGCATTGGCATGAATAACGACACCCGGCAGCGCTCCGGCAACAGAGCCGTTCAGCACGGCAAAGGGGGTTGCATGACGATCCTGCAGCGGGAGGTCGACGCCGATCAAAACGAACTTCCCGGCGAACCAGGCCGGGGGCGCGAAAGCGGCGGCGTGTGCCGGATATATTGTCCATCGTGCCGGATGAATGCCTGTAGCCCGATAGTAGACCATCTTCTCCGCAGCTTGCGATGCCGATATGCCGGCGGTCTGCGCGAGCGCTGATGCAAAGCTAGGTTGCCAGTTGCCATTCACCACGCGCCCTGGAAATTCTTCCCGCACAACCGCGTCGACCCTATCATGAGACAGGGCGGCCAGTCCGCGGATGGCGCTTGGCGCGAAGCGACTAAGATACGACAGTTGCTTGTCGGTAAGGTCGTCGTCGTGTGATGCAGATGCGACAATTACCGGACTTTCGGCCGCCTCGATAACCTCAGCTAGGCGCCGATCCTTTTCTGCCTCGGTTGGCTGATCGAAAAGCAAGTCAATGCCTATTGTTCTCGGATGAGCCTTATCGATTCTCTGCACAAGGTCGGCCAAGGCACCCCTATCCAGCGGCGATCTATAGGGAAACCTTTCCAATGTCTGCTCTGTGATCGTTACGATCACGATGTCTGTCGGGGGCGCGACGAAGGGCGAGATGGTCGTCATCAAGACGTCGCGCAGCAGTTTCTCGCCTGAGGGAGAGAATGTGGCAATGCAGGCGCCCAGAATGAAAAAGAATCCGAGCGACGCGAGAAGGCGCCCTTTTTGAACCATTCCGATCGGCGTGAAGACGGCCAAGCTGCGTGCAATTCGTTTCGGTGTCTATCGGCGTGAATCTACACAGCATAGACCGCTGACGAACTGTGGGCTAGCGGTGGGCCCTTCGCTAGATCCGCTGGACTTGACACTGCGAAGCACCGGGCTCAGTCTCGCAAGACTGCTCCGGTTTTATCCTGTCCATCGACTGGTGAATCCGCTGCATGAGCTGAGACTAAGGATATACAGCCATGATGGCGCTTCGCTTCGCCATTGCGCTTCTTCTAGTTTCGCTGAGCGCCCAAGCGTGGGCAGAACGGCGCGTCGCGCTGGTCATCGGTAATTCTGCCTATAGATACGCGGTTCCACTTTCCAATCCAAAAAATGATGCGGTGGATATGACCGCAAAACTGCAGGCGTTGGGCTTTGAGGTGGTTGCAGGCGAGGACCTCGATCTGAGCAGGATGCGCGGCACGGTTCGAGATTTCATCGGCAAGCTGGATGGTGCCGACATGGCGCTTCTCTTCTATGCCGGCCATGGCGTCCAGGTGAACGGCACCAACTACATGGCTCCCGTTGATGCGCGGCTATCCACATATAACGACCTCGACTTCGAAGCCGTGCCCATGGACCTCGTCTTGTCGGCCATGGAGCGAACCACGAAGGTCAACCTGGTATTTTTGGATGCTTGCCGGGACAGTCCTTTCTCACAGAACCTTGGGCGCTCGATGGGTACGCGATCAGGGTCGGTCGGTCGGGGCTTGGCAAAGCTAGGCACGGGCGTTGGATCGCTCATAGCCTTTGCAACGCAGCCCGGGAACGTTGCGCTGGACGGCGAGGGAAGGAACTCGCCGTTCACATCTGCGCTGCTGAAGAATCTTGGTACGCCTGGCCAGGACATCTCCCGCGACCTCATCAACGTCCGTAGGGATGTGCTTGAAGCAACCGACGGCAAGCAAGTGCCATGGGACAACTCCTCGCTGACGGGCGACGTCATTTTGCAACCGTTGTCCGGAAACACCGCTGTCACGGCGGGTGCGAAAGGAGGGGACGTAGAAGTCGCCTATTGGGAGACCATCAAGGAAAAAACGGACAAGCGCTTCTTTGAGGCCTATCTCAGACAGTATCCAAGCGGCGCCTTTGCGGCGTTAGCCAGCTTGAAGATCGACGAGATCGAACAGGCAGCAACAGATCGTGGCAAAGCCCCCTCGATTTCCATCGAGGGCGTGGAGGTTGCAGAAGCTCATCCTGATTTAGATGTGACGCAAGCTTTGGCTGATCCGCGCGCGTTGACAAAGGCAACGCAAACAGAGCTAACGCGAGTCGGCTGCCTTGTCGGACAGGCAGACGGCAAATGGGGACCGGGAAGTCGGAAAGCTCTTCAAGCCTTTGCCGAGCAGCGGGGATTGAAGCTTGCCAGCCTGGAGCCGACGAAAGAGGTGTTGCGCGCAATCAAGAATATCCCAGAACGTGTCTGCGCTCCGGTCAAGGTAAAGGCTTTTGATGGCGCGTGGGCACTGACGCGGCGCGCAGGTAATTCCGCCTGCGATTACACTGAACAGTCAACGACAATCTTTATCGATGGAACGGAAATTTCCGCGATGGTGCCTTTGGCCGGAACAATCACCGCCGACGGGGCATTCGACATCTATTTAAGTTTCGTCGATGACGATGGTGCGCCAAGGCAAAACCATATCATCGGCAGGCTTCAAGGTGCGAAAGGCAGCGGTGAGTTTTCTCGAGTCGGAGGCGAGTGTGCAGGTGTCGTAAGACTTGACAAGCGTACTGAATAGGGCCGGCATTTGCGGGTCCGTGCAAACGCCGACCAAACCATTCGGACGTGGTCCGTCTCATTGAACCAACGTCGAAGTCGCGTGGACTTTGCCGTCGTCGCGCACCTCGTAAAATTTGTCGTTGTCAATGTAGATAAGATGACAAACTGGTTTACCTTGGTCTTGTGAACAGGCCTTGTCACCGTCGAAAGTCAAGGGAACTTTGACCTTTATCTTAGTTTTGTTGTTCACCAAAGCTTCGCCAATGATCTGTTTTTTCTTCCAGTTCCAGACAAGAGTGGCAGTTATGGCAGCTCCAGCGTCGTATATAATTACATTTACCTTTTTCCCATTAGCAAAAGTCTTAAATTCTTCCATCGATGCTTTCTTCGCGCTACTTGGTAGATCCTCGGCCCAAGCGGACATAGCAAGTGAAAACGTAGCTGCGACAACAAGCGATAACAGTTTCATCCTATCCTCCCCATCCCCCGCCGGTTTGACTGACATGTCTATATATTCTTAAGCGAGGAGACTGAAAATTATCATGATAACAAGCTTTCAAGAAGCGGAAATCAGCGCGTCCTAGATGTCGTTGGGGACATTTGCTCAAGTTGAGCGAAGCCGCACATTCTAGCATGTTCCCTAGGATTTGCGCTTAAGCCAACGCGTTCTCAGTGTTTACAATGCGCAGGCCGCCCGAGCGTGTGATGCGCGGTGTTTGGATTGCGAGCCTCATTGCACTTACCGCCGCCTATCTTGCCGACCAAGCGGGCCTTGAGGGCATCGTCTCGAAGCGCGCCGACAGCCCGTATCGAAGCGGCCCGACGACGAATTGGCTGAAGACGAAGAGCTTCACAGTCCAGGAATACGAACTATTGGGCGTCGAGCGCGAGCCGGGCAAGGCGGCATTCGCCTTGCTGGCGAAGCCCGGTACCGGAAAATATGCCGGTTCGGCCTTCATCACCTTGAACCAGGAGATGCGCGAACGGCTGTGGAAGCGTGTCCAAGAGCACGCCGGGCCACCGCCGAAGGGCATAAAGCGGCCGGCGACCATGGGTCAGGCCGGGGTGAAAGCCCACGTCAAGCATCTACGGGGCGAGTTCGGATTTCGCCACGCCTCACTGCAGGATTCAGAGAGGAGTGATACCTCCAGCGAACACGGCACGAATTAGCCGGCCTCGCCTCGGACCTTCGACGCCAGTGTGCCAGCATGATTGTTTGTCGAGGAGCATTACTCAACGCGCTTTCCAGAATGGCGGGACGTCCATGGCCCGGGCCATTCTCGGACTCGACTTTTTACTGATTACATGAGCGGATGGCCCCCCGTTGGGGGAGCCGCAGACGCGCTTGGCCGAAAGTGTCTGGCATTTGGTCTGAGATCGATCGGGTCGAAGCCAATTTCTGCCTGCCGCGCTTCACGCTATTGCAAGACATTCAAATTTGAGCTTCCGCACTCATGCTTTGTCGAGAGTATCTCCGTAGGTTTTAGCCGTTCTGAATCGCCGTCGGCGACGATGAAGACGAAATAGGAGAACGCAATGGCTCGCAATCACGTTGAACGTCTTGGAGAGTTTAGGGAAATCTTGGTCGCGACGCGGCGCGAAGGAGTCCGTAACGTGCACCATACTCGCGACGCAATGCGGGCAAGTGGCTTTCAGATCGGGGACAGCGACGGCTCCAGCTACGGAGCTGAGCTGAAGGTGCTCCAAGAGGAAATTGAGGCAGTCGATCGCGCCATCGAAGACGAGAAGCGGTTGGCCCTGGCCCTCGAGAGCGCGGCTCAATCCCGCCGACCGACTAAGCCGAGAATCGTGAAGGGAACATAGAGTCCGGTAAGGCCCTTGGCGCCCGTCGCGTCGATCGCCTTCGGTACAGTGTCGGGCTCGTCGCCGCCGTGGTGCAGCGCCCTAAAAGCGGACGTTTCGCTTTCGGCCCCTAGCGCAATGTAGAGCATTTGCTGGGCAAAAATCGCTCCTGTGAACTCCGACGTCGCACGGCGGACCAACAGGTTCGGCCAACATCAGGTGAGACGCAGTCCCAACAAACATGCAGTTCAGACAGTCGATTACGCGTCTTTGTTGAAGTCGTGCCATGCGGCCGATCCGAAAGGATCAGCCGCATCCGGCATCCTTCACCTTCACTGACTGAAACACGCTCGAAAATCGGGCCGTGTAGACTAAGTTGCATGGACTAAGTCATGAGGCCGCAATGCGCACCGTCAATATCCACGAGGCCAAGACGCATCTGTCTCGTCTTGTCGACAGGGCGGCCAAAGGCGAATCCTTCATTATCGCCAAATCCGGCAAGCCGATGGTCAAGGTCGTTGCCATAGACGCACCTGCGGCCGGCGAAATGCGTCGGGTGGGGTTTATGGCCGGGCAGTTTGCAGTTCCGGACGATTTTGATCGCATGGCCGATGACGAAATCGAGAAGCTGTTTGGCGGCGATGCATGAAACTTCTTCTCGATACCCACCTTCTGCTCTGGGCGGCGGGCGAGCCCGAAAAGCTCCCGCCCGCAGCCCTCGCTGAGATCGAGAATGCCGATAACCACTTGACGTTCAGCGCCGCAACTCCCTGGGAGATTGCCATTAAACGCGGTCTGGGCCGCCTTGACTTGGAGGTCGATGCGCGTCTTTCCGTCGGGGCCTGATCGACAATGGCTATGATAAGCTGCCATCACCGGCGAGCATGCCATTGCAGTGGAGGGGCTTCCACCCATCCACAAGGACCCATTCGATCGGACCCTGATTGCTCAATCGATTGTAGAAGGCATTACTTTGCTGACCGTCGACGATCTGGTCGAGCAGTATCCTGGGCCCGTCCGTCGTCTCTGATCAAGCTGGACCCCAAGCCCCTCGGTAGGGTAGTCCAGCTATCGCTTCAGACCACCCATGAACGCCTTTACTCGAGCAGAGTCGACCTGGTTCCACCAGACGCCGTCGTGCTTCAGCGCGCTGGCGATGATGACCCCGTCGACAATGGCAAGGATATCATTGGCGTTATCCGGGGTGACACCGCTGCCGACCAGCGTCGGCAGGCCGGCGGCCTGCTTGATCATACTTATGTAGCCCAAATCCGCGGCGTGACCGGTGCGCTGGCCAGTGGCGATGATGGCGTCGGCGTCGAAGAAGACCAGGTCCTTGACCAGTTCCTCCACCGGGCGGTCGGCGACGATGGCGTGTGCACCGTGCTTGACATGGGCATCGGCGAAAATGCGGATGCCGTTGGCGCGCAGCCTGGCGCGGTAGCGTGCCGCGCGGCCCGATTCGCCTTCGACAAACCCCTCATTGGCGACGTAGGCGTTCGCCCATTGATTGACTCGGACGAAGCCGGCGCCGGCTGCGCTGGCGATCGCCAAGGCCGGGATCGCGGCATTGGCCAGCACATTGATGCCGATCGGCCTGCCGAGTTCGCGGCGGATGCGGTCGGAAACGACCGCCATATAGGCCGCCGTCTCCGGGCCGATATCATCAGGCTTGGCGAAGGGGATGTCGCCATGGTTCTCGATGATGACGCCGTCGCAGCCGCCGTCGAGATAGGCTTTGGCGTCATCGAGCCCGCGCTGGTAGATCGCCTCGATACCCTCGCCGTCATAGCGCGGCGCGCCGGGCAGCGGCGCCAGATGAACGACGCCGATCACCACCTTTGTGCGGCCGAAAAGGTCCACGAGCGCGTTGCCGCCAGATTGGCCGAGCGGGGTCATGAGAGCTCCATTTGATCGATGATCGCCGCCATCTCGGAGGCGGAAGGACAGGATGCCAGAGTGCCCGGCCGTGTCACGGCGATTGCGGCAGCGGCGAGCGCCAGCTTCAGCGCCGAGATGACCGGCATGCTCCGGGCAAGCCCACCGGCCAGACAGCCGCAGAGCACATCGCCCGCGCCGCTGGTGTCGAGCGCTTCGACTCGCTGCCCCGGCAAGCGAAGCGGTTCCGTCCGGTCCGTGCCAAGCACGATACAGCCTGCGGCACCGAGGGTGATGACGACGGCGCCTGCGCCTTTGGCCACCAGCGCGTGAGCGGCTGCTGTCATGTCATCCCGGCCGGTCAAGATTTGCGCTTCGGATTGGTTGACCACCAGAACCTCCGCCAGGCCGAGATCGGGCAGCGAGGCCGTGTCGATCGGGCTGGCGTTGAGAACGGTGCGCGCACCGTTTCCCTTTGCTGCTCTGAGGCAGGCATTGGTCACGGCAGTCCGTAAATTTCCCTGGCAGACGAGGATGTCGCCGGGAGCGATCCAGCGGACAAGTGCTGTTTGCGCCACCGGATCGAAGGCTTCGCTGCAGGCGACGCCGCTGACGATGAAATTCTCTCCGCCTCGATCGACGACGATGGTCGAGCGGTCGCTCGGCAGCTCGAATTCGCTCACCTCAAGGCCTGACAGCTCGCTGTCGAGGCGGCTCCTCATCCACGCGCCAGCGGGATCCTTGCCGAGCGCCGTCCAGAACGTCACCTCTGCACCAGTCCGTGCTGCTGCGACTGCCTGGTTGGCGCCCTTGCCGCCGAGCCCGTCGGCATAGCTCACGGCATTCAAGGTCTCGCCCGCGGCAGGGAAGCGGCCGACGCGAAACACGGTATCGAGGCAGGCATTGCCGACGACGTGGACATGCATGGCTCAGCTCTCACCGGTCGCCCAGCCCAGCATCTGTTCGAACAGGGTCTTGTAGCCTGGCCAGGCGATGAATTGCGGCGGCAGCCAATGTGGCCCGACATCGGATGTCCAGGCCACGGTGCGGCCCTTGCCGTAATGGCCGGTGACAAGCAGCGGCAGCGAACCATAGTCCGACGACACGCTGGCCAGGACCTCGGCCCCATCCTTCAGCGTCACCTCGTTAAAACCGAGCAGGATCGGCCAGTCCGAGCCGAGGCCTCTGAGGATGGGATGGCTCGACCCTGGTTTCGGCACCGGCGCAAAACCTTCGGGAACCTCGACGCGGTCGTCGTAGGCCAGGCAGTTCACCGGCAGCACGTCCTCGACCGGCGTCTTGCGGTAGCGCGCGCCGCCATTGATGCCTTGGAAGCTGTAGTAACCGCCGAACATCAATAGACCGCCGCCGCCGCTGACGTAATCGCGGAGCAGGCGCAGGCGGTTCGGCGTCGGCTTGGAGTGGACCCAGGTGTCGGGATGCAGCAGCAGCGTGTTGGCGCCGATGTCGGAGAGCACGACCGCGTCATAGGCCGACAGCGCCTCCATGGTCTGTGGAAAGCCGCGCTGCGCCTCATGCGCCGGCATGAACGTCACGTCGAAGTCGGTCGCCTTCAGCGCGTCCAGCAACTCGTCTGCGCCGGTGTGGTAGGTAACGGTCGGAAACTGGTCGAAACCCTTGATATGGGTCGCGGTCGACACCCAGGATTCGCCGGCAAGCAGGATCTTCTTCTTGGACATTTGAACTCCAGTGTAATTCCAGGCCGCTTAGAGCCGCGCGAATACGCTTTTCGGATTGGCGATCAACATGCGGTCGATGGCCGGCTGCTCGACGCCGTGGCGTTTTAGGCGCGGTATGAAATGCTTCAGGATATAGCCATAGCCGAAGCCGCCGAAGCGCGTCAGCATGATCTTGAGGAACACATCCTGCGACAACAGCAGGCGGTCGCCGAAGCCCGCCTCGACAAGGGCGGCGATGGCGCGTGCATTCTCCTCGTCGGAGGGCGATTGCGCGTCCTGGTCGGCGTAATAATAGTCCATGCCGATCATGTCGTATTCGAGGAACGCGCCGCGCCGGGCGAGGCTTTTCTGGTAGTCGGGATCGTCGTGGCTCGGGTTCATGTGGCAGAGCACGGTGTGGCGAAGATCGGCGCCTTCGGCCTCGACGATATCGAGCACCTCGTGCGCCAGCCGCTCCCAGCCAGGCAGATGGATCGACAGCGGCACGCCGGTGATGCGCGAGGCGCGCGCCGAAGCTCGCAGCGACTTGCGTTCCTCGGCGGTGAAATCCTTGCTGACGCCGACTTCGCCGATCAGCCCGGCCATGATCGGCGGCTGCGTCTCGCCGCCGCCGACATCGTTGACGATGAACTCGGTCACGGCGTCCACATCCATCGCCTTCAGCCATTCGGGATGGGTGTGCTCGAGATAGAAGCCGGTGCCCATGACGATCTTCAGGCCGGACATGCGGCTGATGCGAGCGAGCTTTTCGGGGGCGCGGCCGATGCCGATATTGGTGGCATCGACGACGGTGTGGCCGCCCAACGCGCGATAGCGCTGCAGCTCAGACAACGCCAGGTCGGCGTCGTCGAGCGAGACGTTGTCGCGGTTGACGTATGGGTTCATGCGCAACTCGCCGATGATCTCGATGTTCACCGGCTGCTCGGCGATCGCCATGTCATCGGGATGGCAGGGGCATTTCCAGCTGCGCGCCCCATCGAGCAAGATGTGCTCGTGCATTAGCGTAATGCCCATCTCCTCGACCGGAACCGGGCCGAGCACGGTCATCACATGGCCGGTTTCGACCCCGATTGGCAGCCGCCGCCTGGGCACCGCGTCATCGAACAGATCGCTCATCGGCTCAACGGCTCCGCACGGCGCCGCGGAACAGGCGGAAGTTCAGCCAGATGGCGATCAGGATGATCGTTCCGGTGACGATCGGCGTCAGGAAAGGCGACAGATGCGCCAGGATCAGGCCGTTGCCGATGACGGCCACCGTCAGCGCGCCGAGCACCGTGCCGATGATCGTTCCGCGGCCGCCGAACAGGCTGGTGCCGCCGAGCACGACGGCGGCGATGACTTCCAGCTCGAAACCCTGGCCGGCATTCGAAGATCCCGATCCAAGCCGGGCAGCAATAATGATCCCGGCAAGGGCTGCCGCGATGGCGGAAATCACATACACGAAGAGCGTCGTCTGCCGCGTGTTGACGCCGGCGCGCCGCACCGCCTCAGCATTGGCGCCGATACCGGTGACATAGCGGCCGAATGGCGTCTCGTTGAAGGCGAGATACGCGATGGCCAGGATCGCCAGCGCGATCAGCGCCGGCACCGGCACGCCAAGAAACCAGGCGCGGCCCAGCACCGTGAAAGCGCTTCCGGGCTCGATGGGGATGGAATAGCCGCCGGTGATCAGCAGCGCCACGCCACGGATCACCGAAAGCCCGGCAAGCGTGACGATGAAGGACGGGATGCCCTCATAGGCAATGAAATAGCCCTGTACCGCCCCAAGCAGGGCACCGAGCGCCAACATGGCGAGGATAACGACTGGCCACGGCAGGCCAAACTGCAAAAGCGTCGCCGACAGCGTCGCCACCAGCGCCAGCACGGAGCCAACCGAAAGATCGATGCCGCCAGTGGTGATGACGAAAGTCATTGCCGCGGCGACGATCAGCAGCGGCGCCGACTGCCGCAGGATGTTCAACAGATTGGGCGATGTCAGAAACGCGTCGGTCGCAACCGAGAAGATGATGCAGACGACCAGAAAGAACAGCGCGATCGAGACGACGCTGCCATTGGCGAGCAGCGCATCGCGCCAGGTGCCCCTGCGTACTCGTGAGGGCTGGGCGGTGTGGATCGCGTCGCTCATGCCGGCGCTCCACCGCGATAGCCATTGGTGGCGGAACGCGCATTGAACTTGCGGCCGACGATCAGATTGACCACGTCTTCGATATTAGTGTCGCCGATCAGCCGCTCGGCGACATTGCGCCCTTCATACATGACCTGAATGCGATCGCAGACGAGGAAGAGATCCTGCAGCCGGTGGGTGATCAGAATGACGCTGACACCGCGCGCACTGACCGCGCGGATCAGTTCGAGCACCGCCTCGACTTCGGCCACGGCAAGCGCTGCCGTCGGCTCGTCCATGATCAGCACCGCCGGCTCGAACGAGGCGGCGCGGCCGATCGCGATCGACTGGCGCTGCCCGCCTGAGAGGTTTTCAACCTTGAGCCGCGTGTCTGCAATGACGATACCGAGCCGATCGAGCATCTGGCGCGTCTCGTCGTGCATGCGCTTCTTGTCGAGAAAGGAAATGCCTGCGATGCGGCGGCGCGGCTCGCGGCCAAGAAACAGATTGCCGGCGACATCGACCGTGTCGCACAGCGACAGGTCCTGGTAGACCATCTCGACGCGCGCCGCACGTGCGTCCGCCGGCGAGCTGAAGATCACCGGCTTGCCGTCGATTTCGATGGTGCCGGCGTCGGGAACCACTGCCCCCGACAGCACCTTGCTCAATGTCGACTTGCCGGCGCCATTGTCGCCGACCAGCCCCAGCACCTCGCCCGGCTTCAGCGTCAGCGACACGTCATCGAGCGTCTGGATGGCGTTGTAGCGCTTTGAGATGCCGCTCATCCGCACCCGATAGGTCTGGCCACTGCTCATCTGGAATTCCACGCGATTGCAAGGGATCCGCGGCGCAGCCTCGGGCGGCGCCGCGGCTCGGTCGCCGACGCAGTTTACTTGAACATCGCGCGATATTGGTCGACATTCTTCTTGGTCACGATCGTCACCGGGATATTGATGATCGGGTCGATTTTCTCGCCCTTCTTGATCTTGCCCAGCGCTTCGACCGCGGCCTTGCCTTCGCCGGCCGGATCCTGCTGCACGACCGCCACCACCCAGCCGTCGTCGATGCCCTGAACGGCCTGCTTGGTCAGATCCCAGCCGAACACCTTGACGTCGCCGGTGCGGCCCTGGCTGGTCACCGCCGAAACGGCGCCGAGCAAGGCCGGTTCGCCGGTCGCATAGAGCGAGTTCATGTCCGGATTGGCGGTCATCAGGTTTTCCGAAGCGCTCAACGCGGTCTCCTGAACGTTCTGGCCGTCGACTGTGTCGAGGAAGGTGACGGCCTGGCCGCTTTCGGTCACCGCCTTCTTGAAGCCGTCGAGGCGCTGGTTCTGGATGAATGAATTGAGTGCGCCGACGATACCGATCTTGGCCTTGCCGGCCATATCGGTTTTCACATAGTCGGCGTAGAATTTGCCGATGTCCTCGCCGGCCTTGGTGTTGTCGACGCCGATGAACGAAATATTGTCGCCGTCGGGGATCTGCGCGTCGATGGCTATGACGGGAATGCCGGCCGCCTTGGCTGCAGTGATCGCAGGCTTGACGCCGTTGACGTCGATGGCGACCAGAATGATGCCGTCGACTTTCTGCGTGATGTAGTTCTCGATCGCGTCGTTCTGCGCGCTCGGCACATTGTTGGCGTTGAAAATGACCAGCTTGGCGCCAGCGGCGTCGGCTGCCTTTTGCGCGCCCTCGTTGATCTGGTTGAAGAACAGGGCCTGCTGGTTGATGTTGACGAGAGCGAACGTATCGGCAAGCGCCGATCCCATGGCTGCCGAGCCCATGGCAATGGCGGCGGCACAGCCGGCGAGAAGTTTGAACAGACGCATTTCGGTTCCCCTTGCTTGCGGACCAGACCTCGGCTGGTCCCGTTGGTGCTACAGGCACGAGGCAAGCATTCAAGAGACTTGAATATTTGTCAATCCAAATGAACGCAGAGCGTTGCTCAGAAAGTCGCCGGCGTGTTGACCCAGAAAATGCTAGCGCGTTCCTCGCCGATGTTGCGGTAATGATGCGGCAGCTCCGACCTGAACACGAAGGCATCACCCGTGGCGAGAGCATGGCTCTTGCCGTCGACGATCAGTTCGATCCGCCCGGCGAGCACGTAGCCGACTTCCTCGCCGGCATGCTGGATCGGACCTTCGCTCGAGCCCTCTGCCTCGATGTGATGGATGTTGCATTGTAAGAGGTGGCCAGGCGAATACGGGATGATGCGTTCGAGCGAAATTCCTTCGCCACGCCGTAGCGCGTCGAGCGCGATCAAAGGCCTTGCGCCCGCCCGGAATACGATCGCCTCGTCGTCGTCGACTTGCTCGAACATCCAGCCGATATTGGTGTCGAGAACCTCGACCAGACGGTGAAGCATGGGCAGGGACGGCGAAGCCTTGCCGTTCTCGATCTTGGACAGCAGGCTTTCCGAGCAATTCGCAGCCGCGGCCAGCGTCTTCAGCGTCATGCCGCGTGTCTGGCGGGCGAGGCGCAGCCGAGTTCCAAGTCTTGCGGCATTTACGGTGGCGTCCGTTTCTGACTCTGGCCGCCGTCGATCGATTTTGTTCATCTGTTCGCCAACCATTCAACGGTCAAGGGCAACTATCGCGCGAGCAAAAGACCTCGGCTGACGATTTGCAAGTGCTGATGCGTCAAATTCGAGACTGCAGCCGCAGCTACCTCATCCGGCGAATGCCGCTCCCGCATGAACCGTGCTGAATGATCCCGCGCCAGTTATTCCCTATCGCTTGGCTGTCCATCGTGGTCGAAATCGCCAGCCGTTACCGCGTTTGCGTCACGTGGCGAGTGGACTTGGAACGACAATGCGGGCAAGGCGGGCCACGCAGCCAATCTACACAACCACGGCCGCGCCGACACGATAAAATCTGGACTGTCCCCGAATTGCGGAGCGCGCCCAGAAGTCACCCGCGGCAGCGCCCCATGGAGTTACGCCCAGGGCGCGCAGGCTCTCGATAACCGCGACGTATCCAATGAAATCCCTGGGGCAGTCGCGCACCGCTTGAGCTTCGGCAATTTTGAGAAAGTCCAACAGAATTAATGGACTAGCACCTTGCTGATGTAAGTTGCGGAAGCGACGCGCGGTTAATGCTTTAGAAGTATAGACACATCGACACGAGGTGCGAAGAAGCAACGCCAATACAGCTGGTTGGTTACAACGTATTTATTTTCGCAGATATGGTATTGCCCGTCCGGGGATTCCTGTACACGGTCCCGTGGGATGGTGAAATTATGCGGCAAATAAGTGTACCCGCCGTCTACCCTGGACCGCACCGAAGACCGAGGTATGGCGCGGCAATCTGAACCGCCGCAGCACTTGAATTTGGTCTGTGGGTCAATCTTATCTTCGTACCAATCATGGGCGTTAGCGGCTGTTGCGGCGGCGATACACATCGCCGTGAAGATGAGCCTTCGCATGGCATTCCTCAAGTATCTGGCAGGCGCTGCTCGTTGGGGTTTCCATGTATATTAGCGTTCCATTGAAAATACCATTGGCCTCCGACGGACTTAACGCAGCTCCAGCAAGCGACGCTCGCAACGGAAGACCGCATTGGGTCACGTCAGGACGACACTTGCGCCGACCAAAGGTCAGCTCTTGTTGCTCCGGGTTGGAAACCCGACCGTCTGCTCTGCGCCTGATGTCGGCCATAGAGGCGAACTTTGCCTCCGCCCGGAAGCAGACACTGCAATTGACCACGCTGAAGGTCGTGGTCGCGCCAGAGCCTGCAAAGGCACAACTCGGCACACGAGGGCGAACATTCCGCTGCGGAAACAACTTGAAGAAACGCTTCGCGACCCATAGCATGCCGCGCCATGGTGAAATCTGATCGGGAGGTCAGTGAGATCGGTCGGGTTTTTGAGCCAGTGCAAGGTAGGGAGGATAATAATTATGGCTTCCGAAGTACAGGCAAACAACGGCGTTAACGTAGAGGCGCTGCTCGGCGCACGCGAAGCGCTTACCAACGCCCCGGAGGCAGCGCAGTTCAAGTGGCGCGCGGCCTGCGAATGGAAGGATGGCACCCACAGCCACTCGTCGGTCGAGAGCTTCTACGGTCTCGGCGAGGATCAGCATCGCAAGACCACCTTCACATTCGACGCAGACCATCCGGAGGTCTTCGCTTCCCAGGACAAGGGCGCCACGCCCGTCGAATACGTGCTGGTCGGACTGGCGAGTTGCCTGACCGCCGGCATCGCCGCGGTTGCCCAGAACCGGAACATCCAGTTGAAGTCGGTGAAGGCGACCATCGAAGGCGACATGGATCTCGCCGGAATACTCGGCATCGACAGCGACGTGCGCAACGGCTTCAGCGGCATCACGGTGAAATACAACATCGACGCCGACGCCAAGCGCGAGGACATCGAGGCTATCGTCGCTCAGTCGCAGAAGCGGTCGGCGGTCTATGACATTGTCACCAATCCGACGAACGTCACGGTCGTGGTGAATTGAAAGGCGCTTCGAACCGTAGACTCTCCTGATGAGAGGGTGCGATTAGTTCCGTCACCACAGTGATCGTCGGCGCGGGGCACGCGGGGCTCGCGATGAGCCGCTGCCTCGCGGAGCGCTCTATCGACCATGTGCTGCTGGAGCGCGGCGAGATCGCCCATACCTGGCGCACCGAGCGATGGGATTCACTGCGGCTGCTCACCCCGAACTGGCAGAGCCGGCTGCCGGGCTTCCGCTATGACGGCGACGATCCCGACGGCTACCGGACGATGCCTGAGGTGATCGACTTCCTCGGGAACTATGCCAAGGCGATCTCGGCTCCGGTCCGAACCCACACGACCGTTACCTCGGTTCGCAGCGACGGGGCGGGATATCTTGTGCGCACGGACCGCGGCGAGTGGCGGTGTCGGACCGTCGTGCTGGCGTCGGGCGCGTGCAACATCGCGCGCCTGCCCGACGTCGCCAGCCGCGTGCCGCCGTCGGTCGCCATGCTGACGGCACAGTCCTACCGCAATCCGGGTCAGGTCGCCGACGGTGGCGTGATGGTGGTGGGCGCGTCGTCGAGCGGCACCCAGATCGCACAGGAGCTGCAGCGTTCGGGGCGTCAAGTGACCCTGTCGGTGGGCGAGCACATCCGGGCGCCCCGCGTCTATCGCGGCAAGGACCTGGAATGGTGGATGGACGCCGCCGGCGTGCTCGACGAGCGTTACGACGAGGTGGACGACATCAGGCGGGCGCGACGGGTTCCTTCGCTACAGCTTGCCGGCACGCCCGACCGCATCACCCTCGACCTCAATGCGCTCGACGACCTCGGCGTCCGGCTCATCGGTCGTCTTGCCGGCATCACCGAAGACGGCAAGGCCCAGTTTGCGGGGTCGTTGCGCAACATGTGCGCGCTTTCCGATCTCAAGATGGCACGGCTGCTCGACCTCATCGACGAATGGGCGCGCGCCAACGGCCTGGACGCTACGGTCGGGCCGCCGGATCGTCCGCCGCCGACCCGTGTCGAGGACAACCCGCCGCTCGGCCTCGATCTTGCCGGAGGCGCTATCAGGACGATCATCTGGGCCACCGGCTACCGGCCGGACTACTCCTGGCTGGAACTGCCGGTCCTCGACCGCAAGGGCCACCTCCGTCACGACGGCGGTGTAGCGGAACATCCGGGCCTGTACCTGATGGGGACGCAGTTTCTGCGCCGCCGCAAGTCTGCTCTGATCGACGGCGCTGGCGACGACGCGCGTGATCTCAGCGATCATCTGGCATCGTACCTCGGGCAAAATTCAATCTGCTAGCAGAATCAACGTCTGAGACTCCAGAGGGAACAGGTTGGTTGCCGCGACAACCCCGAATTCTGCGCCCCTGCAGTCATATTCCCAAGTGCAGCTTTGGCTTCCAGAAGGGGCGGAACAACTCAATCTTGGGACAGCGGTTCATCACAACTTTCAAGCCCGCTTCCTCCGCCAACTGGGCGGCAGCGTCATCGCGCACCCCAATCTGACCCCACAGAACCTTGGCATTGATTGCGATGGCCTCCTGTGCAACTTCCAACAGATCTTCGGAGCGGCGAAAAACCTCAACCATATCCACAGGCCGGTCGATGGCCGCTAGTGACGCGTACACCTTAAGCCCTCGAATCTCAGCCAGACCGGGACTGGGGTTGACCGGGATCATGTCGTAGCCGATTTCGTGCAGCACCCTGAGTACCCCATAGGAAAATTTAGTTTTATCGGGGCTGGCCCCAACCATCGCGATGGTTTTGACCGATTTCAGAATGTCTTGCAGATAAGCCTCCGAATAGGGCTCATCATGATTCATATGGGTCATTTCTTTGCTTCCAACGGGGTCGCAATATCGGCTTTCAATTCATGAGCGGCCAGCGGGTCAAGGAAGGGGTTGCGATAGAGCTTGTCGTGGCTCTCAACGCCGACCTCCAGCGTGCAGTCGCTCATAGGGCGGGCGACGCAGAGGATTATATAGCCATTGTTGATCTGGCGGTTGTTCAGCGCCCGCTGCGCTTTTTGATCGACTTTGCCGCTGATTATTTTGGCCGCACAGGTTATGCAGCCGCCATACTTGCACCCATACGGCAGATCCACGCCCTGCTCGCGCAAGCTTTGCAAGAGGGGCTTGCGGTGATCGACGTCAAAGGCCGCACCGCCTTGATTGGCGAGAATGATGGTGAAGCAGGTCATACCCAGATGTCACTCGTGCAATCACCCCCGGGATAACGGGTTTCGTGGCAGCGGCTTGGTCCATTTGGTTCCTTACCAAAATCAACAACGAATAGCGGATCGATTTCCATGCCGCCGTTTTCCGTATCGCAATTGACCATCAGCATGCATCCGCCATTGGTGCGGATTTCGGGATAGAACTGATTATCCCACGTCGAGAAGAGTGAGGTCGTCACATAAAGGCGCTTGCCGTCGAGGCTGAGCTGTATCATCTGAGGCCCGCCAGTCACTTTCACGCCATTGACCTCAGGCGCACGGCCGAGAAGTCCGCCCATCCACACTTGTCCGGTAAGCTTGGCGTTGTGAGGGTCCGAGATGTCGTACTGACGAATGTCGCCATGCAACCAGTTGCACAGATAGAGGTATCTATCGTCCATGCTGAGCAGAATGACCGAGATCACGCCCGGTATTGGTATCGGCCATTCGGGATGCGGCTCATTGCCGACATCGACAATTTTTTCCCATTGCCAGTCACTCGCCGCGTCCTTCCACCAATGGATGATATTTGCAGAAAGGGCCGCGCCAACAAAGCCGTGACTGCTGTCGGGGTTATGATGGAATCGCACTTCCAGTGGGATCAAGCCATCTTCACCGAGATAGAATGTTTGCTTTGGCTCCTTCTTTTCAAAATCCCAGAAATGGATCTCTCGGCCATATTTCAGATGACCAACCTCTTCCAGGTCAAAGCCAGGCATGAAGGTATTGGGCGCGGCCCATTCCGAGCTGACCATTACGTTGTGTCGCGGCTGGTACCAGAAATCATAACCAAACTTGATACTGCCCATGGAGTTTTCCCAGCGGCCGACAATCTCGAACTCCTTGCTGAGTTGCAAATAGCCGCCGGGGGCATTGCCCTGGGCGTCACCAAGCATGGAAACGATGATGTCCGAGCCGAGGCAATGCACCGTGTGTGGCGCCGACAGGTTAGTCCTGGCTTTGATTTCAGCGCCGTCTATCACCTTGAACAGTGTCGGGCTGCGCGGATCGGTACCGCAATCGACAATATGCAGATTTGACGAGCGCACACCCGGCACGATCAGATATTTCCGCTCCATGCTCGCATCGCCGTGGCACGACGAACAGGCATTCCAGCCCGAGTGATGAAGCTCATCACCAATACCCGGCATTTGCAAACGCGAAATCACCTGGCTGTAGGTCGAACTCTCCGGGTCGACATCAATGGTGCACAGATAGTCCGGCTTCTGAATGCCCGTGCCGGTGTAGATGGCAATCGTATAGAGCAGCTTTTCGCGAGGTGCCGTCATCGCCTCGGCTGGAGAAGCATAGCCCGGTCCACAGCAATGATTGGTCATGGGTACTTCCCTTTGAACAGATCACTGGCCAGCCCCAAAGGGGCAAGCTGGAATGTTAGTGCATGCTTGGCATTGGCGCTATGGCCGAGGTGGCTTGTGAAGTGCGCACGTGACGTACAACTTGGCGACAGAGCCCCCGTGGGACCACCCAACGCCAGCTTCTTATCCCGAGGGTACGTTGGCGGAGTGATCGGAGAGCAGTGCCTGGACCAAGCCCAAGTGAAAGCCCCCGGCTTCTTTCCACGGTTTCAAGACAGTATTCCAGCGGTCGGGAACGTCTGGGTTGGGTCAGTTCGAGACTTCGAACCCCGGATTGGATGTCTGCATTCTCGCGCGTTCTTACCGCAATCGATCGGACCGCTTCCGGCCATTACCTGATCCTCAATCGCAATCGCGCATGGTCATCCTATCAGGTTGAGCTAACATCGGCGCAATGCGTGTGGGGTCTGAGCGGGTGTGCAAAATGAGAGCAAGTCTCCTTGCAATCGCTACCTCGACGCTGCTGAGCGAACCCAGCACTGCGTGCACGATGCCTGGTTCTTTGAGTGCGGAGGAACGAGCACTCGCCGACAGTGTCTTCGTCGGACCGTTGTCCGCTTGGATCATCCGAAGCAGAGAAAAACCGTAGCGCGCGGTGAATCCTCACGCAGCGGGCTGAGGCCACCCAAGCCTCCGGCTCAGCCGCTACAGCCCGTCAGACGCCCGACCAATTCCGGCACGAACCTCTGTCGCTTGGCTACATCCGCCAAAACCTGCTCTGCCTTTTTGGTTGATCGCCTGGGAGTTCGGCCGGCCTTCGCTAACTCGAGCCTGCCTCAGCTTACCTCAGCAACGACTGTCCCCGAGACCGGGTCGGTAAGGCCGAGGTCGCCGCCGAGGTCTTCGAGCATATCGCGGAACGTGTCGAGAATGCCGATCATCGACGGCCGCGCGGCGGCGAGGCTGTCCATGTCCTGCCACTCGCCGACAAAGCAGAACGTGGGCTCGCCAGTCTTGATCAGGGCGCCCTTGCGAAAGCCTGTCGCGTTGAGCGCGATAGTCTTGTGCGCTTCGACGAAGGCCTTTTTATGCTTGGCTTTGTGCGAAAGCGGACTACATTGTAGGCGGTCATAGCTTCCTCCGATCGATTGGAGCAGCAACCTTTTTGAGCAGCAATCTTCCTGCGGCAGCCATCCTACTACGGGCGGGCCTCCAGCACCATGTTGGACGGCGTCTCCGCGGTGCGGCGGAAGCGGTGAAGCCACCGCTGGTGACGACCTCCCTCAGCCTTGCCTCTCCGGCCTGGGCGCCAGCCCTGGAGCCCGACATCCTGCGCCAGCGACGCGGGCGTGCACACAAAGGCGGAGGCGGCATAATAGGCGCGCCCGACGGGGTTAACAGCCAGATGATCGTGCGCGAACGGCTCGACGATCATCCACGTGCCGTCCGGCTTGAGCGAGCTACGAGCATGCGTGGCATGGCGTCGAGGCTGCCGATCTCCCCCACAACAACCGTACAACAACGGGGAGGTTGCGCTCTCTGCCAAAACACGGCTCCGCCTCACTTTTTTATTGATCACGACAAAAAAACAACGCTAACTGGCTCCCGCGAGGGGCCATGCTGACAAGTGATGAAGTGGGAGCGATCCCGTTGTTTTCGGGTTTGCCGGCGGCAGAGCTGGAGCGGCTGGCGCGGACAGCGGCCGATCTTCACCTCAGCCCCGGAGAGTTCGCGATTCACGAGGGTGGAGAGGCCGCGCTGTTTGCGGTTCTCGCCGGCAAGATCGAAGTCCTAAAGACCTTCGACGGCATCGAGCGAACGCTGGGTTGGCGTCTGCCGGGAACGATCTTCGGCGAGGTGCCGATTGCGCTTGGCTCGGGTTTTCCCGGTGGCTATCGCGCCGCCGAATCTTCCCGCGTCATGCGCATCGAGGTTCAGCAGTATTATTCCATCGCCGCGGTTTCAAAGGACGTGGCCCAAAAGGTCAGCGCGCTTGCCCGCGAGCGGATGGGCGGGCTGCAAAGCGTCACTGCCGAGCCGCAGAGGCCGCGCGTCACATTGGTCGGCCATCGCTGGGACACGGCGTGCGGCGAACTGCGCCGGTTTCTGGCCCGCAACCAGATTTCGTTCACCTGGCTGTTGCCCGACACGTCGGATGCCGAGGCTTTCTGGTCTGCCCTCGGCAGGCCGGCTCTCGATGGTCCCGTTGCCCGGCTGGCGGACGGGGAGATTATCGAAGCACCCGCCGTGCGCGATCTTGCCATTCGCCTCGGGCTGCAGACGCGCCCGCGCGGCGCCGAGTACGACGTCGCGATCATCGGCGGCGGACCGGCCGGTCTTGCGGCTGCGGTCTATGGCGCCTCCGAGGGGCTGCGCACCATCGTCGTCGAACGCGAGGCGCCCGGCGGGCAGGCGGGAACATCCTCGCGCATCGAGAACTATCTCGGCTTTCCAAGCGGCATTTCCGGCGACGAGCTTGCCAGCCGCGCGCTGCAGCAGGCAAAGCGGCTCGGCGCCGAAATCCTGGTCACCCGTTCGGTCGCCGGCATTGACCCGACGACGCACGAGGTGGTGCTCGACGGCACCGATGTCGTGCGCGCCCGCAGCCTCATCCTGGCAACCGGCGTCGCCTGGCGCCGTCTTGCCATCGACGGGTTCGACCGGTTGATCGGCAAAGGCGTTTATTATGGCGCCGCGCGCAGCGAGGCGAGCAGCACGCATGGGCAGGATGTCTACCTGATCGGCGCCGGCAATTCGGCCGGCCAGGCGGCGATGCATTTTTCCGGCCATGCGCGCAGCGTGACGCTGCTGGTGCGCGGCCCCTCGCTTGCCGACAGCATGTCCCACTATCTGATCGAGCAGCTCAGGGCGAAATCCAACGTAAAGGTCCAGCTTCGCTCCGAAGTCCAGGCCGTGCACGGCGAGACGCACCTGACGGCGATCGACATTCTCGACAAGACCGGCAACGAGGTGAGCCGGCACGAATGCGGCGGGCTGTTCGTGTTCATCGGCGCCAACGCCGAGACCGAGTGGCTGCCGGCCGACGTAGCGCGCGATGCACGCGGTTATGTGCTGACCGGCGACGACGTGAAGAAGGCCGGGCTCTGGTCGCATGGCCGCGACCCCTACCTGCTCGAGACCAGCGCGCCCGGCATCTTCGCCTGCGGCGACGTACGCCTGAGCCCGGTCAAACGCGTTGCCTCGGCGGTCGGCGAGGGCAGCATGGCCATCGCCTTCGTCCACCAGTATCTGGCCAATGAAGAGAAAGTAGACCGCAACCAAAGCTAGAGGGTCAAGTAACCAGAATGTCATCAGCCGGTCGATGCGGCGTGAAAACCGCCAATTAAGCATCGAAAGCACGCTTGAGGGCTGGCCGCACTTCGCCGCGGGCTACATAAGCGGAGAGGTTCGGATATTCGTCCAGTATACCCGATCCGTTCAACCTGCGCAGCACCGCCACCATCAGAAGGTCACCGGCGCTGAACGCACCATCGAGCCAGTCGGCATTGCCCAGGCGATCGGAAAGTTCGCCCAGCCGGCCACAAAATGCGATCCTCGACCATGGGCAGGCGTTGCTTATGCCAGGTCTCGTCGCGGGTCGTCAGCGGAAGGGCAGTTTTCTGACTAGGTCGTTCGAGAACCGGACCGTCTGCTTCCGGCCCCGAAACGGTCATTCCGGATGACAGGTTGCGTGAAGCGGTTTGCGCGGTGCAGGGTGGCGCAAGCATGGTTCAGTCGAAGAAGCCTGCATCCTCTTCCCGGAGATACTTCCTGGCTGCTTCGGCGTCGATATCGAGGCCCAGCCCCGGCGCTTCCAGCAGGTCCACCATGCTGTCCTTCACGATCTGCGACGGCAGGCCGATTACGAGGTCCTCCCACCAGGGGTCGGAGGCGCTCGGGTATTCGAAGGCAATGTAGTTGGCGGGCAGCGTGGCGCAGACATTGATCAGCGCGCCGAGGCCGAGAAGGCCGTTCGCGGTGCCGTGCGGTGCCATCAGGATCGAGTGCATACAGGCGTGCTCGGCGACCCATTTGAGCTCGGCAATGCCGCCAATATCGGCCGGATCGGGGCCGATGACGCGCACCGCCTGCGTTTCGATCAGCTCCTTGAAATTGTGCCGCAGGTAGATATGCTCGCCGGTGTGGATTGGCGTCGAGGTTGAGGTGGTCAGTTCCCGATAGGCCTGCGGATTGACCCACGGCACATAGTCGCCGGTCAGCATGTCCTCGAGCCACATCAAATTGTACTTCTCGACCGCGCGAGCGAACTTGATCGCATCGGGCAGCATCCAGCCCGGGCCGCAGTCTAGCGCCAGGCCGACCCTGTCGCCCAGGCAATGCTGGCGCGAATGAATGCAAGACCCGATCGCGTGCTGTTTCCGAAGAGCAATTTGAGGTGAACTTCCTCAGGCCACGCCCGGGCGGAGCCATCCCCCGCCCGCGTCGCGGCAGGCAAGCTCGGATACTCGAACGTGTGCGTCCAATCCTCCTGACTCGTTCGTGTCGACATGGCTTGCGATCTCCGACTCAGGCGGAACCCATGATTCACAGCCGACCCCAAGGAACACTGTTGCCGCCCATCTAGCCGTCTTATCGGTATCGGCGAAGCCGCTGATCTGTGCTAAGCCGCCGCCCGAATAGCCAAAGGAGTACACCCGTGAGCGAGCCGACCGTGGCCGAGGCGACCGACAGCATCTATGCATCGCTCCGGGTGAACAATGCCGACATCGACGCACATATCGCGGCGCTCAAAGCAGCGCTGGCGCGAGAGGGGATAGAACAAGCGGTGTTCGATCCGACCAGGCTGGCGCAGAACAACCGTTCGGGCCGCAAGCTAATGCAGGCTTATTTTCGGCAGCGCGGCGTGAGCGTGAGGTTTTCGGCCTCGTAGGGGCGCACGCTAAGGCGCCACGGCCCGCCGGCAATCATTGTGGTCCAAGATCCCGCGGGGAGTTCAGGCAAGTCCGCTTTTGGCTTCTGTAGGCCGGCATGCGGCTTCCGGCCCCGCCGACGTCAAAGCACTTAGGAAATCGGCCGACAAATGGTCAATTCAATCACCTGCTCCGGCTGCCGAGTACATCAGCGACCGATTCGCCGCTTCTGGCTTGCGGATTTGACCGGATCCATCGCATGAATCTGCCGCCTTGAGCGCTTCGGCGCGGTCAGATTTGTCTAACGCTCCTATCCATCGAACCGACGCGAAAAATCGTGGAAAGTCGCCCGAACACAAATCGAACAAGCGGAGAAACGTCGCCACCCGATCGCCGTAGACGGAAGTCGCGGCGAGCTTCGCGTTGTTGATCGGAGAATCGAACCAGACATCGTACCTCCGGTATCCATGCCAGCGACTGTCGCGCATCTCTCGGTAGCGCATCCGCAGCCGTTCGATCGCGGCTATCTTTGCGGCCCGCTTTTGCTCAGAGGTAGCGCTGTCGTCATAGACGTGCCTTAGCTCGTCTCGGGTCTGCGACACCAGCGCAAGAAATTGAGCTCTGCGCCTCCGGTCGGCTTCGTAACGGCGCAAACCGGCAGTATCCCCATTCGCGCGCAGCCATTTTCTTACACCGGTTGTTTCGACAGCGGTAGCGAACGCCTCGTTGAACCCGGAATCGTCCTGTACGTAGACGCGCTGGTGGGCCAGCTCATGGAACACCAGCCCTGCAAGACCCGCTTCATCTTGGCTGAGCATGGTGCTTAGCAGCGGGTCACTTGACCAGCCGAGTGTGGAATATGCAGTGATGCCCGTCACATAGACGTCCAGGCCCTGTCTCTGAAGTTCGACAGCGGTTTCAATCGCAGACCTTTTGGAGAAGTATCCTCGGTACGGAACGCATCCAAACACTGGAAAGCACCATGTTCGTGGCGTCAGCGAGAATTCCGGGGCTGCGAAGATGGCCCATGTCACCGCGTCCCGACCAACGTCAACATAGCTGCGGTAGCTATTGTTGTCCGGCAGCGCTAGTTCATCTATCGCAAACTGTCGGATGGCGCTCGCCGATGCCATTCGAGCGCGCAATGTCCCAGGGGTCGAAGGATTGTCGATCAGCTTTCCTACATCCTGCCGCGCCGCCATGATCTCCAGGTGACCCTTCAGGGATTGTGCGTAGTAGGAAATGCTGGTGCAACCTGCCACGCCGGACATCACGATCATCGCAGCAACCGAACGAAAAAAAGCATGCATCATGCCCACAGCATCGCTCACACGTCCGGATAGGGCAAATGTCGCAACTACGCCCGGTCCGAAACCGTCGCGCCAATTTGGTTAAGATCCTGGATGGGGTTTAGGCTAGACGTTCGTCCTCGGCAAGATTGTCACAATTCGGTCACACGCCGCCAAATTGCCGAATGTCCGGACACGGCGGACTGAAGCAACGCAGCATTTTCCACTTTGAGGCGAAGTAATTCTCAACTATGGTCCGCCAGGCTTTTGGCATGAGGGGGAATATTGCCGATGGTTTTATCACGCAGGGGTGTCGTGCTCGGCGGCCTGGCGCTGGTCGCGGTGGGTGCAACCAGCAATATTGCTCAAGCCGCGGCGGCAAAATCCTTTTTCGCCGGTACCGCCAGCGACAACAATTTTGTCTATCGCAAGACCAACTTCGCCAAGATCGACAAGAGATGGCATCGCCAGATCGTCAAGTATTTCAGCAGCGAGCCTGTCGGCACCGTCGTGGTCGATACCCGCCACCACTTCCTCTACGTCATCATGGAAAACAAGACCGCCATCCGCTACGGCGTCGGCGTCGGCAAGGACGGCTTCAAATGGTACGGCCGCGCGACGATCGACCGCCGCGCGCTGTGGCCGCAATGGGTCCCGCCCCCCGAAATGCGCAAGCGCAGGCCGGAGCTACCCCCCATGATCGCAGGCGGCGCGTCCAACAATCCGCTCGGGCCGCGCGCGCTCTATCTGCACCGCGACGGCGCCGACACCGGCTATCGCCTGCATGGCACGCTGGAGCCATGGAGCATCGGCACCGACGCTTCCAGCGGCTGCATCCGCATGTTTCCGGAAGACATCATCGACCTCTACCAGCGCTGCCCAATCGGCACCGGGGTGCAGGTCCTGCCGCACATCGCCGACCAGGCGCCCGCTTCCACCACTGTCGAATGATTGGCGCCTCATGAACCGCATCATTGAAAACACGCGCCGGCTGCTCGCCGCCGGCCTGCTGCTGCTGACCGCATCCTGCTCGACCAGCAACACGCTGGCCCCTTCCACGCCCGACGTCACCAACACCGAGGTTGCCGGTTTCCAGAATGTGCAGCCGGGCAGCGAGGAGGATTTTATCCTCAATGTCGGCCGCCGCACCTATTTCACGCAAGGTTCGGCCGCGCTCGATTCTGTCGCCAAGGCCACCCTCGACACCCAGATCGCCTGGCTAGCAAAGCATCCGCGCTGGCTGCTCAAGCTGCAGGGTTTCGCAGACGATCCCGGCGCAAGTGAAATGGCGCTGTCGCAGCAGCGCGCCGATGCGGTGATGGACTACCTCGCCGCCGGCGGCATAGACCGCAACCGCATGTGGGCCAAGGGCTACGGCAAGGACAGGCTCGTCCGCGAGTGCCCCGACACCGCCTGCAGGTCGCAGAACCGCCGCGTTGTGTCTAATTTGCGCGATGAGAGGGACGAGCCGTAGGGGCTGCTGTTCTGCTTGTGGCCCGAAGCAGAGTCTCACACGCGACGGCGGCATGGCTGCTTTGCGCCTAATGTCGGTCATCGAGCACGCCATAGCCGCATCCCAAAAGCAGACATCCGAGTGAACAGGCTTTATTTGCGTAGGCTGCCATTGGGTTGTTACTCGCGGAGCGACCGCTTTCCCCCGTTGCGGCGAACTGGAGATCGGTCGATGGCTGGGGCTGCTTTGTGCCGGCGGTTCGACGCGCCGCATCGTCCGAAAGAAGCCGGAATGCGTCTAACGCTAGCTTGGCCGACCGATCCACCGCACGATTTCATAGGCAGGCATCGGGCGGCGAAAGCCCTTCAGCGTAAGTTCGCCAACAAGAACGGATTCGACCAGCGACTCGACAGCGCCGAACACCCGTTGGCTGACGAGAATCTGTCGAGCCTTCGCCTCTTCGCACAATCGAGCCGCATGGTTCGACACAGTGCCGATTACCGCATAGTCGGCGCGCTGATCGAAACCGATCCGCCCGATGGTTGCATGGCCCCGAGCGATGCCGATTCCGAAGCCGAGCAAGTAATCCCGCTTGCGCCATTGCTCTGAATGCCCGTCAATCGCATCGCGCATCGCCGCGGCCATAGACACGGCCCTCTCGGTATGGTCGGCGCACGGCAGTGGATCGTTGAAAACCACGACGATACCGTCGCCCACGAACCGCTCGAGAGTCCCCTCGTGGCGGACAATTTGTTCACCAAGACAGGAATGATACTCGGCAAGAACTGTCATGACTTCTTCGGGTTCGGCGGTCTCTGCGAAGGCCGTAAAGCCGCGCAAATCGCAAAAGACAACGGTCACCTCGCGACGGTGACTTTGCAGAAGCGCATCGCCATTTCCCGCCGCAACGATGAGGTCGGCGACCTGCGCGGGCAGAAACCGTCGGAGCCGGCCCATTCGCTCGATCTCGGTCACCTGCTCCGCCACGGTCTGCTCGAGCGAGCGGTTCCAATCGGAAAGCTGCGCGGCCTGATCCTGAAGCTGTTGGGCCTGGCTTGCGACGGTGTCGTGAAGCGCCTTCTGGCGCAGCATCGAGCGCACCCGCGCCAACAGCGCCCTGTGCTCGAAGGGCTTTGTCAGGTAGTCGTCACCCCCGGCGTCCAGCCCCTCGACAACATCACGCGTATCGGCCTTCGCGGTGACGAGGATGACCGGAATCGCCTGCAGGGAGATGTCCTGCTTGAGCAGGCGAACCACGCTGATACCGTCCAGCTTCGGCATCATGATGTCGAGCAGGATCAGATCCGGCGTGAGTTCGCGAGCTTTTGCAAACCCCTCTTCACCATCGGCGGCGGTCGCCACTTCGTAGCCATTCGCCTCGAGGCGCATGCGCAGGATCTCGAGGTTCTCCGGAGTATCGTCGACTGCGAGAATGCGAGGCGGATCGTGCAAGGCGCTGCCTCCCTCAAGAAAGGAACCCGCGAATCTCGGAAAGCAGCTGGCGCGGACTGAATGGCTTGGCAATGTAACCATCGCACCCAGCAGCAAGGGCTTTCGCCTCGTCGCCCGACAGCGCGTAGGAGGTGACCGCGATAATCGGAATGTGCCGCAGCGCCGGGTCGGCCTTGATGCGGCGGGTCGCTTCATACCCGTCGATCACCGGGAGCTGAATGTCCATAAGGATCAGGTCTGGCCTGTGCGCTCCCGCTGCAGCGATGCCGGCGGCGCCGTCCGCCGCCTCGATCAGTTCGTATTCGGTGGTGGCAATGAGGTCGCGGATGATCTGGCGGTTGTCCTCGGTGTCTTCCACCATCAGGATTCGTTTGCTCATGCGGCCCTCACGTCCTCTTGCACCCGGATCGGTATCTTCAGGCGGAATGTCGACCCTGACCCGATCACGGACTCGACGTCTATGGTTCCGCCATGCATTTCGACGATGCGCTTCGAGATCGCCAGGCCAAGACCTGTGCCACCCTTCTGCCTGGTGCTGCTGTTGTCGACCTGCTGGAATTCTTCGAAGATGAGAGCCTGGTCCTTGGACGCGATGCCGGGACCGGTGTCTCGGACGGTGATCTCGAAGTGTCCGTCGGCCGCGCCGGCAAGAATGTCGACCGCACCCGTTTCGGTGAACTTGACGGCATTGCCTGCAAGATTGAGCAGGACCTGCATCAAACGGCGTTCGTCCCCGCGGCCGAATGGAAGGTTCTCGGCAACAGTCGTTGAAAGCTCAAGACCCTTCGCTCGTGCCAGCGGTTCGACAGCCGTAACGGTCGATCGAACAATCTGCGCGATGGAGTAGTCCTCGATCGCCAGCGTGAGCTGGCCGGCTTCGATCTTGGAAAGGTCGAGTACGTCATTGATGAGCCCGAGGAGGTGACGGCCGTTCGCCTGCACGCGCGCGACGGTCGTCTTTGCCTTGTCCGGGAGTTCGCCGTAGATGCCGTCGACCAGCAGTTCTGTGAAGCCCAAGACCGAATTGAGCGGTGTCCTGAGCTCGTGGCTCATATTCGCGAGGAACTGGGACTTGTGGCGGCTAGCTGCCTCCAGCTCCCGGCCTTTCTCCTCGATCTCGCTGAACAGCTTGGCATTCTGGATCGCGAGCACCGATTGGGCAGCGAAGGTCTCCAGCAGGTGGACAACTTGCTCATGGAAGGCACCTGGCTTGTGGCGCCTGACGACCAGTGCACCGACGATCTTGTTGGGCCTCAGCAGCGGAACGATCAGGATACCGCGATATCCGGCGTCGACGATCGTCTTTCTTACAAGGAAGGATGAGGTCTCCTCGCTGAGGTCGGGAAACTGCACCGGCATGCAGCGCCCGGGCGCGTCGCCGATCCCCATGTCGGCCAGCCCGATCGTCTGGTGCGAGACTGCGGCGATAAGCTCATCGCTCATACCGAAGTTTGCGCGCGGACGGAATTGCTGCCGCGTGCTGCTGAACACGTAGATGGTGCCAGCATCCGTCTCCGACAACTGGACCGCCTTGGCGACGATCGTTTTCAGCACGGTGTCGAGATCCAGCGTCGAATTGACCGCCTTGCTCACCTCACCAAGCGCCTCGAGCTCACCAACAGACGCGGCAAGCTCGCGCGTCCGTGACTGCACCGCCTCGAAGAGCCGCGCATTCTCGATGGCGATCACGGCCTGGTCGGCGAATGTCTCGACGAGCGCGATCTCCTTGGGATTGAAAGGTTGCGGCTCAACCCTCGTCATGACGAATACGCCAACGAGATCACCTTCCCGCAACAGCGGGGCAGCGAGGACGGTGCGGAATCCGCCTGCCTCAGCGATCAAGACAACGCGGTAGTCCGGATCAGCGGTCACGTCTTCGATTTGCACGATCCGCCGTTCTTCGATTACGCGCCCTACGGCGGAGCCTCGGCCTGCGGCAAGCTCTGGAAGTGGATTGGCGTCGACATAAGCACGGAAGCTGGGCGGGTAGCCATGCGTCGACACATAGCGGAATACGCCATCAAGCAACTGCACGATACCACCCTTGTCGGCACGGCAGAGCCTGACAGCCGATTCCACCAACGTATCGAGCACGACCTGCAGATCGAAGGTAGAGCGGCTGATGACCTTCAGAACGTCTGCAGTGGCTGTCTGCTGCTGAAGGGCTTCGTCGAGCTGCTGGGTGCGCGTCTCAATCTCCTGATACAGGCGCCCCAGCTGGTCGGAGGTCCGGTTGACGTTAGCGGCGAGCACTCCAAGTTCGTCGCGATTGGCGACGGCAACCTGTTGGGCGAAGTCGCCGGCCGCTATCTGGCTGAGACGCGTCTCGATCTTCTTGACCGGTTCGATCAACGACCAGGAGATGATGTAGCCGAGCCCCAACGCCAGCAGGATACTGCCCACCGCAAACGAGACCACGATCAGTCTGGACGTGCCGTACGCACCCTCGGTCGTTTCGATGGCCGCCACCATGTCGGCTTCGGCCATGTTGACCAGCTGGTTTGTCAGCCGCTCGAGGCGATCAGCCGACGGTATGATTTCATCAAGCTGAACCTTGCGCGCCTCCTCAGTACGGCCGGCGCGGACGAGTTCTGCCACGTGCGTCACGCCGGCCGTCAGCCGTTCGTACTCTTGCCTGACCTGGCCAAGCACTTCCACCTCGGCTTTGGCGACGAACTCCATGCGGTCGAGGTCGTAGCCGAACTGATTGAGCTGGCGCAGCGCCGCATCCAGCATCCGGTCGTCCTGAAGCAACAGGGCGGTGGAGATGCC
This sequence comes from Mesorhizobium sp. M0184, assembly GCF_040322215.1. Classification (NCBI taxonomy): domain Bacteria; kingdom Pseudomonadati; phylum Pseudomonadota; class Alphaproteobacteria; order Hyphomicrobiales; family Phyllobacteriaceae; genus Mesorhizobium; species Mesorhizobium sp. M0184. Next base: position 38,068 of record NZ_JAMYSZ010000004.1, read on the forward strand.
GTAGAGCTGGCTGGTCGTATCGTGCTGTACCTGGCGGTAGGCCGCGATCCTGCGCTGCAGCTTGATCAGCTCGTTGGTCTGATCGTTGACCCCACTCAGCACCTGCAACCCGACGGCCCCGAGCACGATCAGCAGGCCGACGATCGACAGGAACGCGATCAAGAGCTTGGTCTGGACGCGCGCCGGCAGCCGGGCAACCCAGCCAACGAGCCGGTTCGTTATGCTATTTGGATTCGTCCAAGAGGCTGACAAGGTCATCCCGGAACTCCTCCAAGTCGAACCGGACGCCAAGATACTGTACTCGCAAGATGCCATTGGGGTCTACGAGCGACGTCAACAAGGTATGGTCGACATCTCCGTTCGCCGCCTTCTTCGCGATGACCCCGTATTTCCGTCCCACCTCATGGACGACCGCCGGATCGCCGGTAAGAAACGACCAGCCCTTCAGATCGGCGCCAAAATTCTGCGCATATTCCTTCAAAACATCGGGCGTGTCGCGCTCCGGGTCGACGGTGATCGAAACAAAGGCGATTTGGGGTCCGAACGCACTACCCAACTTTTCCTGCACGCTGGCCATATGGGCGGTCAGCATGGGGCAGACGTCGGTACAGTACGTATAGATGAAGGCGATGGCGACCACCTTGCCGCGGAAGTCGCGCAGCGACACCGGCTTGTGGTCCTGCGATATCAGCGTGAAATCCGGTGCAGCGCCCATCATCGGCAGGCGCTCGCTGTTCCCAGCGTGCGCTGACGCTTCGTGCGCAGAGGTGTGCGCAGGCTCAGCGACGAGGGCGAGGAGCAGCAACGCGCGCGTCGGCCAGCGGCTCACGTCTTCATCTCGCGCTTGAGCTCCTTAAGGAAACGCCAGTCGGTGCCGCGGTCCAGAACCTCCTGTGGCCTCATCGTGACCGCATTTGTCTCCTGCATACGCAGCGCATAGAAACGCAGGGAATCCTCGGGGTCATATTCGCGCCATTTGTCGTAGCGTATGTCGGAACGGATAGCCTGAAGCGTGTAGTCGGTGGCGTAGCCTATATCGACCGCACTTTTCGCAACCGCTTCCGGATTGGTTATGCAGAGGTCCACGGCCTTGAGTAGGGAGCGCATGACTCGTTTAGTCGCCATCGGGTAACGTCCTGCGTAATCTGCGGTGCTCGCGAGCATGCAACAAAAATACTGCGACCATGGTTTGTCGATCGCCGTGCTGACAAGTACATGGCCGAGCTTTCGCTCGCGCGCCTGCTGGGGCGTGGGCGGTCCGCCGAGGAACGCATCGATCTTACCCTCCGCGAGGCTTTGAACCGCATCGGGGGTTACGAGAGTTTCGAAATCCTTTGCCGGATCAAGGCCAACATAGGAAGACATCACATTCAGCAACAGATACTGGATGGTGCTGCCATCCACTCCGACCGTCTTACCCTTCAGATCAGGGATGCCAACGACCCGATCGTTTGCGATCAGCTCAAGACAGCCGACATGCAAGCCGGTCAAGACTTTTATCGGCGCGCCTTTTGCGATGTTAAGCACATGCGCGAGCGGGTAGTTCCAGTCGAAGTCGATCTCGCCGTGGCCGATCCAGTCCGACGAATCCGGGCCGGTGCCCGAAGACACGAACTCAACGTCGGCCAAGCCTTCGGCATGCAGAAGCTCGGTGGCCGCATACATCGGCGATTGGCAGTCCGAGACCTTGGCGAACACCGGCAACCGGACTTTCGTCGTCTCTGGCGCCGGCTCGGTGAGCGCCAGCCTCGGGGCTGCGACTAATCCCGCGGCACCCGCCGCGATGCCGGCCATGAAGCGGCGGCGGTTCTGGATGATGTGCATGACGTTCTCCTCTTCAGCGGTCCTTCGCGCTGCGCCTTTCACGTCTTCAGTTCGCGCTTGATCTCTTCGAAGAAGTGGAAATCCGTCCCTTTGACGATGATCTCCTGCGGGCTCGACTTGATCATGCCCGTCTCCAGGAGGCGCAGCGCGTAGAAGCGCACCGAGTCTTCAGCATCGTATTCCCGCCACCTGTCGTGCCCGGTGTTCTGCAGAGTGGTCAGCGCAACGTCGTAGCTCGGCAGAAAGCCTCGATCAACCACCGCGCGGGCGGCCGATTTCGGGTTCGACACGCAGAATTCGACAGCCTGGAGGATGGCCCGCAGCACGCGCTTGGTGGCGACCGGATACTTATCGACATAGTCGGTCCGGCCGGCGAGCATGCAACAAAAATACTGCGACCAAGGACGGTCGATAAGATTGCTGAAGACCGTGTGACCTACCTTCTTGTTCCGAACCTCGGAGTATTGGCTGGTGTCTACCAGGAAGGCATCGACCTTGCCGTCGATGAAGTTCTGCATGAGCGAGCCGTTCTCCTGGACGCCTACGACCCACTCAACATCGTGGTTGGGATCGAGCCCGACATAGTTGATCAGCAGTTGGAGAAACACCTGCGGGTGGTCGTTCATCGCCCAGACCCCCACCCGCTTGCCCTTTAGGTCGGCAACGCTGTTGACGCGATCGTTCGCTCGCAACTCCCAGCAGCCGGAATGCACGCCGGCCAGGATCTTGACGGGCACCCCGGCCTCGACGCTGCGGATGTGCATCGGCGGCATGTTGAAGTCGAAGTCCGTCTCACCCGCTGCAATCCATTCGCTGCTGTCGAAGTACTTTTGATTACCTTGCACGTACTGGACATCGGTCATACCGCCGGCGCGGAGCAGTTCGCCAGCGAGGTAGAGCGACTCCCAGCAGTAGGCGCCTCCGACCCACCGGCCCAGCCGGACACTGGTCGTCTCGGGCTCCGGCTCGGCAAACGCCAATCTCGGGGTTGCGACAATTCCCACGGTGCCGGCTGCCAGGCCGGCCATGAAACGGCGTCGATTTTGAATGATCCGCATGTCACGCTTCCTCCCTGGGACAAAGCAGGCTCAGGTTTTCAACTCACGCTTCAGCTCCTCGATGAAGCGCCAGTCCGTTCCATCGGCGATGATCTGCTGTGGGCTCGACTTGATCATGCCCGTTTCGTGCATGCGCAGCGCATAGAAGCGCATCGAGGCTTCGGCATCGTAGTCCCGCCAGACGTCGTACCGCGTGTCGCTCAGCGTTTGCAGCGCGATTTCGTAGCTGGGGACGAAACCTCGATCGACCATCTGCGCTGCACTCCATGCGGGATCCGAAATGCATAGGTCGGCGCCCTTGACGATGGCTCTTAGCACGCGCTTGGTCGCCACCGGATATCTGTTCACGTAGTCCGCAGCGGCCGAAGTCATGCAGCAGAAGTACTGCGACCAAGGGCGGTCGAGGGTCGTGTTGAGGATCGTGTGGCCGATTTTCTTGGCGCGCAGTTGCTGCGTCTCCGGCGGCGTGAAGAGATATGCATCGAACTTCCCGTCGGCGAAGGCTTCCACCGGCTTGCTTTCCTGGACCCATTCGATGTCGTTGACGGGGTCCAGTCCGATATAGGCGGCCATCAGGGCGACCAGCACGCGCGACGGCGCATCGATGTCGTGCATGCCCACCCGCTTGCCCTTGAGGTCCGGGATGCCTTGGATGCTGTCGTTGGCGATCAGCTCGAGGCACCCGGAGTGCAGACCGCCAAGCACCCTGATTGGCACGCCGGCGTCGATCGACGCGACATGGACCGGCGCGTAGTTCATGCTGAAATCCGTGTCGCCGCGTGCAATCCACACCGCCTGATCGACTTTCTCGTCGCCCTGCACGTAGCGGACGTCGGTGAAGCCCTCCGCTTTGAGGAGCTCTCCGGCCAGGTACATCCCCGCCCAGCAGTAGGCACCATCGATCCACCGCGGCAAGCGGACGGAGGTCGTTTCAGGGGGTGCCTCGGCCCAAGCGTCAGTCGTTGCGCCGATGAGACCTGCAGCGCCTGCTGCCGCAGCACCGGCCAGGAAGCGGCGGCGGTTCTGGATGATCTGCATGGGGTTCTCCCTCCCATTGAAAATGGCACGAGGCTGGCTGCCCCTCACGTCTTCAACTCGCGCTTCAACTCGTCAAGGAAACGCCAGTCAGTGCCGGTGGCGATGATCGTTTGCGGGCTCGACTTGATCATGCCCGTTTCGTGCATGCGCAGCGCGTAGAAGCGCATCGAGGCTTCGGCATCGTAATCCCGCCACCTGTCGTACCGGATGTCGTGCAGCGTTTGCAGCGCGTAGTCGTAGCTGGGCACGAACCCTCGATCGACCATCTGCTGCGCTACCAATGGCGGATCCGACGCGCAGAGGTCGGCGCCCTTGAGGATGGCCCTGAGCACGCGCTTTGTCGCCACCGGATGCCTGTCGACATAATCCGCAGTCGCGGAAATCATGCAGCAGAAATGCTGCGACCAGGGCAGGTCGGTGGTCGAGTTGAGGATCGTATGGCCTACTTTCCTGGAGCGAAGTTCCTGCGTGCGGGGCGGTTGGCCGAGGACTGCATCGTATTTTCCTTCGACGAAGCCTTCCGCAAAATTGTGTTCTTCGATGACCCATTCGATGTCGTTGACGGGATCGAGCCCAACATAGGCGGCCATCAGAGAAACCAACACGTATTGCGGCGAATCAAGCGTAAAGACCCCAACCCGCTTTCCCCGCAGGTCCGAGATGCCTTTGACGCTGTCGTTGGCGATCAGTTCGAGGCACCCGGAGTGCAGTCCGCTTAGTACCCTGATCGGCACTCCTGCATCGATCGACGCCAGATGAATCGGCACGTAGTTCACACTGAAATCCGTCTCGCCGTTTGCGATCCACGCCGAATGATCAACCTTCTTGTCGCCTTGCACATACCGGACATCGGTGAACCCCTCGGCGCGCAGCATTTCTCCGGCGATGTACAGGCCCGCCCAGCAATAGGCGCCGCCGATGTACCGCGGCAGGCGGACGGAAGTGGTCTCCAGCGGCGGCTCGGCCCGGGCTTGTGTTGCGGTGCCGATAATTCCTGCGGCGCCGACGGCCGCAGCGCCGGCTAGGAAATGACGGCGGTTCTGGATGATCTGCATGGGCTTCTCCTTCCCAAGGAAAAAGGCACAACGAGTCAGCCAGCTGCTCAGGTTTTCAGCTCACGCTTCAACTCGTCGAGGAAGTGCCAGTCCGTTCCGTTGGCGATGATCTGTTGCGGGCTCGATTTGATCATGCCCGTCTCCTGCATGCGCAGTGTGTAGAACCGCAGGGAGTCTTCAGGATCGAATTCCCGCCAGCGGTCGTAGCGGATATCCTTGAGCGTTTGGAGCGCGTAGTCATGCGACGGGACGAAATCGCGATCGACCATCTGCCGGGCCACCCACTGCGGATCCGACACGCAGAGGTCGGCGCCCTTGAGGATGGATCGCAAGACCCGCTTGGTCGCCACCGGGTACCTGTTCACGTAGTCCGTGGTGGCGGAGATCATGCAGCAGAAATACTGTGACCATGGGCGGTCGACGGCATTGTTGAGGATCGTGTGGCCGATCTTCTTGGCGCGCAGCTCCTGCGGCTGGGGCGGCGTCCCAAGGAATGCGTCGATCTTCCCTTGGATGAAGAGTTCCGTGGGCTTGACGTCCTTAGTCAAGACCCATTGGATATCGTTCACGGGATCGAGCCCGACATACGCGGACATGAGCATCAGCCACATGTGTCGCGAGTTATTGAAACCATCCACGCCCACCCTCTTGCCCCGCAGATCCGTGACGCTGCGGATGCTCTCCTTGGCGATCAGTTCGAGGCATCCCGAGTGCAACCCGGTTAGCACCTTGATCGGCACGCCAGCGTCGATCGACGCGATCTGATTCGGCGGAAAGTTCACAGAGAAATCGGTCTCACCGCGTGCGATCCATTCCGATTGGTCGACGCTTCTGTCGGCTTCTACGTAGCGAACGTCGGTGAAGCCCTCTGCGCGCATCAGTTCTCCGGCGATGTACGCGCCTGCCCAGCAATAGGAACCACCAACCCACCGCGGCAGACGAACCGTCGTCGTTTCCAGCGGCTCGGCGTGGAGTGACTCCGGAAGACCGACGATACCGGCAGCGCCTGCCATTGCAGCGCCGGTCAGGAATCGGCGGCGGGTTTGCAGAATCTGCATCAAGCGCTCCTCTTCCGATTTGCAAAAGGCAATTCTGGCCGGAACCGAGCAAAAGAGGTTTCGGCAGAGGCAGAGCGCGACGAGTGGTTGTGGAACCTAGCGCGCCTAGTCCGATGCGGGAGTCTTGCGCTCTCAGTCGCCGGCCCATGTATTAGCAACCGACGATATACTGACGATACGCCCAATTTGCGTAGGTTGCGAGCGCAAAACTTACTACGCCAATCCGCGTCCGAAGAACGATAGCGGACGTTCAGCGGGTGGGGCCGGCCGCAGTAAACCCGAAGTGGCCATTCGCAACCGCGCAAACGGTCTCCCACTGACAGCGAGGTGCTGCTGGCGGGACGCCAAAAGCCGCAATTCCGCTGTCGGCCACGCCGCGCCCGAGACCCTCGGATCGTTTCTCCAATGGCCAATATTGGCCGAAGGAGAATGACGATGGCCATTTCACAATACGATCCGGCAGCCAAGGGGCGGCCGGTATGGAACGCTGGTCGGCAGGTCGGAGCCAAGCGAGCCCCGAAGCCGCGGCAGATATGGGCAATCCGCTTCTTCCTCAATCGCGAAGGACGAATGAGGGATCATGCCTGCTTGACCTCGCGATCGACAGCAAGCTGCGGGGTTGCGACCTAGTGAAGATCAAGATCGGTATGCTTGTGGCGGGTCCGGAAATCCGGGCCCGCTTCAATGGTGGTTCAGCAGAAGACCGGCGACCGGTTCAGTTCGAGTATCACGTCAGATGCGCGAGCAAGTCTGTTGGCATGGCTTGAGAGACGTAGCGGAACAGTGGACGACTTCGCGTTTCCCAGTCGTGTTGATGCCGCCGCGCATTTGAGCACGAGCCAATATGCACGACTGGTGGATGAATGGGTGTCGGCGATCGGTCTGCGCCGAGAAGAGTATGGCACGCACTCGCTTCGCCGCACCAAGCCTCCATCATCTACAAGGCGACAGGCAATCTCCGTGCGGTGCAGATCCTGCTCGGCCACACCAAGATCGAGAACACGGTGCGGTATCTCGGTGTGGATGTAGAAGATGCGCTCGCATTATCCGAGGCGACAGAGGCCTGACCACAAGCGGCTCCGCTCGACTGGTGGAGCCGCGATCGGCAATGCGCCGATGTCGGTCATCGGGCTCGCGTTCTTTGATTCCCCAAAGCGGACGCAGCGGCATGCGTCGCCAGGATAGTAATTGCGGACGCAGCTGTCACTGGTTCAGGCGAGGCGGCAAGTAGACGACCAAGGTCAGTCCGGAATACCGGCACGGCGCAGGAGCGTGACAATCTTATCGAGCACCTCCGCCTCCCTGTAGGGTTCCTAGCGACGAAAGACCTTGAGTGTGAAGCGCGGATGGGCCTGGCGCATTACCGCGATCGTCTCCGCGGCCGCATCAGGCTGGCCATCGGCCAGCCTGGCAAGTCGCAACATAAAACTGAGGAAATGAAGGTGTTTGGTACGCATCGGCGCCCTGAGCGTGAGGCCCACCAGCGCTCGTGGCCCACTTCAAGGGTCGTTTGCAGCCCATGATTTCTGCTGGGTCGCATACGGTCGGCCGTCACTCCGGCAACCCCGCGAACCGCATCTGCTTGATCCAGCGGTCGAGGCTTCCGGGTGCGGTCCAAATCTTGTCCCACTCCCTGCGTTCTTTACTGATGGATTCACTGGGAGTGTTCTGGAGGAAAACCGCAAGCGCTTCCTTTGCCTCTCGCTTGTTTCCTAGACAAGCGTGGATCCCCGCAAGCATGCGCTGTGCGCCGCTCGGGATCCTGGACATTTTCCGCATCGCAGCCAGCGCCGCCCCACAATCGTTCTTTTCCCAGAGCGCCCAGCCCATCTGCCAGTGAAACCAGTCAGGGTGGAAGGGATCGATGCCTTTGGCCTGCTCGATCCGATCGATCGCTTCGTCGGCGCGGCCAACATACAACAGCACGTTCGTACTCATGACGAGGATATGCGAGTTGCTCGGGTTCAAGGCGATCGCCTGATCGTACTGGGCGAGGGCCTGCTCGACCTCTCCGGCTTCGGTGTGGATGCTGGCGCGGACCTCATGCGCTTCTGCGTCATCAGGAGCGAGCAGGATGGCCTTGTCGGCGTATTTGGCAGCGAGTTTCAACGCCTCGTTCCGGTTGTGTTCCTGCGCGTGCCACCCGAATACCGCGTCATTGCGATAGTACCAGGCCAGCCCGATATAGCCGAACTGGGAGTTCGGATCCGCTTCGATCGCCTTGAGGCTGAACTGCCTTAACAGCTCGTTCCCCTCGGCTGAGATATCCTCTCCGATCTTGGCCCTCCCCATCAGGTAATAGCGGAGCGCGCTGACCTGCGCGGCATCGCTCTGTGGCAACGGTCGCTCGATCCTTATTCCGACCCGATCCGCAAGCGTGCGGATGATTTCCTCCTGGACGACGAAAAGATCGCCAATCTCCCGGTTGTAGGAGTTGGCCCAGACATGTGATCCGTCATGCGCATTCAGCAACTGGGCGGACACTTTCAGCCGGTCTCCGATCTTCTGCTGGCTGCCTTCGAGCAGGTAGTCGACGCCGAGTTCATCTCCAATCCGTCTGGCGTCGATCGGCTTACCGCGGTACCTGAAGCTCGAGTTCCGGGCGATGACGGCATAAGTCTTGCTCCGCGCCAGCTCGGTGATGATCCCCTCGGCAACGGCATCGCTGAGATATCCCTTGTCCGCACCTGCACTCATGTCGTCGAAGGGAAGGATCGCAATCCTGGGCATGTCGCTCGAACGAACGGGAGCGGCTCGCCAGGCTTCCGCGCCGTAGTATGCGCCGATCGCTGCCGCAAGGAGAGCGAGTGCAGCAAGAATGAAGCCGCGCTGCGAGAATCGGGTCCTGGCACGTTCCGTGCCGGCTGCGGCGTTTGGGTCCGCCGCGTCCGATAGATCGGCGTTCAGTCGGTAGCCTCTCTTTGGGACGGTTTCCACCATCACGTGCGCGTCGTCCCCCAACGCGCGGCGAATATCGGCAATGCATTGAGTGAGGCTGTCGTCGGTCACGAAGGTATCGGGCCAAACCGCCTGCATCAGAGCATCCTTGGACACGATTTCGCCCGGTCGCGCCGCGAGCACCGAGAGCACCTCGGCGGACTGGCTGCGAAGATTGACCGCTTTGCCTTCGACGGTTCGGAGTTCTTTGCTTTTGGTCAGGAAGACGAAACCGCGGAACGTGATCGTTTCAGCAGATTTCAGGTCAATTTCAGGGGCCGTTCGGGACATTTCACCTTCCTGGCGCGCTTCCTAGTCTAGCCCATTCGGCCTTCGCCTCCAAGCGACCCCAGCAGCACCGGATGAAACGGAGGACGACATGAATCGCACCAAGCTCATCATCGCTCTGGCTCTTCTCTTGGCAGTGCCAACGGCTGCGAAAGCAGATCCTCAATCTCTAAATGCAACCGCGCATGTAATTTCTCTTGTATTTATCGATGGCCGCATCGATGAACGCCGAGAACAAAAATCTTTCGACACGATCAAAACCTGCCTCGCGTGGAAGCACCAGGGGGAATTTCTTCCGCCGCAACCGGGTTCTTTTGCTTCTTTCACGTACTGTGAGCTAACTAACGTTGGTCCTGCTCGGACGGCCAGTATCTTCCAACTTACCCAGGAGGGTCAGTGAGGGCGATCCTCGACTGCCCCTGCCGCGCCGCCCGACGACGGCGACCCCGACGAACCGGACGACTTCCGCCCGCCGTGCCCGTGCTGCGGCGGCCGCATGATCGTCATCGAGCTGTTTGAACGGTGGAGGCAACCGCGCGGACCACCACACGGCTCCCGGTCGACCGGGAGCAGCACGCCATGACCCGGCATGGAATGGTTCAGCCTTCAGCTGCAGGCACTCAGCCTCCGGCAACGGATCGACGCACGTCCATGATGATCCTCGATGCTGAAGAGGTCGCGTCCAGCTGCCGACCAAGCCGACAACACCGCGCGGGGGCGCAACGAAGCGGTCTGTCCGCATTCACCCCAGCGCTTCCCGACGGCGGTCACGCCATCGCCGACGTCTGCCGAAATCCGAAATCCCCATAGCCATCGTCTGCGGCCCGCGGGTTCCTTCCTCGGGGACTTTCGTACGCCTGCCAGCGCCCGAAACTCTTCACGTGAGCCGAACGGCGGCTTTAACTGGTCCCGCGGCAATAACCGGACGGACAGCAAACGGCCCCGTGCCGCAGGCAAGATCGGTGAAGACGAAGCGTCCCGGCCCCTCGGCCATCGGACTCCATGCAGCAGGCCATAGGGCCCCGCGATGGGCCATATATTGGCTTCGATGACTTTCTGGTTGGCCGCCAGCCCGTTGGCGAACAACTCGTGATCGGATGCCATTTGCCGCTCGGGCTTGGAAAGTTGACGTTCTCCCGCCCAATCCCATCCCATTGCCGGGCGCGTAGGTAACACGGATACTTCACCACTCCGAAATTACATGACACGCAGCCGCCGTCTCTGTCTGATCTTTGAACTTAAACATTTCATTGGAAAATAGCCGCAACCATCTTTCATCTTGCCGCGTATGGTCCGATCATCTGCCGGTGCAAGTTTGAGGACATGCAATGAAGAAGGTCGCTGCTCTCCTGGTACTTTCCCTCGTTACCATGCTGCCCGCCGTGGCAGCCGCGCAGTCCTGCCTGCCGGAGCTTGGGCCATCGCCGCCGCAGGATGCTATGCAGCTGTATCCCGGCGGTGTCGAGAAGGCGCTGGCCGCGCTGCCGGACATCGTCAAGAAAGTCAAGGAAGCATCCGACGTTCCCGGCTTCGCCGTGGCGGTGGTGCATGGCGGCAAAATGATCTTTGACGAGGGCTATGGCCTTCGCGACAACCGGGACCACACTTCTAAGGTCAGCAGCACCACCATTTTCCAGGTCGCCTCGGTGTCGAAGTCGATCTCGGCCACGGTGGCCGCGATCGCCATGACGAAGGACCACAGCTTCGACTGGGATACCCCGGTCGGCAAGGTCTGGGACGGCTTTCGCCTCAATCTCGACTATGTCTCGGGCAACGCCACCATCGGCGATTTCTTCGCGCATCGCTCGGGCCTGCCGATGGCGGCGGGCGACGAACTCGAGGATCTCGGCTTCCAGCGCAAGCAGATCGTCGGGAGCCTGTGGATGGTGCCGCTCGATCCCTTCCGCATCTCCTATCACTACGCCAATTTCGGCACGACGGTCGGCGCCGAGGCAGTGGCCCACGCCGAGAAACAGCCTTGGGAGCCGCTGGCCAAGAGCCTGTTGTTCGATCCGCTCGGCATGCGCTCGAGCAGCTATCGGCACGAGGACTTCATTGCCGCCGGCAAGAACCGCGCCCTGCTGCATGCGCGCGTGGCGGAGAATGTGTTCGAGCCGCTCTATGACCGCGACCCCGACCAGCAGGCGCCCGCCGGCGGCGTCTCCTCCAGCGCCCAGGATCTTGCCAAGTGGATGATCCTGCTGCTTGGCGACGGCACCTATAACGGCCAGCCCATGATCGACCCGAAGATCCTGCAGCCCGCCATCACACCGCAGAGCGTGACCTACCGCGGCGAGACGCCCGATACGCGGGCCAGCTCCTATGGCTATGGCTTCAATGTGGGGGTGAACGCCAATGGGCGCACCACCATGGGCCATTCCGGCGCCTTCCTGCTCGGCGCCGGCACCACCTTCCAGATCTTGCCCTCGGCCGATGTCGGCATCGTCGTGCTCACCAACGGCTCCCCCGTCGGCGCCGCCGAGGCGGTCGCCGCCAGCTTCATGGACATCGTGCAATATGGCCAGGTCACTCGCGACTGGTATCCCTACATCAAGCCGCGGTTCATGGCCTACTACAAGCCGGTGGGCGACCTCGCCGGCAAGGACAAGCCGACGAACCCCGCCAAGGCGCGCAGTCCATCCTTCTACGAGGGCCAATATACGAGCAACTATTTCGACACCGCCACCGTGCGGGCCGATGGCGACAAGCTGATGCTCGAACTCGGCCCCAAGCCCATGCAGTTCACGCTCGAGCACTGGGACGGCGACACCTACGCCCTCACGCCCCGCGGAGAGAACGCGCCGACCGGCTCGCTGTCATCGGTGAAGTTCGTTGGTTCCCCCGGCGGCATTCGCGCGCGGGTGATGACGGTGGACTATCTGAATGAGAGCGGGTTGGGGCATTTTCAGAGGTAGGGGTGGGGGCGTCGGGTGCTCCATACACCCTATGCCGTCGAAAAGGCGAACCGGCCGTCTGCAAGGTGATGCCTGAGATGGCGGATTTGTGACGGTTCGCTTCCGGGCATGGAAATCAGGAAGCCGGCATTTGCTCGGGAGCTTCCGACAAGCTACGTCGGCTTTGGCCAGCCGCTGATCCGAAGCAGACCGACGGCTCCAGGCCCGAAACGGTCATTCTGGATGCCAATTTGCGAGAATCAGTCCGCGCGGTGCAGTGTGGCGCAAGAAGGATGGTTCAGTCGAAGAAGCCTGCATCCTCTTCCCGGAGATACTTCCTGCCTGCTTCGGCGTCGATGTCGAGGCCCAGCCCCGGCGCTTCCAGCAAGTCCACCATGCTGTCCTTCACGATCTGCGACGGCAGGCCGATTACGAGGTCCTCCCACCAGGGGTCGGAGGCGCTCGGGTATTCGAAGGCAATGAAGTTGGCGGGCAGGGTGGCGCAGACATTGATCAGCGCGCCGAGGCCGAGAAGGCCGTTCGCGGTGCCGTGCGGTGCCATCAGGATCGAGTGCATACAGGCGTGCTCGGCGACCCATTTGAGCTCGGCAATGCCGCCAATATCGGCCGGATCGGGGCCGATGACGCGCACCGCCTGCGTTTCGATCAGCTCCTTGAAATTGTGCCGCAGGTATATCTGCTCGCCGGTATGAATTGGCGTCGAGGTGGCGGTGGTCAGCTCCCGATAGGCCTGCGGATTGACCCACGGCACATAGTCGCCGGTCAGCATGTCCTCGAGCCACATCAAATTGTACTTCTCGACCGCGCGAGCGAACTTGATTGCATCGGGCAGCATCCAGCCCGGGCCGCAGTCGAGCGCCAGGCTGACCTTGTCGCCCAGCACTTCCTTCATCGCGATCACGCAGTCGAGCATGTGGTTGAAACCGCGCTCGCTGATGACGCCCTGATCCATAGCACCGTGGTAGCCGGCCTTATTCTGCGTCACGCCGTAATGGAAGTCCTCGATGGTGTCCTTCATGTTGGAGTGGAACGAGATTCCTTGCTTGATCATGAAGAAATTCTGCGGCTGCTCCATCATCCATTTCACGTCAGCGGCGTAATCCTCCGGCCGGTCCCCCGTTCGCTTCTGCCGGATCGAGCCGTTATAGACGCGCACCTTGTCGCGCACCTTGCCGCCGAGCAGTTTGTAGGCCGGCACGCCTGCGGCCTTGCCGGCTATGTCCCACAGCGCATGCTCGATAGCGCTTACCGCCGCGCCATAGGGCTTGAAAGAGCCGCGTTGGCGGATCTTCAGCATCACCCGCTCGACGTCGGTAGGGTCCTCGCCGATCAGCGCCTCACGGAAATGCAGCACCCAAGGCTTGAGATAGGTCTTGGTGAACTCGACTTCGCCAAGGCCATAGAGGCCCTCGTCGGTAACGATGCGGACGATGGGATGTTTGCCGATGACGGCGCAGCGGAGATCGGTGATCTTCATCTTCGGTTCTTTTCGCCTCAGCTCCAGATACGGTCCCAGGAATACTCGTTGTCCCAGTGATCCGTGGGCTGCCAGATGCCGGTGACACCCGGCTGCAGATGCTGCGAGATCACCTCGTCGACGACGTCGTCAATCCCCAGGCCAGGTTTGTCCGGAACAGTGATAAAGCCGTCCTTCACGAGCGGCTTGGGAACGCCGGTGACGATATCGTCCCACCAGTCGACATCGGCAGAGTGGTATTCGAGCGCCATGAAGTTTTCGGTCGCGGTCGCGACATGTGCCGCGGCCATTGCGGCGATTGGACTTTCGGCCATATGGATGGCCATTGCGACGCCGTGGTCCTGGGCCATGTCGCCGATCTTCTTGGTCTCGAGGATGCCCCCGCTGGTGAGCAGGTCCGGGTGGATAATGGAGAGGCCGCCGCTCTTGAGCAGAGGCTCGAAGCCTTCCTTAAGGTAGATGTCCTCGCCGGTGCAGATCGGCACCGTAGTGGCGGCCTGCAGTTGCCGGAACTGCTCGGTGTACTGCCATGGGATCACATCCTCGAGCCAGGCCGGCACGTATTTTTCAATCCGCCTGGCGAGCCGAATGCCGTTCTGCAGCGAGATGTGGCCGACATGGTCAATGGCGAGCGGAATATCCATGCCGATAACATCGCGAACCTCGGCAATGTACTGTTCAAGCAGGTCGAGGCCCTTGTCGGAAAAGTGGAGGCCGGTAAACGGATGGGGGACGTTATGCAAATCGTAAACGGCATTGCGGGCGCGCCGCTCCTCCATGGTCTTGACCGGGCCGCGGCCGGGATGGATGCGGTACCCTTCAAGTGAACCGGCAGGGGAGACGACCGCACCGGGTACATCCGCGATCTGCATCAGCCCCAGATCCATCTTGAGGAAGGTGAAGCCGAGCGCCATGCGCTGCTTGAGGCGCTTGCCGGTCTCGGTGCCGCTCGGCACGGTAGCGTCGGTGTCGCAATAGACGCGCACCTTCTCCCGAAACCGGCCGCCGAGCATCTGGTAGATGGGAACGCCATAGGCCTTGCCGGCGAGATCCCACAACGCGATCTCGACCGCCGAGACGCCGCCGCCTTGCCGGCCATGGCCACCGAACTGCTTGATCCGGCGAAACAGGCGGTCGATGTCGCAAGGGTTCTCGCCAAGCAGCCGGCTCTTCAGCATCAGCGCGTAGGTGGCACTGGCGCCGTCGCGCACCTCGCCAAGCCCGACGATGCCCTGGTTGGTGTAAATCTTGAGCAGGGTTGAGGTGAACGGCGCGCCGACGATTTCGGCTACCCGCATGTCGGTGATACGAAGCTGGGATGGCTTGGAGTTCGCGTTTACCCGATTGAGCGCTTCGTCGGCGCCACCTGTCTTTGCCATGACTTATCCTCGTTTTCGGCTTGTCGTCCCGCACCCTGGGCCGGCACAGCGTGTTGCTAGCCCAGCTCAATCTCGTGGGCCTGCAAGTAGTCGCGGTCCATCTCAATACCGAGACCAGGCTTCGACGTCAGCTTGAGGCTGCCGTTCGAAATGTCGAGTGGTCTGTCGATCAGGTGATCGTATTTGCCCAGGTTCCACTCCGATGTTTCGAGTTTGTAGAAGTTGGGAACGGTCATCATCACCTGCGCTCCCGCAACCACGTTGATCGGTCCCGCGGCGTCATGTGGCGAGACCGGCACGTAGTAGGCTTCGCATAGCGCAGCAATCTTCTTGAGTTCGGTAATGCCGCCGGTCCAGGTAACGTCGGGCATGATGTAATCAGCGAGCCTGTTCTCGAGTACCGGCACGAAATCCCACTTCGTGTGGCCGCGCTCGCCCCACGAGATGGCGGTATTGACCTTCTCACGTACCTGCTTGAGGGCGTTAAGGCTCTCGGGCGGGCAGGGCTCCTCAAACCAGTCGATCTGGCCGGCCTCCTCGAGGCTCCGACAGAGGCGAATGGCGGTGGGGACGTCGAAGCGGCCGTGCGCATCGATGAGAATGTCGACATCGGGTCCTGCCGTTTCGCGGATCAGAGCCGTGAGTTCGGCGGCTTCGCGCTCGTCCTTGCGGGTCATGCTGCCATCGAGGTAGCCGTCTCGCTGTTCGCGGGGCAGGCCATCGGCGCTGCGGCCCTGGTGGGGGTAGGGATCGAACTTGAGCGCAGTGTGTCCGGACTCGACAATGTCTAGAATTTCGCGGACCACAGCCTCCTTGCTGGTGAATTTGGCCTGGTTGGGATGGGTGTAGAGCGCGATTTCATCGCGTACCGGCCCGCCAAGCAGCTCGTAAATCGGCTTGCCGAGGACTTTGCCCCGGATGTCCCAGAGGGCAATATCGATGGCGCTCACGCATTCGACGGCGGCGCCGCGGCTTCCCATGTAGGTGAAGCTGCGGAAGATCTTGTGCCAGAGATGCTCGATACGCGCGGGATCCTCGCCTGTCACGGCGACGCCGATCTGCCGCAGGATCGTGCAGAGAGCGCGGTTGGCGAGCCTTGTCGTGGTGGTGATCTCTCCCCAGCCACTCACTCCCTCGTTGGTCGTCACTTCGACGAACAGGAACTCTCCCCAGTAGGAAGCATCGGACTTGATCAGCCACGGCCGAATGCTCGTGATTTTCATCTCAACTACCTTTGCCTGAAAATGGTCAGCTAACGATGTTCTGGACTGGACATTCTATCCGGCCCGAGCGGCGTTGCGCGCTCGCATCTGTTCGAGAATATGCCGGCCCGAACCCTCGACATGGCGGGAAACGAGTTCGGCCGCCTTGTCGGCCTCTCCCGCCTTCACAAGCGCGATGAGTTCGCGGTGCTCGCGCATGATCGCGGCACGTCGCGCCAGCGTGAAATTGAAACGACGGCTCACGGCTCGCAGCACTTCGCGATGCTTCCACCAAAGCTCGGCTGCGTGGCGGTTGTAGTGCCGCTGGTACATCACGGTGTGGAAAGCGGTATCCAGCTCACTATGCCTGAATGTGTCGGCGAAATTGTTCTCTTCGATCAGGCCCTGGAGACGTTCGAGTTCGGCGATGTCCTCGCCGGTAGCCATATTCACAAACCATCGTGTCAGGGCTGGCTCGATCAGAACACCGATCTCGTAGATATCCCGGACAAAATCCTGATCTATGGGTCGGACGCGCGCCCCGCGGTTGGCGACAAAGGTGACAAAACCTTCGCCGCGCAGCAGCTGCAGGGCCTCGCGCACAGGATTGGTCGAGGTGCCGTGACGCCGGGCGAGATCGGTGACGACAAGCCGTTCGTTAGCGGCGAGCCGTCCCTCGATGATGTCTTCCCTGATCAATTCATAAAGCGAGGCGCCCTCGCTGGAGGCCCCGATGGGATCGGTCCCCACCGGTGGCATCGCTTTGAAATCGCTTATTTCGGCCAAGGCCGGCTCCCCAATTTAATACATAACTTGCCCGATATCACACACGGCTTTCGCAAACAATGTACGATTCTGCGCGTTGACAGGCAATTCATGATCTGAAAACGTACCAAGCGATCGAGAGGATACACTGAGCTGAAAGAAGCATCCTCGCGATCGAAACGAGCAAGGACCGCTTTAGGGCGGCATGGGAGAACCAGGGAGGATACCTATGACGAGAATTGCGCTCGGCAGTGCCGTCCTGCGCGGCACTGTCGCCACTGCTTTGATGGCATCCCTGACGTCTACTTCGGCGCTGGGTGCGCCACCGGTCGACCTGAGCAAGTGGTCGCCGGAATATGTGCGCTCCATCGCCGGCACACAGGACTTTGACACGGCTGCCGATTGCGCCAAGGTTACCCCGCTCGACTACAAGGGGCGACTGACTTTCTGGTATCAGGGCGTGTTCGAGGGCGACCCCGACCTCCTGCGCCAGTACTACAAGGAATTCTTCGAGACCTTCCGCAAAACCTATCCGAACATCCAGCTCGAGGAACAAGCCCTCACCTATAACGACCTTCTCGACAAGTTCCGCACGGCGCTCCTGGGCAATGCCGCGCCGATGGCGGTCCGCCTGCAAATCCTGGGTGGTACCGAGTTCGCCTCAAAGGGCTATCTGCAGCCGCTCAAGCCCGAGGATGTGGGGTATTCGACCGAGGATTTCTGGCCCGGCGCCATGAAGGCAGTGACCTGGGAGGGCGTGACCTACGGCATTCCGACCAACAATGAGACGATGGCGTTCATCTGGAACGCCGACATCTTCAAGCGTGCGGGCCTCGATCCGGACAAGGCTCCGGCAACCTGGGACGACGTCGTCAAATATTCCAAGCAGATCCACGACAAGCTTGGCATTGCCGGCTACGGCCTCGTGGCTCGCAAGAATGCCGGCAATACGCCGTACCGCTTCATGCCACAGCTATGGGCCTATGGTGGCGGCGTCTTCGACGAAGCGACGGCAAACCCGACCTATGAGCAGGTCCAGCTCGATAGCCCGCAGAGCAAGGCAGCGCTGCAAGCCTCCTACGACATGTATGTTCGCGACAAGTCGGTTCCGGTTTCGGCGCTCACCAACCAGCAGGCCGATAACCAGCCCCTGTTCGTCGCCGGCCAGCTCGGCATGATGATCTCGCACCCGTCCGATTACAACGTCATGCTCGACCTGCAGAAAAAGGCGACGGGCACCGACAAGAACAAGGCGCAGACGGTCATCGACAACATGCGCTACGGCCTGATCCCGACTGGTCCCGACGGCAAGCGCGCCGTCGTGTTCGGCGGCTCGAACATTCACATCCTGAAACCCGAATATGTCGAGGGCGGCAAGGTAGACGAGCCGGCTGCGAAAGCTATCATCTGCATGTGGACGAGCCCTGAATGGTCGCTGAAGATGGCCTACGCCGGATCAAACCCTGGCAACCTCAACGGCTTCAAGACCAAGTGGATGAAGGAACGTCTGGACAACATCAAGTTCCTCGACGTCACCACCTCGATGCTGCCATACGGCATCCCGTTCCCAGCTCTGCCGCAGGCCCCCGAGATCATGAACATCATCATCCCGGACATGCTGCAGAATGCCCTGACCGGAGCGATGACCGTCGACGAGGCAGCGGACGACGCGGCCAAGAAGGTAAAAGACCTGATGGGCGGACTCTAGTCCAAGCCACACCCACGACCTAGACCGGCTGCGCCGCTGGCGCAGCCGCCTCGTTCCGAAGAATAAGGGCACGCCACAAGTGACGATCGTGACCGGCAAGGCCGAGGCTCGCCGAAGATTGCAACCCGGTTGGTCCGGCACGCTGCGGAAGATCTGGGAGGATCGCGCGGACTACGCGTATGTGCTCCCGGCGATCGCCGTGATGCTCATCGTCATCGCCTATCCGATCTACTACACGGTCGAGCTGTCGTTCTTTAAGACACCGCCTGGCCTGCAGCTCCGCGACAAGACCTTCATCGGCTTCGACAACTACACAACCATCCTCACCAGTCAGGTGTTCTGGAAAGTCACCTGGAACACACTGATCTGGACTCTGGGGTCAACTTTCATCTCCTTTGTCCTGGGGTTTGCCACAGCGCTGGCGCTCCACCGCGACTTCATCGGCCGTGGTGTCCTGCGCGCCGTCCTGATCATCCCTTGGGTCATCAGCGCCGTCGCCGCCTCCTACATCTGGAAGTGGATCTACCATTCGGACTTCGGGATCATCGGCGCGGTGCTGGTCGGCCTCGGATTGGCCGCCCAGCCGCCGAATTTCATCGACAATGTCAGCACGGTGCTGCCCTCGCTGATCGTCGTCAATATCTGGCGCGAGTTTCCGTTTGCCATGATCATGATGATGGCCGGCCTGCAGACAGTCCCCGATCAGTTGCTGCGTGCCGCAAAAGTCGACGGTGCCAATGCATGGCAGCGCTTTTGGCACGTCACCTTCCCGCACTTGCGCAACGTCTCGGTGGTGACGATGCTGCTGCTCGCTGTGGCCAACTTCAATTCCTTCATCATCCCCTGGATCATGACCGGCGGCGGGCCGTCGAACGCATCGCATATCTGGATAACCCACATTTATGAGCTCGCCTTCGGACGGCAGCGCTGGGGCGTGGCATCGGCCTATTCGGTGCTCCTGTTCCTCACACTGATGACGCTGGGCTACTTCTACGTCCGTGCGTTAAGCGGCAACGAGCGGAAAGAGGGGAGCGCCTGATGAGCACGATTGCCGAGACGGCACCTCGAACCCAGGCCCGTCGCCGCATGCGCGTCGACGGATGGCGGTGGGCCGGGCGCATATTCCTCGTGTTCATGCTGCTTTATACCGCGTTGCCGATGATCTGGATGCTGATCACCTCGATCAAGTCCGGATTCGCGGCGACGCAATTCCCGCCGCAATGGTGGCCGGACGAACCTACCCTCGCCAGCTATCAGAAACTGCTCGATCCGCAGAACAGCGTCGGCCAGGACTTCCTTCGCTTCTTCTGGAACAGCCTTTTCGTGTCGACCGTCACGACAATCCTTTCGGTGATCGTGGCTGTCCCAGCGGCCTACGCGTTTTCGCGCTTCAGTTTCCCCGGCCGGAATTTCCTGTTCTTTGCCGTGCTGCTGCGCAATATGTTCCCGGCGGTGATCTTTCTCGTGCCACTCTTCATCCTGATGCGCGCGATCGGTCTGATAAACACGCATGGCTCACTGATACTCACCTATCTCACCTTTGGCCTGCCGCTGGCGATCTGGCTGCTCAAGGGCTTTTACGACAATATCCCAGTGCAGCTTGAGCAGGCGGCGCGCATCGACGGCGCAACACGGTTCCAGGCCTTCATCATGATCGTGATGCCGCTCTCGACGCCGGGGATCATCGCCACCGCAATCTATTCCTTCATCGGCGCGTGGAACGAGTACATCTACGCCTACACCTTCCTCTCCAAGAACGAGCAGTTGACCCTGCCGGTCGGCATCCAACGCTTCTTCTCGGAAAATACGACGGACTTTCCGGGCCTGATGGCGGCCAGCTTCATGATGAGTGTACCCGTCGTGGTGCTGTTCCTGGTCCTGCAACGATACTTCGTACGCGCCCTTACAGAAGGCGCGGTCAAGCACTAGGGAGTTGCCGATGGCCCACGTGGTCCTCCAAGATCTCGTCAAGAGCTATGGCAGCTTCAAAGCTGTCAACCACGTTTCGCTGACGGTCAATGACGGCGAGTTCGTTGCGCTCGTCGGCCCTTCAGGCTGCGGCAAGACAACCACGCTCAATCTCGTCGCTGGGCTGACCCCGATCACAGCGGGCGACATCATCATCGGCGAGCGCGTGGTCAACCACCTCGACCCCAAGGACCGGGACATCGCAATGGTGTTCCAGAACTACGCGCTCTACCCGCAGAAATCGGTCTACAAGAACCTGGCGTTCCCGCTTCAGATGCGCAAACTCCCCAGGGACGAGATCGACAAGAAGGTCAAGGAAGCGGCGCGAGTGCTCGACATGACGCACCTGCTCGAGCGCAAGCCGCGCGAACTTTCGGGCGGGCAGCAGCAGCGTGTGGCTCTTGGCCGTGCCCTCGTTCGCGACCCCGCAGTGTTCCTCATGGACGAGCCACTGTCCAACCTCGATGCCAAACTGCGCGTGCAGATGCGGTCGGAGATCAAGCGTTTCCACCAGGACCTCAAGGCGACGATCATCTATGTGACGCACGACCAGCTCGAAGCCGTGACCATGGCTGACAAGATGGCGGTGATGAATGGCGGCTACCTGCAGCAATACGATTCACCGGCGCAGGTCTTTGCCCATCCGGTGAACATGTTCGTGGCCAGCTTCATCGGCAGCCCGGCGATGAGCCTTATTCCGTTAGAGGCCTCCACGGCAAACGGCAACACGGTGTTGACCGGCGCCGAGGGCTGGCGCCTTGAGCTCTCACCGCGCAATGCCCAGAAGGTGGCGAAAGCGACGACCCGGAAAGTCGTGCTCGGCGCACGTCACTCGACGATCAAGCTCCACAAGAGTGCGGTGCCAGGCAGCGTCCCGGCCAAAGCCTATACGGTGGAGCCGACCGGCGACGTCACCTTCGTTCAGGCGTTCCTGTCCGGCGCCATCGTCAACGTCAGCGTGCCGCCGAACATTGCCGTCGCGCCCGACGAGCAGATCTGGCTCGAGTTCGACCAGGAGCGGATGCATCTGTTCGATGGCGAAACTGAAATGGCCCTCAAGGCCAACTGAGATAGGGCGAATGCGCGTGAAACGTGGGCGTGGATGACTGAGAAGCTTAAGATCACCGCGATCAAGCCCTATCCGGTGTGGGTAGGAACGCGCAACCAGATGCTCGTCAAGGTCGAGACCGACCAGGGCATCTTCGGTTGGGGCGAGAGCGGCTTGAGCGGTCGCGAGAGGGCCGTGGCCGGCGCGGTCGAGCACTATCGCGAGTTTCTCATCGGCCGCGACCCGATGCAGATCGGGCGGATCTGGCAGGAGATTTACCGCAGCCAGTACTTCGAAGGCGGGCGAGTCCTTCAGGCGGCGATTTCCGCCATCGACATCGCCCTTCACGACATCAAGGGCAAGGCGCTGGGCGTGCCGGTCTACGAGCTGCTGGGCGGCAAGCAGCGCGACCGCATTCCCACCTTTGCCTCGACCGGCGACGAGGCCGAGGGCGACGTTGCCATCGAACGGGCCCGCGAACTTCGCGCGCAGGGGTGGCAGGCGATCCGCTTCTTCCCCTTCGGGCAAAACAGCAAGGACATCTTCGAGCCGCGCGAGTCCATCGGCGCTACCGCGGGTATGCTGAACAAGGCGCGCGAGGCGCTGGGCAGCGATGTGGTCCTCGGCCTCGACTATCATCATCGGCTGTCGGTGGCAGAGGCGGCGAGCTTCTGCAACAAGCTCGGTCGCGGCGTGCTTGATTTCCTCGAGGAGCCGATACGGGCCGAAACGCCGGAGGCCTATGAATCGCTGCGCACGATGACCGAAATCCCCTTTGCCATAGGCGAGGAATTTGCCAGCAAGTGGCAGTTCCTGCCCTACATCGAGCGCGGCATCCATCAGTTCAACCGGATCGATGTTTGCAATGTCGGCGGGCTCACCGAGGCGATGAAAATCGCTGGCTGGAGCGAGGCGCACTATGTGGACCTGATGCCGCACAATCCCCTTGGTCCAGTGTGCACGGCCGCGACCGTGCATCTCGCTGCCGCGGTACCCAACTTCGCGTGGCTCGAGACCAGGGCACCCGAAACAAAGCTGGGCTTCGACAATTCCGACTTCTTCCCCGTGCAACCACGGCTCGACGGGACCGATTACCCGGTCAGCGATCTGCCGGGGCTCGGCGTCGAGGTCAACGAAGTTGCGGTCCAGGCGCAGAGTTTGCGTTTCTGGGAAGCGCCTCACCTTAAGCGCCGCGATGGTTCAGTTACGAACTGGTAGTTCCATTCAATCGGAGTCCACAATGACGCATACTTCCGACATCACGCGGCCGCCTAAAGACCTGATCGACGCGCTAAGGGAGATCGGCGCCGCGACGGTTGCCGGCACGCTTGGCCACATGGGCTTCCGCAATCCGCACATGGTCGGTCCGGTGGCGCAAAACCACGGGAAGTCGATCGTCGGGCCGGCGCTGACGCTGCAGTTCCTGCCGCAGCGGCCGGACCTCTTCACCGAAGGAGAATATGCCGATCCGGAGACACAGCTGCACCGGCACGTGCTCTATCACGCGCAGGAGGGCGATGTGGTCGTGGTCGACGCGCGCGGCGACATGAGCTCGGGCGTCTTCGGCGATATGATGTCGACGTATTTCAAGGGCAGGGGCGGGGCGGGTATCGTCATCGATGGGTGCATGCGCGACCGGCCCAATGTCGAAAAGCTCGATCTGCCCCTATGGCTGCGCGGCTGGACGCCAAACTATCATGTGCAGACCAGCATCTATCCCAATGCCGTCAACGTTCCGATTGCTTGCGGCGGTGTCACGGTGATCCCCGGCGACATCATCGTCGCCGACGACGACGGGGTGGTGGTGCTTCCCGTCGCAATGGCCCCGAAGGTGATCGAAGAATCACAGAGGCATCACGATTGGGAGGAGTTCTCGCGAGCGAAGCTCATGGAGGGCGGGCCGTTGCAACGTTATTATCCGCTGCATGACGATGCCCGCGGGGAGTACGAGGAGTGGCGCAAAACAAATCGCCTGGAGAACACGAGTTAGTCAGCAGGCCTTGGCGATCAGTTTTGCCAGGCAATCGGCAGCCCCGGTCCCCGGCACGCCGAGATCTCTGACACTGTCCATGTGGTTGCGGTTCGGGAGCACATGCGACGTTACCAACGATCCCTGCCGCAGCAAGCTTGCTTCGAATCGATCGGCTTGCTGATGGAAGGGTGGCGTCTCATTGGCTCCGACCAGAACCGCCGCCTTGGTTTGAGGATCATGCCGACAGGCGAGCGGCGTGAACATGGCGACTTCCTCGTCGGTTATTCCAATCTCGTTGGCGAGAAAGGAATCCTGGAGCGGCTTCAAATCGTAGAGCCCGCTCAACAGAAGGGCTGCCCTTACATTCGAGGGGGTGTGCGCCCCGTCGAACAGGAACGTTGCAAGATGGGCTCCAGCCGAATGACCACTGACGGTCAGGGCCGCCGGGCTTCCGCCATGATCGGCGATGTTGGCCAGGACCCACTGCTTGGCCCGGCGCACCTGGTCGACGATCCTCGCCATTCGGACCTTGGGCATCAGAGCATAATCAAGGATGACGGCAATGGCCCCGGCCTGGGTAATCGTCGTCGCCATATATGAATAGTCGCGCTTGGAGAACATTCTCCAGTAGCCGCCATGGACAAAGATGTGCACCGGAAGCGCCGTTCTTTTGCCCGCGGGAAAGAACAGGTCCATGGTCTCGGTCGGATCCGGTCCGTAGGCCACGTCAGCGGTCATCGCAATGGTGGCGCGGGCGACCTCGCTGCGATCAACGAAGTCCTGCACGATTTCGTCAAAATCCGCGACGTGGTCGCGGATGCGAAAGGGATCGCCTTGCATTCTTCTGCTCACATGCTGATGGCGAGGTATTTCGCCTCCATGAATTCCGCAATGCCGTGATGCTGCCCTCCTTCGCGACCGAGCCCGCTCTGCTTGACGCCGCCGAAGGGGGCTGCCGGATCGGACATCAGCCCGCGGTTGAGAGCAATCATCCCGGCCTCGATCCGGGAGGCCACCCGCATGCCGCGCGCCAGATCGCGCGTGTAGATGTAGGCAGCAAGCCCATATTCGGTGTCATTGGCGCGCGCGATGACCTCGGCCTCCGTTTCGAAGCTCGAGATTGGCGCCACCGGCCCGAATATCTCCTCATGCGCCATCTTTGCGTCGCCCGGCACGTCGCGAAGCACTGTCGGAGGGTAGAAGAAGCCACGTCCGGACAGGACTGAGCCGCCGCACAAGACCCGCGCGCCGCGTGTGACCGCGTCGACGACAAGGCGGTCTATCTTCTCGACCGCCTTTTTCGTGATCATGGGCCCGCATTCCGTGTCCGGGTCGGTGCCGGCGCCGACCTTGAGCGAAGACATCCGCTTCTCGAGGCCCTCGGAGAAGGCTTCGTAGATGCCAGATTGCACGTAGAGGCGGTTTGCGGCCGTGCAGGCCTCGCCGGCGTTGCGCATCTTGGCCACCATTGCGCCATCGAGCGCCGCTTCGAGATCGGCGTCGTCGAACACAATGAACGGTGCGTTGCCGCCGAGTTCCATGGAACACGAGACCACATACCTGGCAGCCTCTGCCAGCAGAGCGCGACCCACACCCGTCGAACCGGTGAAGGAGAGTTTGCGCACTCGCGGATCGGCCAGCATGGCGGCTGTCAAAGGGCCGGGACTGGAGGTTGTCAGGACGTTGACCACCCCCGGTGGAACGCCTGCGTCCTGATAGAGCGCGGCCAGCGCGTAGGCGGTAAGCGGGGTCTCGCTGGCCGGCTTCAGGATCACCGTGCATCCTGCGGCAAGTGCCGGCGCGATCTTGCGCGTCGCCATCGCGGCAGGAAAATTCCAGGGCGTGATCAGGACGCAGATGCCGATCGGTTCGTAGTCGACCACAATGCGGTTGGTGCCGGAAGGCGCAGTACCGAATTCACCGGTAATGCGAACGGCCTCCTCGGCATTCCAACGGAAAAATTCCGCCGCATAAGCGATCTCGCCGCGGGCATCCCGCAGGGCCTTGCCGTTTTCCAGTGCGATGAGAGTAGCCAGTGCCTCCGATCGTTCCGTCATCAGCTCAAAGCAGCGTCTGAGGATCTCGGAGCGCTTTCGCGGCGACGTTGTCCGCCAGCCATGGGCTGCTTTGGCAGCGGCGTCAACGGCGGCGGCCGCGTCCTCCAAGGTCGCATCGGGTACGGCCGCGATGATGGCTTCCGTCGACGGATCAATGACCGGAATTACCCTGCCATCCGCGGACTGCCGCCATTGGCCGCCAATATACAGCCGGTGCGAAATTGTGTGAAAGTCGCTGACGCCCTGATCATCCGACAGAACCTGTGAAAACGTGTTCATCTCGATATTCCCGCTTGTTTACATGACGCAGCTGGCGAGGTCGCCATCAAAGGCGGCCTGGACCAGGCGTCGCATGGACCTCAAATCGAATGGCCGCGGATTGTTCTTGATGAGGCGCTCGATACCGATCGCCTGTTCCGCCGTCCAATCGAGCTTGTCGGCAGGCAGCCCCAGCTCGGCCAACGTGGGGGTGATCCCGATTGCCCCAAACAGCCGACTGACCTCGCCAATGGTCGCGTCGGCCAACTCTTCGGGCGTCCGGCCTTTTCCATCGAGGCAGAGCGCGTTGGCGATCTCGGCCATCTCGGTCGCTGCGGCTGTTCTGTTGTACTTCATGACGAATGGCAGCATGGTGGCGACACCCAATCCGTGAGCGGTGTGGGTTATCGCGCCAACCGGATATTGCACGGCGTGCGCTGCCGCCGTGCCGGCCGTTCCGAACGCGCAGCCGGCTGCAAGTGCACCCATCATGACGTCGGCCCGGGCGTCCTCGTCAGAGGGCCGGCGGTATGCCGTTTCAAGGCTTCGGCCAAGCAGCTTGATCGCCAGCAGGGCGAAATGATCGGTCAAAGCGGTTTTGCCGATAAAGACATGTTTCTGCGGAAGGCCGGGATCGGTCCCCCGCCTGGCGGCGGTGAAGGCCTCGATCGCGTGCGTCAGCGCATCGGCGCCTGCGATCGCCGTCAATCCCGGCGGGCATGTCATCGTCAGCTCAGGGTCGCAGATGGCCGCGGCCGCGATCAGATACGGGCTGGAGATGCCGACCTTCAGCGTGCGATCCGGATCCGAGATCACGGCAACCGGGGTGACTTCAGAGCCGGTGCCGGCTGTCGTCGGCACCGCGATCAGCGGCAGCGTCGGGCCGGGCACCTTGAACTCGCCGTAGTAATCCTGGAGCTGACCGCCGTGGCTGATGAGCAGCGCGGCGCATTTGGCCATGTCGAGACAGCTGCCGCCGCCAATGCCGATCACCATGTCGGGCGCGAACTTCCGTGCTTCCTCGACGCAGACGGCAACGGTGTCCCGGGGGACGTCGGGTAGCACACGGTCATGCACCAGTACGTCTATCGAGGCGGCTCGCAGCCCAGTGACAATCTCTGCGAACGGGCCCGTTGCGGCAAAACGTTCATCGGTGCAGACGAGCGCGCGACGCCCGAGCCTCGCCGCGACAACCGGGATGACGTGGCGTTGGCCCTTCCCGAAGAGGATTTCGCGCGGCAGCCTTATGGCAGTGAAAAGGCTCATGACCTGCATCCTGTGATGATGACTGGATTGGAATGCGAGATGGCGTTCAACTCGGCCCAAAGGCCGGGTTCGATGTAAAACCCGTCTCGCAGCGCGGTTGCGTATCGACGTGCCGAACCATCGCCCGCAACGCTGGCGGTCCGTTCAGCAGGTGAGGAAGCACGGGCTCCCAGGGCGGCACGCTGTTCCAGCAGGGCCACTGCAAATTCGATTGCTTTGTCTCCTAGCTGCCGCAAATGATATCCTCTATAAAATCGTATAGGATATAGGATTGCATTGGCCGGAGCATCGTGTTAGCAACTTGATGTGTCAAGAGGCAAAACATGCAGGCCATGAACTTACCCAGTCTAGACGAAGCGAACCTCGCCGGCGGGCGTATCCAGCGCTCCAGCAGCCTGGTTGAGGACGTCTACGAAGCGATCTTTGCGCAACTCATGTCGCTGAAGATTGCGCCGGGCTCGCGCATCACCGTCGACAGCCTGGTCAAGGAATTCAACGTATCCCACACGCCGATCCGCGAGGCGCTCGGCCGGCTCGAAGGCGAAGGCCTGGTGCTGAAGACGCATCTGATCGGTTACCGCGCTGCGCCGCAGATTACGAAACGACGGTTCGATGAACTCTACGAGCTTCGCCTGCTGCTCGAGCCCCATAGCGCAGCCAAGGCAGCAGTGCTCATGGACGAGGCAAAGCTCGCACAGCTTCAGAAATCGGCCGGCGTCATGGCGCGCCGTGAGGGCAAGGACGAGCGCCTGCGGTATTCCAACTTTGCCCGCCAGGATGCCATTTTCCATGACAAGGTCATGGAATTCGCCAACAACGAGCTCGTGCGCGAGACGCTGGCGCACCAGCATACCCACTTCCACATATTTCGCCTGATGTTCCACTCGCGCGTCACCGAAGAGGCGCTTGACGAGCATGAGGCCATCCTGGCCGCTTTCGCTGCGGCCGATCCTGCCGCTGCCGAGCAGGCGATGCGTCGCCATATCGAGCATTCCCGCGACCGTTTGTTGCTGGCGTTCGACTGAGACTGTCCCGATGTCCCCGTACCCGCCGTTGACGGTCATCACGCCGGTCAGTGCCAACGAAGACTACTTCCCCGATTCACCCTTCTAGAAACTCAAACCTACCAGGCGAGTACAGGTCTCGCCCGGCCGTTGTCACAGGAAAGGAAGTACCATGCCAGGCAAAAAGATCCTGATGCTGACTGGTGAATTCACCGAGGAATACGAAATCTTCGTCTACCAGCAGGCGATGGAAGCGGTGGGCCACACCGTTCACGTCGTGTGCCCAGACAAAAGCGCCGGAGACCTGATCAAAACATCGCTGCACGATTTCGAGGGCGATCAGACCTACACCGAAAAGCTCGGCCACTATGCGCTGATCAACAAGACCTTTTCCGACGCTGAGAAGCAGTTGGAGCAATACCACGCTGTGTACTGCGCCGGCGGCCGTGGCCCCGAATACATCCGCACCGACAAGCGCGTACAGGCGATGGTGCGCCACTTCCACGAAACCAAGAAGCCGATCTTCACGATCTGCCACGGCGTGCAGATCCTGATTGCGGTGGACGGCGTCGTGCGTGGCAAGAAGGTCGGCGCACTGGCGGCTTGCGAGCCCGAAGTGACGCTTGCGGGCGGCATCTACATCGATCTGTCTCCAACGGAGGCATATGTGGATGGCACGATGGTTTCGGCAAAGGGCTGGACGGCGCTTGCAGCGTTCATCCGCGAATGCCTGAAGGTGCTGGGAACGGAGATCCGCCACGCGTAGACCTTTGCTCCGACGCATCCAAAAGGGTGCGTCGGTCCTTGCTGCAGCCTCCGTAGCTTCTGCCGATAGTCTCCCGAGCTGATAAGCTTCCGGAAGGCACGTCCCTTAGATAGCGCGGCCATAACGGTCCCCTCGGCCCTGCGCAACTTTGTCGGTAGTCAAAGGGTGAGGGAAACCAAACTCGCTTACGAGTGATCGGACAACTCGTGTGCTACCTAATCCGGACAACTCATCTGCTTACGACGCTACGAAGTCGCACCGCTGTCGGAAGTCGCACCGCTTGAGTACCCGACGTTGCTGCTCTATATGATGCGTGATGATTGATGCGCACCAGGAGGGCGACATGAGAACCACACTGGCGATCGATGACGACGTCCTGGTTGCGGCCAAGGCCATCGCCCGGCAGCAGGATCGCAGCCTCGGCGAGGTCATCACCGATCTCGCCCGGCGCTCGCTGCGCCGGCCTCAAGCCGGCGGCGAGCGCAACGGGATTCCTCTACTGTCGCCTCGGCCGGATGCACCTCCTGTCACGCTTGAGACGGTCAATGCCCTGCGAGACGAACTGCCTTGACGTTCCTGCTCGATGTCAATGTGCTGATCGCACTGATCGATCCTGGCCACGTCGCCCATGACGACGCGCATGACTGGTTCGAACAGGCCGGCAACGCCGCATGGGCTACGTGTCCCATCACCGAAAACGGCGTCCTGCGCATCGTCGGCAACCAAAGATATCCCAATTCTCCCGGCTCGCCCGCCGTCGTTGCGCAAATCGTTGCCAAGTTGCGGGCTCTGCACGGGCACAGCTTCTGGCCCGACGATGTGAGCCTGGTTGGCTCCGGCGACATCGATGCAGCGAAAATCCTGACCTCGGCACAGGTCACCGATACCTATCTTCTTGCGCTCGCCAAGGCGCGTGGCGGCCAACTTGCGAGCTTTGACCGCAAGCTGTCAGTCGCGGCCGTGAAGGGCGGGAGGTCTGCACTGCACCTGATTCCCACAAGGTAGACCGCCAGGCTCTTTTTGTCTGTTCTGCATCGCCGAACCGCGCAGGTTGAGATAGGCATAGCCGCGCAGCACCATCAGGCCGGTGCGCTCAGGCGCAATGCGCTACCGTTCGTCCAAGGCCACGAGTGTCTCAACATGCCGCCCCTCTTCGATGGTTCGTTCTCCAGCTTCCAGTCAAGGTCGGGCTTGAACCGTTGCGCGGCTGCCTGCGACTGGTACAATGCGTCGGCTTACGAAGCGACGCTGTTGTTTCTTGGCGACGAATGTTTGCTGGGTGATCCATTGCAAGACATCGGTGCTCAGGGGCGCTGGCGGTGTAGTCGCCAATACTTTCGAGACTGGCGCCAGACAGACGCGCCGCACGTTCGTGTCCCACCTTACAACCTCTAGGACCTCGCGACATCGAGCCTATCCGGAGTGGTTCTACCCGCTGGTCGAAGATAAGCCGTTTCTGACCTTCGGCATGCCGCAGGACGTGTTCATCTCGATGGCTGGCGCGGCCGAGTTCACGCTCGGATTCGGGTTGGAGATGCTCCTCCGGGCACCTCAGCTTCTTGGTCTTGACCACCCTCGGTCCAACGTTGAAGCTGCAAGAAGCAGAAATTCGCTGTTTAGCGATTCTTGCCAGGATTCCCCAGGCCCGCGGCCCATCTGGACAGTTCGACCTCGGCCGCGATGCCCTGTCAGCTGAAACGGTTGGCGCGGAAGGTTGCAAGCATGGGATGCGGATTGCCGGAGGCGATTTCTTTGGCAAGCAATTCGCCGACGATCAATCCAAGCGTGGCGCCGCTGTGGCTGAAGGCGACGTGAAGTTCGGCAACGGTCTCGATGGAGCCAAGCACTGGCTCGCCGTCGCCGGGGATGGGCTTCGGGCCAACTGCATAGGTAGCGAGTTGGAGCCGCGGATTGCCCTCGAGCACCGCACTAGCCTCCTCGAGCAGTCCTTTGACGGTCTTGTCGTGCACGGTGTAGGTTCCGTCAGAGTTGACCACGACTTCTTCCTCCGACCACGCCGAATCCAAAACAAGTGCGCCATCCGGCGTCGGGCGAACCGCCACGCGGGGCGTATTCAGCACGGCACGGAGCTCGGTCTTGATCGGCTTGGTCTTCAAGAGAAGTGAAATCGGCGTGGCGTCGGGGACATGGACGCCGATCTCCGCAAGCATGACAGGCGTCGCTGGCCCAACGGCAAGGACCATTGCATCCGCCTTTATCGGCGCACCATCGGCAGTGACGACGCCACGCGCGCGACCACCTGTGGCATCTATCCGCACGCGTCCAGCGTCCTGGATAAGCTTGCCGCCGCGGGAGCGGAATTCATTGAGTAGCAGATCGATCAAGGAGGGCAGGTCGACCCATCCTTCGCCAGGATTGAAGATTGCGCCCTGCGGGGTGATTGCATTGGCATTGACGCCGGGCGTCATTGCACCAACTTCGGCAGGGCCGAGCAGAAGCGCGTCATAACCAATTTCCTGCTCCAGCTGGCAGATGGACGCGATCTGGTTCGACTCATCATCCGCATCCCAGGTGAGGCCGCCGTCAAAGCGAAGCCACGACGCGGTTTCCGGCCTTGTGGCCGCCAGGGTCCGATAACGGTCGATGCCTGCAAGCCTCAAGCGGTGATAGGCAGTGTCGGCACGTCGCGCTGAGTTCAGCCAGGAAAGTGAACGGCCGGATGCACCGTTGGCCGGCGCGCCGTCATTGACAATGGTTACATCAAAGCCAAGACGAGCGAGGTGCAGCGCGGAAGAGGTGCCGAAGATGCCTGCGCCGACAACGACGACTTGGCGCGGTTTTGCAGATGCAGTCATAGGGAAATCCTTCTACGCAGAAGCCGGGCTGGGAGTTGTTGGATCGCTGCAGAGCGCGGCGGAACTAGTAGTCCGTTAGCTTCTTCATGTAGCGCCGGCCATCGAGCATCGGCCGGCCACGCAGGCCGGCCAGCTCATAGGCAAATCGCCATAGAGTGTCGAAGAAGACCAAGGGAACGAGATAGGGTTTGATGTCATCGGACATACCGCTGAGGTCGAGTTCCGCTCCATCTAGCACCAGGATGTTTTCCCGGCTTCCATGTTTGAAAAGGAAGTCGCGGGCGCGTTCGGATAGGCTCCGCGTTTCGTCCAAACCCAGCAAGACCACGAAGCAAGCATCCCGGTCCACCACCTCAAATGGGCCGTGAAAGAACTCGTTGGCGTGTATGGCTTGCGAGTCGTACCACTGCATCTCCATCAACACGCAGATGGCGTAGGAATACGCCGCACCATAGCTTGCACCGCTGGCCAGTGTGTAGATCGTATTGCACGGCGCGAAACGGGGTGCGAAGGCCTTAAACCGGTCGGCATAGGTCCGGTGCGCACGCTCTATCGCCGGCTGAAGATGGCTCAGGCTCATCAGCAGATCGGCGGTCAGTCCGGCATCCTCCCGAGCATCGATTAGGCCGGCGAGCAACATGTAGAGCACGCCGTAGTTGCTGCGGGCTGCTTCGATCGGTTTGCCCGTCGTGTAGGAGGCCTGGTAGGCGACTGCGTGGTCGACCGCCTGCGCGAGGGGCGATATCTGGTCGAGCGTCATGCCGATTGTCGTTGCGCCTCGATCCTTTGCATGATTGGCCGCTCGCACAGTTTCGTGGGTGGTGCCGGTCTGCGAGCAAAGGACAACGAGCGCGTCGGGTCCCAGCCGTCGCGGGTCTCGGCAGACGAACTCATCCGCGTTGTAGATGTCGCAGGCGAATGTGCCGCTGTGACGGTCGACGAAGTATTTGCCTGCCATCATGATCGAGAGCGAGCCGCCGCACGCCACGAGGAATAGGTGCGAAAACCGCCTGCCCGCCGTAGCGGTCAGGGCGCGTTCCACGTCGGCGGGCAGGGCGGAAATCATGAGCTTCCTCGTCTCGTTGGCAGAGCTGCGGGCCGGCGCACAATTGACAGATGGCAGCCAGTGTGCGAACGTTATCACATCCTTTAAACTGAAAGTCCTGCAATGGTCAAGATTGCCGCGATAGGCGATAACGTGGTCGATTGTTATCTTGCTCGCGGCGAGATGTATCCTGGTGGAAATTGCCTCAATGTCTCGGTCTATGTCAGCCGCTTCGGCGGGCGATCGGCCTATGTCGGAGCGATCGGCAAAGACCGGGCGGGGGACCTTATCTGCACTGCACTGGCGTCGGAGCGCGTGGACATCACCCGATTACGGCGCCTCGAGGGGCCGACCGCTTACTGCCTCATAGGTCACCGCAACGCCGATCGGATTTTCCTGGACTTCGATCTCGGAGTTTCGGTGTTTACGCCGACGCAAGAAGATCTGGATTTTCTCTCGAGCTTTCAGGCCGTCCACATCGGCCAGTCCAGCGGGTTAGACCCGTGGGTTGCCGCTGTATCGAGTAAGTCCCTGCTGTCTTACGACTTTTCTACGCGGCGGGAACCGGGACATCGACGCGAGATTGGGCCCTATTGCTATCTGGCTTCCGTCTCGGGTGACGGTCTCGACGACAACGAATTGGCCGCAATCGCAGCCGAACTCCTTGGATATGGTTCAAAGTGGGTCCTTGTGACTCGTGGCCGAGCCGGCGCGGTGCTTCACGCCGACACGGTCTCTTACCGCACCCAGGCGCGGCTGGTCGAACCGGTCGACACCCTGGGCGCGGGCGACACCTTCATCGCCAGAACGCTATTCGGCCTGCTTAAGGAAGAGGCGCCTCAAGACATTCTCGGCCATGCCGCGGAGGCGGCGGCCGCTACCTGCCGGTACTACGGGGCGATCGGCCATGCGACAGCAATCGAGTTAGGAAAGATGACGCCGGAGATCCTTCGCGGAGCTCGGCACGCTCAAGACTGGAAAACCGTCTAGCAGCGAAATTCTCCGAAACAATTGACGCGAGAAATGGACAATGCTAGAGGAAATGATAACGTTCTCACCTATCTGGCCAAAACGCCACCTAAGAGCGTTTTGATGGATGAGACGTCGAGTGGGATCGCAGGGCCGAGTTCGGCCAATCGTAAGAGGAGAAGACATGCACACGAATTCGAGCAGGCGCCAACTTGTGAAATCCGGTCTGGCGCTGACGATCGCGCTGTTGACAGGACTTGGCACGTTGGCCTCGTCAACGCAGGCAAACGCGGCCGACAACCCCTACAACCTCATCGACCCGACGGTGATCAGCGTCGGAACCATGGGCGATGCGAAACCCTATGTCTTCACCGACGCCAACGGTAACTTCACTGGCTTCGACGCTGAACTCTTCCGCGATGTGGCGCGCCGGCTCGGGTTCAAGGAGGAACAGGTCGTTTTCACCGGCCAGGAATTCTCGGCGCTGCTGCCGTCGGTTGCCAACGGCCGGTTCGACGTCGCTGTCGCCGCCATCGGCACGACCGCGGAGCGCAAGAAGACCGTGGATTTTGGCGACGGCTATCTCGCCGGCTACCTGTCGATCATTTCGGCTGATCCGGCACTGACGAGCAATGAGAGCACCGCCGGAAAGCGCATCGGCGTGATCCAGGGAACGCTGCAGGAAATCTATGCCGAGAAGAATCTGAAGGGCGACATTGTCAAATTCCCCGACAACAACACTGCGGTGGCGGCGCTGAATAACGGGACGATCGACGGCCATTTCACTGACTATGAGTCGGCCAAGCAGTATGTGGAGCGCTACAAGAACCTGAAGATAACAATGAATGTGCCGTCCTTCGATGCGCCAGCCGGGTTCGTGGTCAAGAAAGGCAACGATGCCTTCCGCGAGGCGCTCAACAAGGCGCTGCGCCAGGCCATGGACGATGGCACCTGGAAACGGCTGCATGAGAAGTGGTTCCCGGGCACTCCGATGCCGGATCAATATCTGCCCAAGAAGTAAATTCGCGCGTATTCATTTTCGTTTCCGGCCGGGCCCGTGAGCAACGGTGCCCGGCCGAGTCATAGATGGACTTGATATGAGCTGGTTCGATACCTTCGCCCGCAGCTTCCTTGATTTCCAGGCGATGGCAGAAGTTCTGCCAAACATGGTGATGGTCGGCCTCAAGAACACTTTGATCCTGGCCCTTGCCTCGACGTTTTTCGGGACGCTGATCGGTATCGTCCTCGCAGTCATGGGGATTTCAGAGAACCGGCCGCTGAAACTCCTTGCGCGGGTCTACACCGATATCTTCCGCGGGCTTCCTGCTATTGTCACGATCCTGATCATTGGCCAAGGCTTCGCGCGGTTGGGCCGAGATCTGTTCGGTCCGTCGCCTTATCCGCTGGGCATTCTGGCGCTCAGCCTGATCGCCGGCGCCTATATCGGAGAGATTTTCCGCGCCGGCATCCAGAGCGTCGAGCGTGGTCAGATCGACGCCACCCGCACTCTCGGTATGACGTATGGCCAAGGCATGCGCCTGGTGGTGATCCCGCAAGGCATCCGCCGCGTCCTGCCCGCACTGGTCAACCAGTTCATTGGCAACGTCAAAGACTCCAGCCTGGTCTATTTCCTTGGTCTGCTCGCCTCCGAACGCGAACTGTTCCGCGTTGGCCAGGACCAGGCCGTGCTGACCGGCAACCTGTCGCCGCTGTTGCTGGCCGGCGTGTTCTATCTCGTGATCACGGTGCCGCTGACCCACCTCGTCAATTACATCGACGCGCGCATGCGCGTCGGCAAACGTATCACCGCTGTGCAGAGCGGCCTCAAGGAAGTCGCCGAGCTTGCCGAAGCCGGCGTGCCGGGCGCAGCGAAATTGCCCGCAGCGGCGCCCACCCGCTTCAAGGGCGGCGGCATCGAGGTCAAGAACATCGACATGGCCTACGGCGCCGTCCAGGTGCTCCATGACGTCAGTCTGAAGGTCGAGCCCGGGACCGTCACCTGCCTCGTCGGTCCGTCCGGCTCGGGCAAGTCGACCTTGCTGCGTTGCCTCAACCGCCTCGTAGAGTGTCGAGCCGGTGACATTCTGCTCGATGGCGAAAGCATCTACAAACAGACCCCTGACCAACTCCGCCGGCGCGTCGGCATGGTTTTCCAGCAGTTCAATCTGTTTCCCGACCGCAGCGCCCTCGCCAACATCACCCTGGCGCTGCGCAAAGTAAAACGCATGTCGCGCGAGGAGGCTGAGGGGGCGGCCTTAGCGAGGCTGCATGAAGTCGGACTGCTGGAGCGCAAAGACCATCGGCCGGCCAATCTCTCGGGCGGGCAACAGCAGCGGGTGGCTATCGCGCGCGCCCTGGCCCTCGAACCCGAAATCATGCTGTTCGACGAAGTCACCAGTGCCCTCGATCCGGAATTGGTCAAAGGTGTCCTGAACTTGATGGCCGATCTCGGGCGGGGCGGGATGACGATGGTGGTCGTTACGCACGAGATGAACTTCGCTCGCAAGGTCGCGAACCAGGTCGTATTCATGGACGAGGGGCGGATAGTCGAGGCAGGCCGACCAGAGGATCTATTCGACAATCCGCAAAGCCCGCGTCTTCGGCGCTTTCTGTCAGAGGTGCTGTGATTGCAATGGTGTGCGCAACGGCGGGTGTTGCGGTGTTCGGCCTTGCGGGGCGGGCTTAACTGCCGCTAGGTCGCGCGCATGGGCGGCGGGGTTTGCCGAGTGACTCAAAGATCGTCGAAAAACGCAACTATCATAGAGGTCGCTCGCCGGGCCGGGGTGAGTTCCGCCACCGCCGGGCGTGTCCTTGGTGGCTACGGCTACAGCAGCTCCGAGGTTCAGGAGAAGGTGCGCGCCGCCGCAGCTGCGCTGGGCTATCGCCCCAATCGCCTGGCCAAAGGCCTGATCACCGGTAAGACGCAGACTATCGGAGTTGTGGTTGGCGACATCGAAAGCCCATTCTACGCCAGCGTGCTGCGCGGAATAGGGGATGTCGCGCGCGGTGGCGGCTTCGGGGTTATCGTTACGAATAGTGACGAAAATGCCGACCTCGAGCGAGAGGCGGTGCAGTTGCTGCTGGAAAAGCAGGTCGATGGGTTGATCGTCTCATCGACCTTCGTGGACGAGCCGGATCATCTTCGTGAAGCAGTCGCGGCCCGCTGCCCCGTCGTGCAGTTCGACCGCATAGTGGCGGGCCTGGAAACCGATTCAGTCGTGGTCGACAACGTTTCTGTAACGCGTAACAGCATCGCGGCCATGATCGCCGCCGGACACAGCCGCATCGGAATACTGGCGGAACTCGGGCCGGGCCACCGCGATGATGTTGGCTCCTTTGTGGCGAACGTTGATCTCTCCAGCTTCGATGTTCGCTACCATCATCCAAGCTGGCAACGATTGTTGGGTTATCTCGAAGCCCATCGTGCCGCAGGTATCGACCCGGATCTGCGGTTGATCCGCCGCGTAGCGGTCTATTCTAGCGAGGCAGCTCGCAAGGAGGCGCTCGATCTGCTGACAATGCGCAATACGCCGTCCGCTCTATTTACCGCCGATGGTGTGATGTCGACAGGCGTTCTGGAGGCGACTTCCGCACTAAAGCTTGCGATTCCAGGAGACGTTTCGCTGCTTTGCTTCGACGATCTCGATTGGATGCAGTTCGTGGCCCAGGGTATCACAGCCATCGCCCAGCCGGCGCATTTGATCGGGGCGGCGGCAGCGGAGCTTCTGTTGAAGAGGTTGGCGGAGGCCACGTTACCCTTCGAGCATCGTGTCCTGGCAGCCCAGATCGTGGAACGAAATTCCATTGCCGTGCATGGCCAATCGTAGGTTGGATCATCCGAGGTCCCGCAGCAGGTGCGTCCCTGACATTTCAAGCTGTGGTTGCGTTGACCCAAAACGGTCGTGCTTCATTCTGGAAAACATCGACAAGTTAGTTTGAAATCGCTCACCTGGAACCGACGCGCCATTTTCGGTTTACACTGCGAACGCCAGCAGCCGGGCGGGTCGAGGGACGGAGAGGGCAGGGCGCGGTCGAAGGCAAACAAACAACGAGCATCGCCGCGCAGTGCGGGGATAGCGATCCTTTGCCGTCGGCCGGTTTTCTGAGAGCATCACAGAGTACGCACAATCCGGGAGCCGATATATTCCATGCCAACAAGAACCGATGTTAGTGAACCGCGCCGGTGGTTTGCCGAAGACCTGCGTGTCTCATCGCCTGTCTTGCACAACCCTGCAGTCATCGAGGCCTTCGCAAAGGTTCCGCGCGAACAGTACCTTGGCAACGGGCCTTGGCGTATCCATTCGAGATTGCAAATCGGGGCGGTCCATACCAGCCCTTCAGCCGCACTTCACGAGATTTACCACGACGTTCTGGTCTCGCTTGACGAAAAGCGCGGATTAAACAGCGGGTTGCCGTCGCTTTGGGCATTGGTTTTCGACCATCTGAACGTCGCCGCCGGCCAGACTGTCCTTCAGGTGGGTGCTGGTGTCGGCTATTTCACCGCCATCCTCGCTGAACTGACGGGTTCTGAAGGGCGCGTGATTGCATATGAGATCGACGAAGAACTGGCCCGGCGAGCGCAAAGCAATCTTGCTCATTATGCCCATGTAGAAGTGATATCCGGTGATGCAACGCAGGCAGTCGATCTGCCAAACCTCGATGTCGTGGCCGCCTTTGCCGGAGTGACGCACGTGCCGGAACGGTGGCTTTCAAATTTGTCCGACAAGGGTCGGATGGCGCTGCCGTTCACAGGTGAAGACCAACGAGGCTTCATGATGCTTCTGGAAAGGGCTGGCTGTGCGTTTCCTGTAAGATCACTTATGCCATGCGGGTTTTACCCCTGCAGCGGAGCTAGGCGCAGTGACGAAGAAAAGGCGTTGATGGCCGCTCTAAAGGCTGCGCGAGGCAAGGTCACTGGTCTCGCGCAATACCATCGAGGACGACCAGCAAATCGCCTCGAGAACGCTTGGCTAGTTGCCGACGCATATTGGATTTCGAAAGCCTAGAGATCGATATCAATCTCGCGGGTCACCGTCGTAGGGTGTGGCACGCATTGAAGGGCGTTGCACGAAGGATCTATACCGTCAGTCGTGGCCTCCCCTGCAAGAAGTCGGGTAATCTCCGGAATTCCAGCCAGCTTAGACAAGTGGCGAGCGCGATGTGGCCGACATGGAGCGGCGCGTCGATTCGACCTCGCGTTCCACAAAGTTATAGAATTCGATGAGCTTCATCGTCATGCCTGCGCCCAAGGCAGGGTAACGCAGATGTTCAGGGCGGCGCTCGTTTCCCAGCGGATGGAAATGCCTGCGTCGCACATGCCGCCGGCGAGCGCCTGGAGGCGCAAGGCGGACCATTTTGCTCGCCCTCTTTCGGGGATGAGCCGACGACTGCTTTCGAGATCGTCGAGATAGCCGCAGATTACGCTCGAATCGAAGATCGTATAACCGTCATTGAGAACGAGAACGGGCACTTTGCCAAGCGGATTGATCGCAAACACATCCTCGTTGTGATTGATGGGGCTCGTCCTCCTCCAGAGCGTGACCTCCAGTATCTTGGAGGCTCTGGAGTGACCAGACAGAGCCGTTTTGAGCAGGGCAGCCTTTCGGGGTTTCAGACAACCCCAGAGTAAATGAACGAAAGTTCCGTTCGTTCGAATGATGACAAGTAAGGAAATAGGAGACAGGCTTTACGCCTTATTCGGTGCCTTGGCGTTGCCGAGGGTGCTTCACTAGCATTGATCCAGCGCCGCGCGCGTAAGTGGAGAATACAATAGCGGTGAGGGCCGCGGTCGGTGAGGTTCAGTGATGAATCATCTGCAGATACGCGGCAGGGGGTGTAGCGCCATGCTATCCCTCGTTCCGTTATGCCTTGTTCTGCTGTCGGCATCTCCGGCAAATAGTCAGTTGGCGCCCGAAGCGTCAGCTGTTGCCGCAGCTAACGACAGCTCGTCGGTCGTGGTTTCCGAACACACCGAGGTCGACAAAGAACCGGGCAAGCCGCAACCGAGCGCGCTCGGATCCTATATATCTAGAGAGCTGGTGCTCAGCGAAACACAGGCACTCAAGGAGGGCGCGCAAACGCCGCTCGGCGAGCATGAGGAGGCTTTACGCCGCGAATTGGCCGCAGCACGAGCGGAGCTAGGCGTTATGCAGCGCGGCGCACGTGACCTAAGCGCCCAGGCACACGTACTGGCAGACACGGTGGCTCAGCAAGCACAAGCCCTAAAAGAGCAGCAGCGAACAGACGAAGCGCTCGCCCTCGATCTGGAGACGGCGCAGCGCGTTATCGAAAGCTACAGGGCCGAAGCCAGTCTCTGGAACAGCGAGAAGGCTGCCACGCTTGGAGCGCACCCCTCTATGGAAGTCTCTCAGCTTGCTGCCAAGCGAGCGCTTGATGACGAGCGGCACAAGGTTGAGCTCTTGGAACAAGAACTTACTACGGCTCGCCAAACGATCGATGCTCTTAAGACAGGCGCAAATCTGGCAGCCGTCGAGCAGGCCAACGCCATAAGGGACCGACAGGTGGCCGAGGCCGCTGTAAAGCAAGCTCGAGAAGCACTCGAACTGGGACGCGAACGAGCAGATTCAGCTGTACGAGGCCTCGCCATCGTTCGCATGGAACGCGATGCTTTAAAGCAGAACTCGATAGAATTGAGTGCGGCGCTGGACCAAGAGCGTGAAAGGGCTATCGGTCTAGCCCGCAGCCTCAGTGCCGCGCGTGAGGCAATTGATATTGTCAAGGGCAAGCGTCGCACTGCAGCTGTGGAGCGCGCGCCGAAAGCACGTACCCCCGCGAGTGCACTTGCAAGTAGGTTATCGCGTCCGGGCTCCCAACCAGTCCGTAAACCGGGCTTGCCGGAAAAACAGAAAGTGAAGGTCCAAAAGTCACCGCAACCTGTTCTGCTGTCAACCATCGCTCTTCCCGCCGCATTGCTCCCAACGCGACCACCGAAAAAGCTCGACCTAGGCCAGTGAAGAATAGTGAGCGAAATGTATGCCGCAGGGGAGTATGATAATGAAAAAATACGTCGCAGCCGCGTTGACGATCGGGATCGCAATCGGGCCTGCCTCGGCTCTTGATGCAGGTGTAGGCGCCAATGTTGGCGGTGCCGGGGTCGGTGCTGGAGTGAGCG
Source organism: Mesorhizobium sp. M0184 (assembly GCF_040322215.1). NCBI lineage: Bacteria > Pseudomonadati > Pseudomonadota > Alphaproteobacteria > Hyphomicrobiales > Phyllobacteriaceae > Mesorhizobium > Mesorhizobium sp. M0184. The sequence goes on from NZ_JAMYSZ010000004.1 coordinate 79,073, forward strand.
CCGGTTCGCAAGGCGTATCTGTGGGGGTGGGCACGAGCGTCGACGGTGTAGGCGGAGCAAGCGTTGGAGCTTCGGTCGGCGCAGATGACGGCTCAGTCGACGCAAGCGTTAGTGCCAGCGGCACTGTAGGTGATACAAGCGGAGGGATTTCGACGGATGTCGGTGTGGGCGACGATCCAGCCGCCGAAAACGAATCGGTTACCGCTCCCGGTAGTCCGGCCGCAGCCACCACAGCCACTGCCTCTGCCAAGACCGCCAGGCAATCGATCGTCCTGCCACCCGTCCTCCTGCCCTCTAAACCTGGTGACGGTGGTTCCGAGCGGGTCACCAAGGGCTATCCCGCTGAGTTTCTGGCACCGCTGAAAGCGAAAACCGGTACGCCAGCCGCAGTGGTGCGTGCCTGCCGCGCGGCGATCGTGTCCGCTGCGACGCCGCTTGGCGCCGTCCGTGTCCACGCGGTAAGCGCAGGTGCCTTGCGTCAACGTCAAGGCGCACTCACGGCGCCGATCGAGGTGCGAATAGACTACGCTAGACAAGGTGGCATCGAAGTCCGGCAGGCGCAAGTCAGTTGTCGCCTCGATGCGTCGGGCAGGGTCACTGCAATAATATAGCAGCCAAGCCTGTAAGAGGGACACACGGCGCTTAGCCGAGGTCGCTCGTGTTGGCTCGGTGATCAACCAGTGCCCGCGAGTGTGAGTTCCTAGCCTCGACCTGTGGCCCCGCGCGCGGGCGTACTGGTCGCAAGACCTATCAAGAAGCGGACTCGCTGATATCGGAACAATCCTGACGAAGCATCGCAGCCTTTGTCCCTAGACGGTGCGCCTCCCGTGCCCAAGCCCTCTTGGCGCACCGCCCAGGTGATCGTCATGACCAATGACAACCATGCTGTCCCCCAGTCGTCGGGTTGGGCAGGAACGGCTTGCGAACGCCGCGACATCGTCCATCTCGCGCGTCCCTTCATGGCATGCCTTGCAGGTAGTCACTTCCCGCCCTTCGGTCGCCACTTGCCATCGAACAGACCCGTGGCGGCACGTGGTCGATGTCGACGCGGCGAGCCGATCCGGCACAATAGATGCAGAACGGCTGCTGGCTGCGTAACTTCTGGCTCAGGCTCACGATGTTGGGTTCCAACTTCTCTGACGGGGATTGTTAGGGCCTCGCCAGTGGGAAACGAAGGGCGCGCGGGGGGCCTCGCGCGAGCCAGTTATCCGATCACCCGCCCAGATTTTTGTATCAAACATTCTGGCCCCCTTAAGGAACAAATCCGCTCGAGGTGCAGTTCGGTCCTTTTAAGATGTAGGCCCGAATGTGGTTGAAATCGATAAAGCCAAACAGAAGGTTATTGCCAAAGTTGTGCGGCACTGGATCACCTCAGAGGTAATCCGCAATTACCTTCGCAACCTGCTAAATCTGCCTGTAGAACGGGAGCTGCCGGCTGAGCAAAGGTATTTGCTGGAGGAACTTGATAGGGCCGACAAAGAGTGACGTATGGCTCTCCACTGGTTCAACCCTCCGGTCCCCGTCAAGACCGAGCGTCCCGGGATCATCCGCAACGTCAACAACGCCGAGAAAGCCGGCGAGGAGCTGATGAAGTGGACCAAGCGTGGCCCTTGCTGGGACCTCGCGGTGCGCGTTTGCATGGCCGTGATATTCGACGAGATGGAACCTGAGGAGGCCCGTAAGGCATTTCTGGCTGCTGCAAAAGAGGAGGGGACATTACTCCCCCAATGAGAACTAGCTAAATTGGATGCGGTATAAGCTTCTAGGTGTCTATTACCAACACCGCCTTCGCGCGAAAGGAGCCCGCCGCCAGTGAGGGAGAGGCGACGGACCCCCCCACAGCGGCTGCACATCCACGAAGAATCCCGCTGCCACCTCTAAACCCGCGAGGGCCTACATCGTTCCCTTAGCTGCGGCTAAAGCGGGGTTGGTCGGCGGGCTCTTGCCGCTCTAAGTTCCCCCTTATGGGTCCTCTCTGGTTCTCTCCACCGGTCTACTTGAAGACGAAACGTCCGGGCATTCGCAATGGGGTCAGCCACGTCGAGGGAGCCGCCGAGGAGCTCATGGGGTGGGACACAAAGGGCCCGAAGTGGACCAAGGCTGTCCAATCCTGCGTCGATGCATTCGAGGGCAAATCCTCCCCCCAAGAGGTCCGTGAAGCCTTCGAGGCGGCTGCCAAGGAGGCCAACGTGTATCTCTCCCCTGACTAGGAGGTATCATGGCAACCCATTGGTTCGTCCCTCCGGTGTTCGTGAAGACTGAAACCGGTGTCTGGCATGGCTGCAACAATGCGAGGGCAGCCCTTGAGCAGCTCAAAACGTGGACCCGGAGAGGACCCTGCTGGCATAAGGCGGTGACGCTGTGCCTGTCAGATCTGGAGGGCGATTCGATTGACCCTCAGGTGGTGCGAAAGGCCTTTGAGGCTGCCGCAAAGGAGGCCAAGATGTATCTCTCCCCTGAGTAGGAGGTGTCGTGGCAACCCATTGGTTCTCCCCTCCGGTGTACGTCAAGACCGACCGACCTGGGGTCACCTACGGGTGTAACAATGTCGAGGGTGCCGCCGAGGAACTCCTGAAGTGGATCAAGATGGGACCTAAGTGGAGGAAGGCTGTGCAACTATGCATCGACGCCGTCGAGGATCGGGCGACCCCGGAGGAGGCCCGTAAGGCCTTCGGGGCTGCTGCTAAGGAGGAGGGGATGTTCGTGCGAAACGTTGAATGTCGCGAACTGGCGCAAATTAGTTCCCACCTGAGCGTAGAAGAAGATCCATGTACGACGGGTACATCCCATGACATTGTATGGTGTAGCAACGCTGATCGCGTCTGTGCCGACCGGCGGACGGTTGCAGCACGTTTCGTATGCTGATTGTCGCGATGGCGAGCGGCATGAATTTCGGAAGGGATATGAGAGCCAACACTTCAGGATCTCCCGGCGATGAGGCGCACTCTACCCGCAGCAGAATCAAAGAGGTCGCGGCCGAGTTCTATGTCCTGCGCGGCCACGATGGTTTCAGCTTCGGCGATATAGCGACGGCAATCGGCACGACGCGCGCCAACATCCATCATCACTTCGGCAACAAGCGTCAGCTGATGGAGGAATTGATCGCGGACTTCGCCGCCAACGCCGAGGCCCGCATCAAGCGCTTCTGGACGACCCCCGATATCCGGTTCTTCGACCGTCTCGATATGCAGCTCGAGGATCTGCGCCGCTTCTATGAACGTTTCAACGCTGAGACGGGAGCCCGCAATATGTGGAGCCCGCTTTCGCGCCTTCGCCACGACCTCCCAGTTCTCGGCGAACCAGCCGAACATGCCCTGGAGCGTGTCAACCGGGTCTATGAACAGAGCCTACGCCATGCGGTGGACCAGGCTGTGAAGGATGGAGAACTTTCTCCCGACACGCTCAGGGACGAACTCGTGCACATGCTGCGCATTACCCTTCTGTCCTGTCCACCGATGACGCAGGACACCGGAAGCTTCGACGAGGTCGCTAGGACCTTCGCAGCACTGGCGGCGATCATCCGCGCAGCTTGGCAGGATGCGGGGAAGGGCTCGCGCCGAGGCTAGACATCCAGTGGATCAAAGCGAGGGCGAGTTGACAGATGTTAGCCTCCGGGTTACTTACTTACAGGTAAGTCAGCCCGTGGCGGCGACGAGGCGCGTACAAGGGAGGATCACGTGCTACGCGATGACGAATTCACCCGTTTCGAGGTCAGCCCCTTCACTGGAGCGCTCGGTGCAGAAATCCGCGGGATCGATCTGGCGGGCGCGAGCGAGGATGCTTTCGAAGACGTTCGCCGCGCGCTCTACCAGTATCATGCGCTCGCCGTGCGCGATCAGGAGCTTGACGCCGCTGGCGTCCACAAGGTCGCGCGCCGGTTCGGGCCATTTAGCGGCAATCCGGTGCACACGCCGATCGACGGCTTCGACGATATCGTGCGCTTCGTGCGCGAGCCGGACGACACGGGCAAGGTGATCGGCGAGGACTGGCACATGGACCTCGCCTGGCTACCAAAGCCGCCAGGCATTACGATCCTCTACGGTGAAGAGGTGCCGCCGGTCGGCGGCGACACATGCTTCTCAAGCCTCGAGAAGGCATATGACTCGCTTTCGCCGCGGCTGGTCGAAATCCTGCAAGGGCTGACGGGCGTCCATAGCGGCCGCGGGGTCTTCGCCATCAACGCGGCCCACAGTCGGCTGGGCGTCAAGGCCGATGTCGAGGCGATCGAGAATGCCGTCGTCGAGCACCCTGTGATCTGTCGGCACCCCAAGACTGGCCGGCGCTATGTCTTCGTCAGCAGCGTGATGACCAATTTTAAGGGGATGACGGAGGAAGAAAGCAAGCCGATGATCGACTTCCTGATGGCGCGGGCTGTCCGGCCCGAGTTCAACTGCAGGCTGCGTTGGGAACCGAAGACGCTCGGCATGTGGAACAATCCCCACGTCCTGCACACTGCCATCAACGATTATCCCGGATATCGCCGGGTGATGTACCGAACGACGGTGGAGGGCACCGTTCCACTTGCCGCCAGGGACGGCTGACGCGCAACCGCTCAGGGAGGAGCAATGGCATTTGGTTCCGAGGCGTCCGTCGGCCACAGAGGGGAAGGGGCGGCGGAAGCGGCTGGCGAGACCAAGAGGCGGCGCTTCGCGTTTTCGCCTGCCTATCTCTATGCGACGCCCGTGCACCTCCTGGTGCTTGGGATCATCGTGCTGCCCTCCATCTTCGTCCTGTGGCTGAGTTTCGAGGCCTCGTCATTCGGCCAATCGGCAAGCTTCGTTGGGCTCGATAACTATATCCGCGTCCTCACCGATCCATATTTTTGGGGTTCGATCTGGAACACGGTCCTCGTCGTCGCCGTCGCGGTTCATATCGAACTTCTGCTCGGTCTCGGCCTGGCTCTGCTTTTCGCCTCCGGGCTTCCCTTCCAGCGTGTCATGCTCGTCGTGGTGCTCGCTCCTTACGCTATCAGCGAGGTGACGGCGGTCGCAATGTGGCGCTTCCTGTTCGATCCAGACGTCGGGCCGATCACGCTGATGCTGCGATACACCGGGCTGCCGACGCTCGACTGGACGTTCATCCCTTCCCATGGCCTCATCCTCGTCGGCCTGCTGACAATCTGGCTGCACCTGCCATTCACATTCATCATTCTCTATGCGGCACGGCTCGCGGTTCCGAAGGAGCTCTACGAGGCTGGGCGCACCGACGGGGCCAACGCGTTCCAGCTCTTCCGCAACATCACGCTACCGCTTCTGGCGCCAGCGATCCTGATCGCGCTGCTCTTCCGCTACATCTTCGCCTTCCGCCTCTTTTCCGAGGTCTGGCTCCTGACCCAGGGCGGCCCGGCGCGCACGACCGAGGTCGTTTCCGTTTATCTCTATCAGGAAGGCTTCCGCTACAACTCGTTCGGCACGGCGGCCGCGACGGCGTGGATGATGGTCGTCATCTCGCTGCTGCTTGCGACTGGCTATGTATGGCGGCTGCGCAAGGAATCCGTGGCCAATGCGTTCTAAGCGTCTCGCCATCGGTGCCGGAAAGACGCTCGCTGTTGCGGCAATCGTCGTCTGGTCGCTGTTTCCGATCGGTTTCATCGTGCTCTCGTCGTTCAAACCCGGTCGCGAGATTTTCGCGGTTCCACCAGAGCTCTTCTTCGAACCGACCTTCGAGCACTACGCCTCGTTATGGCAGCGCTGGCCGGCCTTTTTCGACGGGCTCGTCAACAGCCTGATCATCACCACCGGGGCAACGGCGCTTGCCGTCATGGCAAGTTTGCTCGCTGGTTTCGCCTACTCGCGCTATCGAGGCGTCCGTTTCCTGGAGGGATCGGTGATGTTTCTGATCGGATCGCGGCTGATCCCGCCGATCGTCGTGACGCTGCCACTGTTCCCGGTCGTCAATCGGCTCGGGCTCAACGACACCCATCTGGTGCTGATCCTGCTCTACGCGACCTTCTTCGTCTCGCTCGGCACGCTCCTGATGCGCACGTTCATTGACCAGGTGCCGCGCGAACTCGACGAGGCGGCTGTCCTCGACGGCGCGCGGCCGCTGACGATCCTTGTGAAGATCATCTTGCCGCTCGTAGCGCCCGGCATGCTCGCCGTCGCCGTCTTCGTCGTCGTCTTCGCGTGGAACGAGTTTCTGTTCGCCTATATCTTCACCGCCAACCACGCCAAGACTGCGCCTTTGGTCCTTTCAGAGATGATCAGCTCGATCGATGGCGTCGACTGGGGCGTGCTCTTTGCGGCCTCTACCGTCCAATTGCTGCCGGTTCTCGTCTTCGTGGTCCTGATGAACCGGTTTCTTGTCGCCGGGTTGACCGCCGGCGCGACCAAGGGGTGACGACGTCACCGAGAAAGGGAGGAAGACAATGCCTTTGCACATGACACGCAGAGCCCTGCTGACGACCGCGATGGCCGCCGGCGCGACGGGCGCATTTGGCCGGTTGGCCCATGCTCAGGTAAAGACGCTGAACGTGCTTTGCCATCGCGTCCACCAAACCAACCTGACGACCGGCGCCGCCGGCAATGTCATCAAGCCCTGGGAGGACAAGAACAACGCCCAGATCTCCTGGACGACGCTCGACAGCAATCCGCTCCAGGACCGGCTATTCCGGGAGGCGAGCCTGAGCGAGACCGATTTCAACGTCGGCTATATCATCGACAACCGCATGACATCGCAGATCGCCTCGCTCTTCGAGCCGCTCGACGACCTCCGGAAAGCCGAGCCGATCGAGGATTTCGACGATATCGTCGAGGGCCTGCGCCAGTCGATGACCGTCGGCGGCAAGCTCGTCGGCATCCCGGTGCGCCATGCCACGCAGGGGCTTTTCTACAACGAGGAGCTGCTTCAGGAGGCCGGCATTTCGGCGCCACCGGACACGCTGGAGGAGCTGGTCGAGCAGGCGAAGAAGCTGACCTTCACCTCCAAGTCCAGTACGCCGGTCGTCGGCATGATCCTTGCGAGCGACCTCGCCGTCTTCCCGGTCATGTTCGCCCGCGCCTTTGGCGGCGATTTTATCGACAAGCAGTTCCGGGTGGTTCCCGATCCGGAGGCGATGGAAAAAGGCCTGTCCGTGCTCGCCGACCTCTTCAAGGCCGGGGCGCTCCCCCGCAGCTACGCCACGACGCGCAATGACGACATGGTGACTTGGATGCAGCAGGGACGCGCAGCCTTCGCGGTGCTGCCTTTCGCCCGCTACGCGCAGCTCAACAACAAGGAACAGTCGACCGCGCCGGGAAAGATCAAGGCGATCGAGTTCCCCGGCTCCAAGACCCTCGGCAGCGGTCAGGAAATGCACCCGGTCGTCGAATCCTGGGCTATGGCCATTCCCGCCAATTCGGCGGACAAGAAACTCTCCTGGAGCTATCTCCGCTTCGTAGCGAGCAAGGCGGCTACACTCGATATGGCGCGCAACGGCAATGGCCCCGTCCGCTCATCGACCTATGCCGAGCCGTCGTTCGCCGGGTCGCAGCCGCAGGCGAAGGTCGAGGCTGCCGCCCTTGCCAAGGCGAGACCAGCCTTCCCGGCTTTTCCCGAAGCCGCTCGCGCTCAGTCGACGTTTCTCGAGGAGGTTCAGCTCGCCGTCCTCGGTCGCAAGAACCCGAAGGAAGCGGTCGCCGCCATTGTCGACCGCGTCAAGCCGCTGATGCCAGCGTAATCGTATGGACCGACGTGGCCATGTCGCCTCGCACATACCAGGCGGCTCATCGGTGAGGATCAGGCGCGGTCGTAAAATTGTTGTCGGGTGAGGCTCGGGTGAGGCGATGTCCATTGGCCGGGCCTTCGGTGGCGCGAGCTCTGGACTGCTTAGCAGCGTGCTGGTGGCAAGAGGATGAATGATCGGGCGCCACGGTCGGGCGGGGATGAGGACGCGGATATAATGTCGTTGTTATTCTTCCTGTGGAATGCAGCGAGACGATCTCCAGGTTGCTGATACCACCCGTTCGCGCTGCTTACAGCGCGCGATCGGCCCGCGTAAGCAACGCGCCATATCTTTGCGCGTTTTCAGGCATGATGAGGCGCGCGCATCAACTCGGCAGATTCTCTTCTGCCCTCAAGATGGCAAGCCATCGCCTGCCATCTCGATGGCGCAAAGCTGCCGCGCTATATCTGCGGAAAAGGAGACCCACATGGCAGAGCCTCAACTTTCCGTAAGAAGTGCCAGAGCGCGAGACCTTGCGCACCGGCTTGCCCGTCGCGAAAATCGTTCGATTGCAGACATCGTCGAACGTGCCCTTGAATCCTACGAAGCGCGGGAGGCAGGTCGCGAACCTGCGTCGATGTTTTACGCGCGCATCGCGACGATTTACGGCACCGATATCGACCTTGAAGCGGGGATCCGAGACGATCAGCGGGTTCATGTAGGACCTGAGCTTTGATCTTTCTGGACACCATGTGGTTTCTGAAGCTTTGAAGAAGGCGCCTAGCGCTGCCGCTACGCATGGCTGGTTCGCCATGATGCTGAACTGGCGCTTCCGACTGTGACAATCGCCGAGATTTCCTTCGGCATTCAAAAAATTCGACCCGATCAGCGTGCCGAGCGGCTGGAGCAGGGCTTGTCCGATTGGTCTCGTCGTTTCGCCGGCCGAATCTTCGGGCTGACTGAGGAAGCCGCATTGGCCTACGGGGCAATTATGGGAACTGCTGCACGCCAAGGTCTGGGTATGTCCGCGCCCGACGCATGATCGCCGCGATAGCGCGTGTCAACGGAGGCCGCCTTGCGACGCGAAACTTGAGCGACTTCGATAGGACCGGCCTCGATCTGATCTCTCCTTGGGAGTTTTGACGCCTCGGAAGTAGGCGTCGTTCAGCATCGGGAAGAGAGGGGCATCCCCTAAGCCCCGATTCCTTGGTGAGATTGACCCGGAAACGGTCGCGCCGGCGCTGCTGAGGCATGGCCGAGCTGCTTTTGCACTTATCAACCCCATCAAGCGCTGATGCCAGCGGGTCTTGTTGGGGTGCGTAGTATCCTTCGGCTCCTTTGCTTCATTCTGTCCCACCATCTACCTGAGGTTTTTCCGATCGCTGGACGACGGTGTGATGCCGGCTCTTGGACGGGACGGCGAGCCACGCCCTTGGCGCACGAAGATCATCAACGGCTCCTAATCGCGCGACTTCCGCTCGACGAAAAAAGCTTGACGTTGCCATATTCAGATGCGTTTACTTGATCCGTAACTAGGATACAAATTCCATTACTATGGAACACAGCGAAGGGAACCAAGATGAAGCGTTTCTTGCAAATCGTCGCTTCGCTCGCCGCGCTTATGCTGCCGGCGACAGGCGCTGCCTGGGCCGAGCCCGCTAAAGGTGGAGTGATCGACGTGGCGACCATTGGGGAGCCGCCGACGCTCGATCCGATGGCCTCGACCGCCGATCTGGTTGGCATCGTCACGCAGCACATCTACGAGACGCTCTATACCTTCGACAAGGATTGGGGCATCACGCCGCTGTTGGCCGCCGACATGCCACAGATTTCGCCCGATGGCCTTACCTACACCATTCCGCTCAGAACCGGCGTAAAGTTCCACGACGGCAGTGATATGAATTCGGCCGATGTGGTCGCTTCGCTGCAGCGCTGGATGAAGATTGCCACGCGCGGCAAGCAGGCAGCCGAAGTCATCGCTGCGGTCGACGCCGTTGACGACAACACCATCAAAATCACCCTGAAAAAGCCGTTCGCGCCGCTTCTGTCGCTTCTGTCGCTGAACAATGCCGCTGCGATCATCATCCCGTCGGAAAACGTGGGACAGGAGCCGCTGACCAGCTTCGTCGGTACCGGCCCGTACATGTTGAAGGAACGCAAACCCGACCAGTACATCCAGCTTGCCCGGTTCGACGGTTACAAGTCGCGCGACGGCGAACCGAACGGCTATGGTGGCGCCAGAAAACAGTATCTCGACGAAATCCGTTTCGTGCCGGTTCCCGATGCGAACACGCGCGTCGAAGGCGCTGTCTCCGGCCAGTTCGCCTATGTTGACTCGCTGCCGGTCGAGTCCTTTGACAAAATCTCGGGTGGCAAGACCCAGCCGGTCATCTTGAAGCCGTTCGGCTGGCCGGTATTCGTCCTGAATACCAAGCAGGGGCTGAATTCCGACATTCGCATCCGCAAGGCGATACAAGCGGCGCTGGCGCCGAACGACATGCTGCTCGCCGCATTCGGATCGAAGGACTTCTTCGCAGCCGACGGCGACATGTACCCGCAAGGCTTTGCCTGGCACACGGACGCCGGCACCGAGCCCTACAAGCCCGATGGCGACACCGAAGCGGCTGCGGCGCTGCTGAAGGAAGCCGGCTATGACGGCAAGCCTTTGCGCATCCTCACCAGCCGCCAGTACGAGTTCCACTACAAGATGGCGCAGGTCGCGGCCGAGTATCTAAAAGCCGCCGGCTTCCAGGTCCAACTCGATGTGGTCGAATGGGCGACGCTGACCAAGAACCGCACCGACCCGGCGCTGTGGGACATCTACATTACCCACAGTCCGTTCCTGCCCGAGCCGTCGCTCACGGGCATAATGTCGGATTCCTCGCCGGGTTGGTGGGTTTCGAATCGCAAGCACCAGGTGCTTGAGGCGTTCAACGCCGAAGCCGATCCGGCCAAGCGCGTCGCGCTGTTCGCAGATGTCCAGAAGGCGATCTATGACGAGGTCCCAGCGTTCAAGGTCGGCGACTTCAACGCCTTGGCCGCCCAGGCCCCCAAGCTGAAAGGCGTGACGCCGGCGCCATGGCCCTATTTCTGGAACGCTTATCTGGAAGGCAACTGAGACGGCTCCTCCCACCTTCCGCCTCAACCCAAGGATAGGCGGTCGGGTGCCGGCCGACAAAGCCGGCGCCCGGCAAACCGTTCGACGATTGCTCAGAGATGGCCGATGCTGCGCTCAATCCTCAACAGACTTCTCGGCATGATCGTCGTCATGGCGCTGGTCGTCACGATCGTGTTCGTCATCGTACGGGTGACGCCCGGCGATCCGGCGGCGGTCATGCTGGGTCCAGACGCCACGGCCGCCGATATAGCCGCGCTGCGGTCCAAGCTCGGCCTCGACGGCTCCATCCTCGAACAGTTCGGGCGCTACGTTCTCGATGTCGTCCGAGGCGACTTCGGCCAGTCGATCTTCCTGGGCGAGCCGGTCACGACCGCGCTCGCCCAACGCGCCGAACCGACATTTTTTCTCACCGTCTTCTCCCTGGTGATCGCAACGCTCATCGCGCTGCCGGTCGGAATCATGTCGGCCTATAAGCGTGGCTCTATCTTCGACCAGGCGGCAACCACGATTGCCATGTTCGCGGCCAGCGTGCCGAGCTTCTGGCTCGGCCTTTTGTTCATTCAGTTCTTCGCCGTGAAGCTCGGCTGGTTCGACACATCTGGCTATGGAGGGCCGGGAGCTTCGTTTGCCGACCGGCTTGACCATCTGGTGCTGCCGGCGCTGGCGCTCGGTCTCATAAGCTCGGCACTGATCACCCGCTTCACTCGCGCCTCGATGCTCGACGTGCTCAGTGACGACTATGTGCGGACCGCCCGGGCCAAAGGCATGAGCGAATGGCGTGTGGTGCTGAAGCATGCCTTCAGAAATGCCTTGATCCCCATCCTCACCGTCATCGGCCTGACCGCGGCACTGCTCATCTCCGGTGCGGTGGTGACCGAGACGGTGTTCGGCCTGCCCGGCGTCGGCAGCTTGGTCGTCTCGGCGGTTTTGCGGCGCGACTATCCGGTTATCCAAGGCGCGCTGCTGGTCATTGCCGGGCTGTACGTCTTGGTCAATTTCGCCATCGACATGCTCTATCTGGCTGTCGATCCGAGGGTTCGCTACTGATGGCCGCTATCTCGGTGCCGCTCCAGGCAGAGCCAAATATCCTCTCGCGGCTGATGACCCGGCCGACGGCGGCGGTGGGCATCGCCGTAATGATGGTCATCGTGCTCGCCGCAATCCTCGCGCCGGTCATCGCCCCCTACGCACCGACCAAGCTCTCCATTGCCAGCCGGCTGCATCCGCCGAGCCTCGACCACCTGTTCGGCACCGACGATCTCGGGCGCGATATCTTTACCCGCATGCTTTACGCCGCGCGCACTTCGCTGACGGTCGGCTTTGCTGTCGTGATCTTCGCCTCGATCATCGGCGTCGTTTTGGGACTGACTTCCGGCTTCTTCAGAAGGCTCGACGCGCCGGTGTCGCGGTTGATCGACGCCATGATGGCTTTTCCCGACATATTGCTCGCAATTGCGCTCGTGGCGGCACTAGGGGCCACCGCTTTCAATGTCGTGGTCGCCCTCGGCGTGGTTTATGCGCCGCGGCTCGCACGCGTGGTGCGGGCCTCGACGCTGGTCATTCGCGAACTCCCCTATGTCGAGGCGGCCCGCGCACTCGGCGTGCCGACGCCGGTTATCCTGGTGCGGCACGTCCTGCGCAACGTCACCTCTCCATTGCTGGTACAGGCAACCTTCATCTTCGCCAACGCCATCCTGGCCGAGGCCGGTCTGTCCTTCCTTGGCGTCGGCATATCGCCCGACATCCCGACCTGGGGCACAATGATCGCCACCGGCCGTCAATACATGGATCAGGCCGGCTGGATCATGATGTTTCCGGGCGGCGCCATCGTCGTCACCGTGCTGTCGCTGCAGCTCGTCGGCGACGGTTTGCGCGACCTTCTCGATCCTCGTCTGGCAAAGGACATCTGATGTTCGGCAATCGCTCTTCCCAATCCGAAAGGCCGCTGTTGATCAAGCGCGCAAAACCAGTCGGCTTCGGCGGCGGGTTTGGCCAGACCATCGACGTGCTGATCGGCAAGGATGGCCGCATCGCCGAAACTGGCTCAACGATCGCCGTTGGTGACGATGTGAAGATGCTTGACGCCAATGGCGCGTTCCTGTCGCCCGGCTGGACCGACCTCCACGTGCATGTCTGGTACGGCGGCACCGACATTTCGCTGCGGCCGCAGCAATGTGGCGCCGCCCGAGGCGTCACCACGATGGTCGATGCCGGCTCGGCCGGCGAAGCCAATTTCCACGGCTTTCGCGAGTTCATCATAGAGCCGGCGCGAGAGAACATATACGCGTTCCTGAACATAGGTTCGATCGGTCTCGTCGCCTGCAACCGTGTCAGTGAGCTGATCGACATGCGCTCGATCGATATCGACCGCACCATTGCCACCGTCGAGGCCAACCGCGACGTCATCGTCGGACTGAAGGTGCGTGCCAGCCACGTCATTACCGGCGGCTGGGATCTGACGCCGGTGCGGCTGGCGAAGAAGCTCGGGCGCATCCTCAAGCTGCCGCTGATGGTGCACGTTGGTGAGCCGCCGCCACTCTATGACGACGTTCTCGGCCTGCTGAGCGAAGGCGACATCGTCACTCATTGCTTCAATGGCAAGGCCGGCGGCTCGATCATCGAGGACGACGATCTTTATCGGCTCGCCGAGGATGCGGCGCGGCGCGGCATTGTGCTTGATGTCGGCCACGGCGGCGCCTCCTTCTCCTTCGATGTCGCCAGGGCGGCGCTAGAGCGCGGTCTGCCACCGAAGACGATCTCGACCGATCTGCACAACCGTTCGCTCGACGGCGCGGTGTGGGATATGGCAACCACCATGTCGAAGCTGTTGTCGCTCGGCATGGCATTCGAGGATGTGGTCACGGCCTCGACGACGGCGCCGCGCCGCGCCATCCGGTTGCCCGCCGACGGGTTGCTGGAAAAGGGCAGGCCAGCGGAATTCACTTTGTTCGACCTCGTCGAGGCCGAACTCACCGTGAAGGATTCGCAAGGGGCAACAAGCACGCTGCACCGGCTATTCGAGCCGCGCTGCGCTGTCCTCGGCGCCGAGGCGATCGTTGCCCACCGCCACCTGCCGCCGGAAGGGTCTGCGGGCAGTGTGCCCGTCTGTCCGCATTGCGGGTGGAAATCATGAGCGGCGCGATCGCCAGTGAGATCATCTTGTCGGTTCGGGACTTGCGGATCTGGTTTCAGACCCGCCGCCTTACCGCCAAGGCGGTCGATGGCGTCACCTTCGACCTGAAGCACGGCAAGACGCTGGCCGTGGTCGGAGAATCCGGTTCCGGCAAGTCGGTGACCAGCCTGTCGATCATGGGCCTGCTGTCACGGCCCGGAAGGATCGCCGGCGGCCAGATATTGTTCCGCGACCGGCAGGAGCATGTGCACGACCTCGCCGGATTTACCCAGAAGGAATTCCGCAAGGTACGCGGCCGGGAAATCGCAATGATTTTCCAGGAGCCGATGACCAGCCTGAACCCGCTCTTCACGGTCGGCGATCAGATCGGCGAAATGATCGCCCTGCACGAGCCGGTGAACCGGCAGGAAGCGCGCAGCCGTGCGCTCGCCATGCTGAAGCATGTCGAGATTCCGGACGCCGTCTCGCGGCTCGACGATTATCCACACCAGATGTCCGGCGGCATGCGCCAGCGCGTCATGATCGCCATGGCACTCGCCTGCAATCCGTCGCTGCTGATCGCCGACGAACCGACTACTGCCCTCGACGTCACCATCCAGGCGCAGATCCTCGATCTCTTGCGTCGCCTTCAGGTCGAGATGGGGATGTCGATCCTTTTCATCACCCACAATCTCGGCGTCGTCGCCGAGATCGCCCATGATGTCGTCGTCATGTATGGCGGCCGTGTCGTCGAGCAGGCACCGGTCAACGACCTGTTTGCGCACCAGCGCCATCCCTACACGAGGGGGCTGCTGGCCTGCACGCCCAATGCCGCGCGCGACATCGGTGACGACGGCGAGCGCCGGACGCTCTATTCCATTCCCGGCAGCGTGCCGCCGATCACCGCACTGCCGCCGGGTTGCGCCTTCGAGCCGCGCTGTGACTTCGCTATTGCGCCCTGTCGGGCGGCACCGCCGCCATTGATGCCGGCAGGACTGCATGGCGCTTCCCGTTGCATCAGGAGTGCAGAGCTGTGAGCGCCCCGGTGATCGCCGGTCGTGCGGAGGCTGCGCCATTGCTCAGCGTGCAGGGTCTGACGAAGCATTTTCCCGCCCGCAATGGCCGCATCATTCATGCTGTCGAGGATGTCAGCTTCGATGTTGGACGCGGCTCGACGGTCGGGTTGGTCGGCGAGTCCGGCTCCGGCAAGACCACCGCCGGGCGCGCCATCCTCAGGCTGGTAGAGCCGACCAGAGGCAAGGCGCTGTTCGACGGCGTCGATCTCTTTTCGCTGTCCGCACGTGAAATGCGCGGCTACCGGCAAAAGCTGCAGATCGTGTTCCAGGATCCATTCTCCAGCCTCAACCCGCGCATGCGCATCGCCGCCATCATCGGCGAGGCACTCGACGCACGCGGCTTTCCGCGAGGCAAGCGGCGTGCCGACAGGGTCGCCGAACTGCTGACGCTGGTCGGCCTGTCACCCGATCACGCCAAGCGCTACCCGCACGAATTCTCCGGCGGCCAGCGCCAGCGCATCGGCATTGCGCGCGCGCTCGCCGTCGAGCCGGAATTCGTCGTCGCCGACGAGCCGGTCTCGGCGCTTGATGTGTCGGTGCAGGCGCAGGTGCTCAACTTGCTCGGTGGGTTGCAAAAGCGGCTCGGCCTGACGCTGCTGTTCATCGCGCATGACCTCTCGGTGGTCGAATACCTTTGCGACGAAGTGGTGGTGATGTATCTCGGCCGCGTCATGGAGCGTGGACCGAGCCGTCTTCTCTACGCCGCGCCGCGGCACCCATACACCAGGGCATTGCTGGCGACGGCACCCGTACCCGACCCGACTCGCCGGCGCACCCACGTCGTCTTGCACGGCGACATTCCGAGCCCGATTGACCCGCCTTCCGGCTGTGTCTTCCGCACCCGCTGTCCGGAGGCAATTGCTGCCTGCGCCGGAATCATTCCGCCCCTCGACGATATCGGCGGCGGGCATCACGTGGCCTGCATCCGGCACAACGAAAAAACGATCTGATTGGAGTTTGTGTATGACTTTTTCCGAGCTCATGAAGCGACCGGAAAGCACGCCCTACGACCGGCTTTTGGCGCTTGGAATAACGCTGCCCGAGGCGCCGCCGCCGATCGCCAATTTTGTCACGCATGTGCAGGAGGGTAAGCTGCTGTTCCTGTCCGGCCAGGGGCCGAGTGAGGCCGACGGCCGGGTCTATACGGGCAAGGTTGGTGCCGACGTCACCGTCGATCAGGCCTATGCCCATGCGCGGCTGACCGGTGTCAACCTCATTGCCGTCATGCACGCAGCGCTCGGCGATCTGCGCCGCGTGCGGCGTGTGGTGAAGGTGTTCGGCATGGTCAACGCCACGCCGGATTTCGCCGACCACCCCGCGGTGATCAACGGCTGCTCGGACCTGCTCATCGATGTTTTCGGCGAGCGCGGCACCCATGCCCGCTCCGCGGTCGGCCACGGATCACTGCCGGGAAGAATCAGCGTCGAAATCGAAGCCGTCATCGCCATTGATTGATCGCATCACGAATAGCCGGAGCACAAGACCATGCCTGTCGACGATATCCGCAGCCATCTGGGCCTCAGGCCCGTCATCAACGTCTCTGGCACGATGACCTCGCTCGGCGCCTCCATTGTCGTTCCCGCGGCTGTCGAGGCTCTGTCCCGCATTCTCACCGAGTTTGTCGAAATGGCCGATCTGCACCGCAAGGCCAGCGCCGTGATCGCCGAATTGACGGGCGCGGAGGCCGGCTTCATCACCGCTTCCTGTTCCGCCGCAATCAGCCTGGCCGTGGCGGCCAGCATGACCGGCCCGGACCTTGCCGCGATCGAACGGCTGCCGGATACCGCCGGACTGAAAGACGAGGTCGTCATCCAGTCCGGCCACATGGTCAGCTACGGCGCACCGATCGAACAGGCGATCCGTCTCGCCGGCGCTAATGTCGTGCCGGTCGGTCAGGCGACCAGCGCCTCGGCGTATCAGCTCTCAGGCGCGATCACCGAGCGCACTGCTGCAGCAATCTATGTCGTGTCGCACCATGTCGTAGAGTATGGGCAAATCCCGCTGAAGATGTTCGTCGAAGCCGCCCATGCATGCGGGGTCCCGGTCATCGTCGACGCAGCGTCCGAATACGACCTGGCGGGTTTTCTCGCCAGCGGAGCCGATCTGGTGCTGTATTCGGGTCACAAATTCCTGGGCGGCCCGACATCCGGCATCGTCGCAGGCTCGAAGGCACGGGTGCGCGACGTCTATCTGCAGAACCGGGGCATCGGGCGCGGCATGAAGGTCGGCAAGGAAGGCATCGTCGGTGCGCTCGCTGCTCTCCAGGCCTGGAAAACGCGTGACCATGACGGTATCCGTGCTCGCGAACGCCGAGCGCTCGACTGCTGGGCGCAAGCGCTCGAGGGGCGGCCTGGCATCGCCGCGGCCATCGTACCCGACCCGACCAGCAATCCGCTCGATCGCTTGAAGGTGTCGGTTGATGCCGGCGAAGCCCGCATTACGGCTTGGGATCTGGCCGACCGGATGGCAGCCGGCAATCCGCCGGTGGTCGTCCGCGACCATGAGGTCGAGCACGGCTATTTCTTCCTCGATCCATGCAATTTGCATCCCGACGAAGAATTCGTCGTGGCGGCACGGCTTGCCGAGGAGCTTGATGGCGCGCGCAAGTCGAATGCGATCATCGCCACACCATGGAACGAGCGTCTCATGGCCCGCGAGGCTGCGATCCTCAACTGGCCGGATTGAGGGTGGCTGTGGTAAATGCCCGGCTGCCTTACAGTGCACGCAAAACCGAGAATGCCATGCCCACCACAGCGCCCGACCTGCACCTGAACCCGGCCGAAGGCGCACGGGAGCCCCGCCGCTCGCGCACCAGCGGTATCGACCGTGCGCTGCAGATCCTCGATTATCTGCAAAAGCAGGGGCGGCCAGCAACGGCGTATGAGATAGCACACGACATCGGCGCCCCCCTCTCGACGATCTACGTTATCGTCGACGATCTGGTCGAAAAGGAACTGCTGGACCGCAAGGACGGCGGCCTGCTCTGGCTGGGCCCGCGGCTCTATCAGTACGGCCTGACCTATGCTCGCACATTGGACCTGCTCAATGTGGCAACGCAGGAGATGCACGAGCTGGCCCAGAGTTCGAAAGAGACGATCCAGCTATGCGGACGTGACGGTGACCACATGGTCGTGCTTGCGATGGAAGAGGGCAAAGATCATTTCCAGGTCACATCCCGTGTCGGGACCCGAACGCCGCTGAACTGGACTGCCTCCGGCCGGCTGCTCGTCGGCCATTTGCCGGAAGCCGAACGCCGCGCAATTTTCGCCCGATCCGCGATCGCCTCTCCGACTGGACGCGCCGAGACGGACGAGGATGTGCTCGCTCGGGCGGCCGCCGCAGCACTGGAGCAGGGCCTGTCGATCCAGGCTGGTGAATCCGACTTTTCAGTTGCCTGCATTGCGGCTCCCATCCGTGACAACCAAGGAGCCTGCCGTGCCACGATCTCGATCGTCGTCCCGGACGTGAAGCTGAAGCAAAAGAACCCGGATTTGATTACGATGGTCAAGACCAGTGCGCGCCGCATCGAGTCGCGGCTCGGTTGGCGGGCCGACCGGCCATAACCAACGCCCGGCGCGAGTTGGCAAAATGGCGGGATGGTGCGCTTCTGCACATCCCGCTCACCGAACCAGAAATGATCCCATTGGACCGGCGTGTCGCTCACTTGCACACAATGTCCGGATGGCGAGCTGGTGTGAGCGATGCCACGGGGTCACGTTACAACCAAAGAATTTCGCTCGGTCGGCAAAGTAGGACTGTCGCATGGCGATGTTGTGGCGATAACGGGCGCACCGAAGGTCGCGACCAAGGCTTAATCCTTCACCGCTAAAAGGGTTCCAAGATCATGGCGGCCCAGGCGCCTGCAGAGCGACAGATCGCGCGCCCTAGGAAAATGCGCTTGAGAAGGCTGAGGGCCGCACTAAGCTCGGGTTCTTTCACTTGCGTGGGATAGTGATGAACAGTGGAGCGACGAGCCGCCAGGCGGGCCGTGCCAGACATTGGGCAATCGCGCTGACCGAACGGAAAAGCGTCACCGGCACCGACGGCGAAGCCGCGTTCGGCCTATGGCTGGCCGACGGGTTGCGCCGCGAGACCGCGTTTCGCCACGCGGAAACCTGGACCATAGAGGTCAAACTGGGAGACCGCCGGCACTGCGTGGGGATGCTGGTCCGTGGCACTGGCCGCGCCACCGTTGTGCTGACCGGTCACTACGACACCGTCACAACGCGCGACTATGGCGAGCTGGAAAATCTGGCCACCCAGCCGCAACAGCTCACCAAGGCGCTGAGCAAAGCTTGGCCATGGCCGATGCGCCTGCCGCCAGGCGGGCGCGGGACGATTTCGTCTCGGGAGAGTTTCTCGCCGGCCGCGGCCTGCTAGACATGAAGGCCGGCCTCGCCGCCGGGCTGGCGGTCTGCGCCGAATTCGCCGAAAGCCCCGATCCGGGCGGGAACCTTCTGTTCATCGCCGTTCCCGACGAAGAGAACAATTCTGCCGGTGCGCGCAAGGCGGCACAGGCTTTTACCACCATTGCCAGCGAGCGCGGGTTGGATATCCTGGCGGCGATCAATCTCGATGCGATCGCCGACGACGGTGACGGCAGCAAGGGTCGCATCATCGCGCTCGGAACGGTGGGCAAGCTGCTTCCGACCGCCTATGTCGTCGGAGTTCCCGCGCATAGCGGTTTTCCCCTGAATGGCCTGAATGCCGCAGCGGTTACCGCCGCAATAGCCGCCCGGGTGGAATGGGCATCGGAGCTTACCGACGATTTCCAGGACGTTCAGGGCACGCCGCCGAGTCTGCTCAGCATCCGCGACGGCAAGTCCGGCTATGACGTGACAACGCCGGCTACGGCCTTCGCCACCTTCAACGTGCTGAGCTATCGCTGGACGCCCGATGAGGTGCTTGATCGTTTCGATCGGCTGTGCGCAGATGCTGTTTCTGCCTGCCTGACGGAGCTGAAGCGGCGGCGGCGCTCCCAGCACGGCAGCGCCGCGATCGATCTCGTCGAAACAATTCCCCTGTATCGTTACGAGGCAGTGCTGGACCGTCTCGATGCGGAAGCAAGATCAAGGCTTGGCGCGGTTGGAGCGTCCCTTGCCGCTGGCGATCTTCCTCTGCCGGAGCAATGCCGGCTGGCCACCGAGGAGGCATGGCGATTGAGCCGCTTGCTGGGACCGGCAATCGTCACCGGCTTCGGCTCGATACCTTATCTGCCGACGGGCCTTTCGGAGAAGCCGGCAGCGGCGAGGCTGCGCGCGCCATCGTCTCGGACATCGCCGCCGGCGCAAGCGCCCGCTATGGCTCAGCAATCAGCTGTGCGGATTATTTCGCCGGCATCTCGGATATGAGCTTCTTTGGGGAGGCCGCCGAGTCCGGTCTCGACGTCGTCGCCCGCAACACGCCGATGTGGGGGGAGGGCATTCGCTGGCCGAAGTCAGGTGGGCTAGCCAACATTCCCACCATCAATATCGGCCCGTGGGGACGAGACTACCACACGCCGCTCGAGCGTCTGCATATCGGCCACGCTTCCGACGTCCTGCCACAAGTCGTGAGCGATGTTTGTGCTGCACTTCTTACAAAGCCGGAATAGGCGCGAAAGCCCTATGCCTCGACACCTTGCCAGGAACAAATCTTCAACGCCAAGGTCTGGATGTCAGATCCACCGGCGAGGAAATCCGATGGACACTGATGTCAATTCCGAAACCCGCTCGATCTTCATTGTCGGGTTGCGCAACGCGAACGCCATGAAGAATCAGGCGCTGTCGATCATGAAGCCTCAAGTCAAGCGGATGGAGAACTATCCGCAGGTCGCCGACCGCCTGCAGCAGTACATCCAGGAGACAGAAGGGCAGATCGCCCGGCTCGAATCGATTCTGGACGGCCTTGATGAGGACCATTCGACCTTCAAGGACACAGCCATGTCGATGGTCGGCAGCATGGCGGCGATGGGACATTCCGTAGCCGGTGACGAAATCCTCAAGAACAGCTTCGCCAATTTTGCGTTCGAAAACTATGAGATCGCGCCCACAACTCCCTGCTCGTGCTCGCCGAGGCCGGAGCGTTCAACCGGGCAAAAAGCTCTCTTCAGCAAAACCTGAACGAAGAAGAGGCCATGGCCGACTGGTTGAAGCAGAACCTGCGCGACGTAACCTTTCAATACGCCAGGCTGCGTGAGCCGGGAGAGACCGCCAAGAGCTAGGCCGCCCGCTGGCCAAGAGGAGTTCCTGGCAACCACCCTCGGCGGATCGACCGCGACGGGGTGGTTGTTTTCAGGACCGGACGGAGAGCCTCCGTTTTTGATCGATTGATGCCCCGGCAATCACAGCCGGCTGGAAAGGTGGCGGACCCCTGGCGGACTTCCGACATTCTGACCCCGGGTGAAACATTCCGACGGCGGGGCGGCCCGCGACAGGCGTCACCACGAAAGACCGGCGACAGCGCTATGGCGTAGTTTTCGGAGACTCCTCCGATCCGGGAGTCGTCCGACTCCGGCAAACGATCGCGAATGGCTTCCTCGGTTTTGCTTGCCGTCGATTTTACGACTTCCCCGACGCGGTCGACCAACGTCTCGGCATCGCCGCTGGTGCCCTGTCGGTCAGCCTCTTCTTTTGCGGTCTCATAGGCTTCGGCGGCGACCTGCTTGGCCTGCTCCAGGCCCTTCTCGAAGACGTCCTCGGCACTGTCACGAAGCTTGTCACGGTAGGCGCCAAGTTGCTCGTCTTCCGCGGCGGTGTGAGGCAGCATCACGCCGATGGCGGTGCCCACGGCAAGGCCCACCGCGGCTATCGCCAGAGGCTCGCGCTGGAACAGGTCCTGCGCCGACTGACGCGCCCGTGCGGCCACATCACTGGCGGCTGAGCCGAGCTGTCCTGCCGTGCTTCTCACTCCTTCTCTGGCGTTATCCGCAAGGTCTGCCACAGCTTCAGCGGCGCCGCCTGCAACGGAAGCAACCGAACCAGCGGCATCGGAGAGCGTGGTGCCGATTCCGGAATCTTCGCTCTCGGCACCGTACTCGTCGCCGCTCGACCCTGCCATCCCTCGCCGCCCAAGTTGCGCCGGTCGGAGAAATCCCTGGCGGGGTCAGGTTCTCTGCGGGTCTGATAGTCACCTAGTGCTGAACTGTCCACGGACGTGCCCTTGCCGAGCATCAGCCAGGCCAGGCCGGCGCCGACCAAGGTAAGCGGCAACGGATTGTCCCTGACCTGAGTCTTGAGGTTGGTGAGCATAGCGGATCCCTCACCGCTGAATATTCCGGTGAATTCGTCGATCAGTTGACCCGGTGTCATCTTGCTGCGGATCGAGTCTGCGGTATCTGCGACTCTGGCGCGGGCGATATCAGCATCGCGTTCCAACTCGGCTGCGGATTTTTCGGTCATCTTATCTGTTCCTTGATCACGCGTGCATCACGCTTAAGCTGGTCTTGTGTGCGGTCGGGCGTGAGTTCGGAAGGAGCCATGCTTGCTTTGCCGGAGCGCAAGAGTATGACGCCCAGCATCGCCACCACGACGCCGACCAGCAGCGAAGACCATCCGGCTCCCAATCCGGCGCTCGCCAAGGCAATCACCAGCGCCTGCAAAAGCACCATCAGGGCGGCGAGCAGGCAAATGGCGCCTCCTACCACCTCCACGGCGCCGGCGCCGGCCTTGCTCACCTTTTCCGACATTTCAGCCCGCAACAGCCTGCTTTCGGTTTGAAGCAGAGTTGTAACCTGCTGTGCCAGATCGCCAACAAGGGTTGTCAGGCTGCGAGTGTCCTGATTGTCGGTCATGGGTTTTGCTCCAGACTTGCATCGGCCCAGTCATCGCCGGACTGATCGAGCGGGATAACGTAGGCTCAACTGGCTCTGCCGATCGCCATCCGAACTCATTCGAGCTCGAACCCGTCTCGGACGCCCGGCCTGCTCCCGACTGATCCGGGGTCCCGATCGAAGCAGATGGCGGCGAGCTCTTGATGAACCGTCCTAACGCCAAGCCAGCCAATACCGAGCCAGCGATCAGCGCCCCGGAGTTTTCACGGCCGAAGGACTGGATTTCGCCAAGCACCTCATCGAACGGCTTATCCTTTAATGAGGATGAAAGCCGCTCAAGCCCGCCTGCGGCATCGAGGGCGAACTTTGAAGCGGTCCGTTGATCATTATTGGCCAGATGCTCGCTTGCCGCGCGCAATGCACCGCTTAAGGCCTTCAAGTTGGCGCTGACGTCGCGTTGTGTTCCCTCTGCCTTGTCGAACAACGCTTGCTTGGCTTCCGAAGCGTAATCGCTGGCTTTCCGAGTGACCTCGTCGCGAGCGTCATGTAGCGCCTCGGTCGCGGTCTGCTTTTCTCGTTGTAATCTTTCCGAAAGCTCGCTTTTGGCTGTCTCGAAATCGGCCGTCTGACGGCCCTGATCGTTTTGGTGCTGCATGGTGTCTCCTAGTGGAATCCGAGGAAGGAGAGGATCGCAAGCACGACGACGACAAGGCCGATGAGATAAATGACACTGTTCATGGCGCAATCTCCTCCACTTCGCACAGAACTTGCCTGGGCTTCCTGAGTTCCCTTCCGGCGACATCTTTTTTGGTAAGCGCTGCCTAACCGTTCTGAGGCCTGCTTCGCCCCTGCGAAACGCCGTCACAAAGAAGTTTTCTCGCGCCGTCCGCAATGCCTCTGTGAGGGCCGTGATCGGCAAGCCGCGGCAGCTGCCACGGCTTGTCTTCACCAGTCGATCGCAGGCCGCGCGATCATCAGCACCTCAGGTCCGGCAAATGGGATCTGCCCACCTGTCAGCGGTTCTGCGCTCAGGCCGAGCCGCTCGACGTGTTCTGGTTCGAGGAACCCATGTGGTATGATGATGTGGGGTCCCATGCCGCGCTTGCGCGATCGACGTCGATCCCCGTGGCTCTTGGCGAGCAGCTCTATACCGCCGACGCGTTCAACACCTTCATCGACGCCGGCGCGGTGCAATACGTGCAGCCTGACGTCACGCGCATCGCGGGTATCACCGAGTACATCCAGGTTGCGCACAACGCCCACTCGCACCGCCTGCCGGTCGTCGCTCACGTCGGCGACATGGGGCAGGTGCATGTTCACCTTTCATACTGGCATCCGGCGACCTCGATGCTGGAATACATCCCCTGGATCAAGGACTGTTTTGTCGAGCCCATCAAGGTCGAGGACGGCCACTATGTCCGGCCGCAGATGCCTGGGGCAGGTTGCACGCTGACCGACCAGGCGGTGGCGGCATTCGGTCAGTCCTGCTAGTGCCGGAGGGAAGGATGAGGAGCTTCTACCAGTGGAGCGCGAGTTCGAGGGCCGAACGGCCTCTGTACTCGGGGGAAGTTCCGGCATTGGCTTGGCCACGGCCCGGCTGCTAGCCGAGCGAGGCGCCAACGTTGCCGTAGTCGGTCACGCGGACGATACACTCGTCGTCGCCAAACAGTTCACCGACGATGGGCACCCTCGGTCGCCGTGATCCCGCCGTCAGCTGTCCACACCACGCGAACTGTTGACGCTGGCCTCAATCAACTGGTCGACGTCTTCTCTCCCCCAGACTCGATTTCCCGCAAAAGCAGGGATGGGTACTGAACGCGACGACTATCCGCTCCCCTGATTCGGGATCGGGAACTATGGAGGCTGGCCTTCAACTTTGATCACCAGCGTTGATGCACGTAGGGCTTGATATCCTGGTCGTAGACAGTACGGATCTCCTCCATGACCTCGCCGGAGAGCGGCGGCAGTGCCGCGGCCTCGGCATTGGAGCGGGCCTGAGCCGGGTTGCGCGCGCCGGGAATAACCACCGTGACCGCGTCGAACATTAGGATCCAGCGCAGCGCAAATTTTGCCATCGTCGTGCCATCAGAAACCAGCGGCCGGATGCGCTCGACCGCCGCCAGCCCGACCTCATAGGGCACACCCGAGAAGGTTTCACCGACGTCGAAGGCCTCGCCGTTGCGGTTGAATTTGCGGTGGTCATTGTCCTCGAATTTGGTCTCGGCCTTGAATTTTCCCGACAGCAACCCGCTGGCCAGCGGTACGCGGGCGATGATGGCGACATCGTTATTCTTGGCCAGGTCGAAGAACTGTTCGGCAGGGCGCTGGCGGAAGGCGTTGAAGATGATCTGGACGCTGACGACGCCTGGATATTCCATCGCCTTCAGCGCCTCTTCGACGCGCTCGACGCTGACGCCGTAGTTGCGGATCTTGCCTTGCTCAACGAGGCGGTCGAGCCGCTCGAACACTTCCGGGTGATAATAGAGGTCGGTCAGCGGGCAATGCAGTTGCACGAGATCGAGCGTGTCGGCCTCGAGATATCTGAGGCTGCGGTCAATCCAGTCGGTCAGGTTCTCTTGCGTAAAGCCTTCGACCGTCTGCGTCGGCAGCCGCTTTCCGGCCTTGGTGGCAATGAATGGCCGCTCCCCGCCGCGTTCCCTCATCACCCTGGCGATGAGTTTCTCGGAGCGGCCGTCGCCATAGACATCGGCGGTGTCGATGAAGGTCACGCCGGCATCGAGGGCGGCGTGCAGAGCGGCCACTGCGTCGTCGTCATTGACCTCGCCCCAGGCGGCGCCGATCGCCCATGAACCAAAGCCGATCTCGCTGACCTTGCGGCCAGTGCGGCCGAATTTCCGTGACTGCATGTCCTGTCCCTCGTTCCGGCTAGCAAGCCGATTCGCATCCTGCTCGCGGTACTTAATCGAATGATGACGCGATTGACATCCGCGTTCGTTAGATTTACCAGATAACAGGGTTGTATGACAACCCGGTAAGACTGCAAAGATTTGGAGTCGGGAGGATCTCAAGTTGAAAACCGTTCTGAAAATGAGCGCGTCGGCGGCACTTTGCCTTAGCGCGCTTGCCCATCCTGCGTTCGCCGAGGACAACATCGTCAAGATTGGCGTCGTCGCGGCGGAATCGGGCTCGTTCGTTTCCGCCGGTCACACTTTGCCCGCGGGCGTCGGGCTTGCCGTCAAGCAGATCAACGACGCCGGCGGCATCAAGGTCGGCGGCAAGACCTACAAGCTGGAAATGGTCAAACGCGATGACCGCACCGATATCGCCACCGCCATCGCCGCCACCCAGGAACTGGTTCGCGACGTGAAGGTGCAGGCGATCTTCGGATCGGAGACGCATGACTTCACGCTGGCGATGGCCAAGATCACGCAGCCGGCCAAGATCATTCATTTCGCCGGCAATTCGACACTGGCGAAAATCCTGACACCCGACTCCGTCAAGCCGGGCGGAGAGGATCACTATCTCTTCCAGTCCGAGCCGCAGGAATTCCAGCGGTCCGGATCGACCGCGCGGGGCGTGTTGACCTTGCTTGAACCACTGCTCGGTTTTAAGCCAAAGAAATCGGTCATGATCGTCGGCAACGACGCCACCGGCCAGTTCCTGTCGTCCTATTACTACAAGGCGCTGAAAGCCGAGGGCCAAGACGTTCCCGACATCATCTTCTATCCGCCAGATACGACCGACTTCTCGCCCTTCCTGACCCGCGCCAAGAGCCTCAATCCGGATATCATCCACTTCTGGTACAATGGCGATTCAACGCTGACGGCGCTGCCGCAGGCGCTCGAACTGGGTGCCGCCAAGAGCTATTTCCTGTTCGGCGTCGACCCCGGCATATGGAAGGAAAAGGCGCTGACGGCCGATGTGCCGGTGGCAATGAGCTGCGTGCCGGTCTGCTGGGGCGAGTCGTCCAACCCGAAAGCCAAGGCCTATTTCGACGCTTACTTCGCCGCCGGCGCGCCGCACGGCGTGACCTCGTCGGTGTCGCTGCTCTACCACGACTATGTGCATTTCCTCGCCGAAGCATGGGAGAAAGCCGGCAGCTTCGATCCGGACAAGACGGTCGAAGCGTTGCTGACGCTGCACCATCAGGGCGTGGTCTCGGATGACCTGATTTTCAATCCAACCCATCAGGTCACCCATGCCACCGAGGTCTGCGCCGCGGCACCTGGCGGCGCCATCTCCTGCTCCATGCAGCAGCCGCCGGCTGAAGCCCCGAAGAGCTGATCTGGGAACTGATCCCTGAGTTGGCGGCGTCACCCGTTGCCAACTCATCCTTCTTGAATACAGGCAGGTCTTGATCGCCCGCCTCCATCAACAGCGGATGTCAGCCGTGGATATCTTTATCCAACAGATCCTCAACGGCCTTTCCATCGCCAGCGTGATCACACTCATCGCCATTGGCGTGACCCTGATCTTCGGCCTGACCGGCATCATCAACTTCGCTCATGGCGAATTCCTGATGATCGGCGGCATCGTCACCTGGCTTGCCGTCAGCGCCGGCCTCGGCTTTCCGCTTGCGGTGGTGTTGGCGATCCTGGCGGTCGGGCTGATGGGCTACATTCTCGAGCGCGGCCTTTTCCGCTTCACGCTTGAGCGGCCGACCAATGGCTTCATCGTTTCGCTCGGCCTCATCGTCGTCCTGCAGCACGTCGTCGTGCTGTTCTGGAACCCCAACCAGAAGAGCATCCCGCGCCCGCTGACCACCGTCTGGGACGTCGGCGGCGTGCGTATCGCGTCCGTGCGCGTCATGGTCATCCTGATCACCATCGCCGTGGTGGCGCTCAGCTTCCGGATGATCACGGCAAGCCGCTACGGCCGGGCGTTGCGGGCCAGCGTGGAGGACCGCGACACCGCGGCCCTGATGGGCATTCCGGTGCGCCGCTACATCTCCGGCGTGTTCGTGCTCGGCAGTGCGCTTGCCGGGCTTGGCGGCGCATTGCTGATCGCGCTGTTTCCGATCACGCCGTTCACCGGTGGCGCCATGGTGATGAAGGGGTTCGCCGTTGCGCTGATCGGCGGGCTCGGCAACATCTACGGCGCCGTCGCCGCCGGTCTCATCCTCGGCATCGTCGAAGGCTTCAGCGCCGGCTACGGCTTCTCGCAATGGACCGACGCCTATTCCTTCGCCCTGATGATCCTGGTGCTGATCGTTCGCCCGCACGGCCTGTTCGGCGGCACCAGCGGACCCAGGATGGCGTCATGAACGCAGGCCAGGAGTTCCACGGTGGTCGCGCGGCCCCCGCCTTCAAGGCAATGCGGTCCCTGCCTCCGGTGCTGGTCATCCTGGCGCTGATCGCGCTTGTGCCGCTGTTCTCGCCGAGCAACCGCTTCCTGTCGCTGGCGATCTCGGCCGGCACCAATGTGATCGCCCTTTACGGGCTGTCGGTGCTGTTCGGCCAGACCGGCATCCTGTCGATGGGCCACGCGGCATTGGTCGGCGTCGGCGCCTATGCAGCGGCGATCCTGGCGCGCGATTTCGGCGTCGGCTTTTGGGCAACGCTGCCGGCGGCCGCCCTTGCGAGCGCCGTATTCGCGATGATTGTCGGCATTCCGTCGCTGCGCGTCGGCGGCCATCACTTCGTCATCATGACTTTCGCCTTCGGGCAGTTGCTCGCCATCGTGCTCACCAATGGCGGCGACTATACGGGTGCGGCGACGGGGCTCGACCTTGCTGGTCCGGTCACCCTGTTCGGCGCCGACATGAGCGACCTGACGCGCTACTATTTGATGGTGGTGGCTTTCGTGACTGTCGCGGCGGTGGCGAGCTGGGCGATCATCAACTCGTCCTATGGCCGCACGTTGCGTGCTATCCGGGAGAACGAGAAACTTGCGGCTTCGCTCGGCATCAATGTCGGCCGGCACAAGATCGGCGCTTTCGTCGTCAGCGGTGTCTTTGCCGGCATCTCCGGTGTGCTGCTGGCCTATTTCCTCGGCCACATCTCGCCGACGCAGTTTGCGTCCTTTCCGAGCATCTATCTGGCGCTGATGGTGATGATCGGCGGCGCCCGTCTGATCGCAGGTCCTCTCGCCGGCGGCATCCTGGTCGCCTTCCTGCCGGAAGTTCTCAATCTCGATCCGGTCCAGTCGCGCATCGTCTACGGCGTCTGCCTGATCGCCGTCATTCTGCTTCTGCCCGACGGACTGATCGCCGGCATCGCCGCGGCCGTGCGCAAAGTCCTTTTGGCGAGGCCGAAAGAGCGGCAGGAACTGGAAAACAGTGCCGGCGGCAGTCCCTCCGAGGCGCGGCGATGAGCCCGATCCTGGAGATCCGCGCCTTGAGCAAGCAGTTCGGCGGCGTCACCGCGCTCGCCGGCGTCGACCTCTCCATCACGGAAGGCGAAATCCTCGGCGTGGTCGGCCCGAACGGCTCGGGCAAGACGACTTTGTTCAACGTCGTCACTGGCGTCCATAAGCCCAGCGCTGGCAGCGTGTCGTTTCGCGGGCGCGACATCACCGGTTCGGCGCCGCACGCCATTTCGCGGGCAGGCATCGGCTACACCTTCCAGCAGGCGATGGCTTTCGCCGGCCTCGGCGTGCTGGAGAATGTGCAGATCGCCGGCGAGCATGTGCGAGCCCGAGCAAGCGCCAACACCCCCTGGCCGAAGCCGCAGGCGCTGCTCGATTTCGTCGGTCTGACAGCGCTAGCGGATGAAAAGGCCGGCGTGCTGCCGTTCGGCAGCCTGCGCCTGCTCGGCCTGGCGCTGGCACTCGCCGCGCAGCCGACGCTGCTGCTGCTCGACGAGCCGGCCGCGGGGCTCAACGACCGCGAAACCACTGCTCTTGTCGGGCTTGTGCGCCAACTGCCAGGCCATGGCATCACCGTCTGCGTCATCGACCACGACATGAAGCTGATGCAGATGCTGTGCCGGCGCCTTGCCGTGCTCGACTTCGGCTCCAAGATCGCCGACGGAACGACCGAGACGGTGCTTGCCGATCCCAAGGTCCTGGAAGTCTATCTGGGAGGCGACCTGTGAGCCTGCTCGCCATTTCCGATGTTGTCACCGGCTATGGCCCGACCATCGTCAACCGGGGTGTCTCGCTGACTTTGGCCAAAAGCGAGATCGTCACAATCCTCGGGCCCAACGGCGCCGGCAAGTCGACACTGCTGAAGGCGATCGCCGGGCTGGTCAGGCCGCGCGCCGGCAACATCGTTTTCGACGGCGGCGACGTTACCGGCCTGCCCGCCGATATCATGGCAACCCGTGGCGTCGTGCTGGTGCCGGAGGGACGAAAAATATTCGTCGACATGACGGTCGGGGAAAATCTCCGCCTCGGCGCCTATTCACGCCGTGACGATGATGCCATCGAAGCCGACTTCGCTACGATGCTGGCCTTCTTTCCGATCCTCGCCACCAAGCGGCGCGACAAGGGCGGCTCGCTGAGCGGTGGCCAGCAGCAGATGCTGGCGATCGCGCGCGGCCTGATGGCGCGGCCGCGCGTTCTCCTGCTCGACGAGCCGTCGCTCGGCCTGTCGCCGCTGCTGGTCAAGGAGATCAAGGCGATCATCCTCGACGTCGGCGAGCGTTTTGGCGCCTCGGTGCTGCTGGTCGAGCAGAATGCCGGTCTGGCGCTGTCGGTCGCCTCGCGCGGCTACCTGATGCAGAACGGCCGCATCGTCGTCTCGGGGCCGATCGCGGAATTGCGCGACATGTCGCTGATGCGGGATCTCTACCTCGGCGGCGTGGCGGGAACAGCGATATGAGCAAGGGCTCAGTCGCCGCGTTCGGCCTTGTCGCGCAAGGTCGCGAAACGGGCATAGCTCTTGGTCAGGTGGCTGCGCATGGCACGGCGCGCCGCATTCACGTCCCTGGCTTCGATGGCGGCGAGAATGGCTCGATGCTCGCGCTGCATGCGGGCGAGGTATTTTTCCCGTTCGGGAACGGTCATGCGATCGAGCCGGGTCCACTGGCGCGGGATCATGGCGCTGCCAAAGGTGTCGAACAGCCGGGTGAAATTGGCGTTACGCGTCGCGGCGAGAATGGCGCGGTGAAAGCCGAAATCCTCTTCCGAGCCCGACTCGCCGGCGCGGACCGCGGCTTCAAGCGCGTCAAGCCGGGAGCTCATCTGCTCAAGTGCTGCGTCGCTGCGCCGCTCGGCGGCAAGGCCGGTCGCTTCCACCTCGATGCCCATGCGCAGTTCGAGCACACGCAACACCTCGTCGATCGATTCAAGATCGTCCGGCAGGATGGAAAAGGTCCGGGGCAGGGGATCCTTGGTGACGAAAGCACCCAGACCCTGGCGGGTGGTGATAAGCCCCCGGGCGCGCAACGCAGCCAGCGCCTCGCGCACGACGGTGCGGCTCACGCCGGTCGCAGCGACGATCTCCTGCTCGGTCGGCAGCCTCTGACCCGGCGCAAGGTCGCCGGCTTCGATCTGCGCGATCAGTGTGTTGACGAGCCCGCTCCTCAGATTAGGCGCTTGCGGTATGGCGTCGAAAAGCATGGTCTCGTGATCCGCCATCGGGGGATGCAGCCTCCGGTCCGATTCTCCGGCAAGGATTGCATCGACACGTTCTCGCCGCAAGGTGAGGAAATGCAGCTGCTGCCCGGCATGCGGCACAATTGGAGAAAAACATGAAGGAACGCATAGGCTTCATCGGACTGGGCAGCATGGGCGCCGGCATGGCTGCCAATCTTCTGGCCAAAGGCTGGCCTCTGACGGTCTGGGCGCATCGCAGCCGCGATGCGGCCGACCGGTTCGTCGCGGCCGGCGCCACAGAGGCAGAAAGCCTGCACAAGCTTGCCGCCGCGAGCGACGTCGTCGTCCTTTGCGTCACCGGTTCGCGCGAGGTGGAAGCGCTGGTGAAGGGACCGGACGGGCTGGCTACGGCCGGCAGACCGCTGCTGATCATCGACTGCTCGACCTCCAACCCGTCGTTGACGACAGCGCTGGCGGCCGAACTCGCCGCTCAAGGCTTGACGCTGATCGATGCGCCGCTGGCGCGTACACCCAAGGAAGCAGCCGAGGGCAAGCTCGACGTCATGGTCGGCGGCTCGGCAGAAGCCGTCGCGCGGGCGCGGCCGGTGCTCGAAGCCTTTGCCGCGCGCATCGTGCACACCGGACCGACCGGCAGCGGCCACACCATGAAGCTGCTCAACAATTTCATCTCGATGGGGTACTCGGCGATCTATTCGGAGGCGCTGACGCTCGGCGCAAAGGCCGGCCTGACGCCGCAGGTCTTCAACAGCGTCATCTCGGGCAGCCGCATGGACTGCGGCTTCTACCAGGCCTTCTTCGACTTCGTGCTGAACCGCAACGAGAACGCACAGCGTTTTGCCATCGCCAATGCGCTCAAGGACATGACCTATCTTGCTTCCTTTGCGCAGGCTGCCGGCGTCGCCAATCCGATTGGTGCTGCGGTGCGCAACGGCTTCGCCACCGCAGTCACCACCGGTCATGGCGAAAAATTCGTGCCGGCGCTTTCCGATATCATCGCCGGCCTGAACGGGGTCTCGCTGGTTGAGCCCAAAACGAACTGATGTGGAGCGAAGCCCGTTACCCGATGGCTTGCCCGCGAGTGGCCTTCTTTCGCCTCGCCTGTGGCAACTGAAGTGTCACCTCGGCGACCGCATCACTGTCATGCAGCCCGACGCGCAAAGCGGCTCCCGCCAGATGGTCATGCATGGCCGTTTGTGCCGCCTCGACATCGCCAGCGCGGATGGCGGCGAAGATGCGCTCGTGCTCGCCCAGCGTGATGCGCGCCATGTCGTCGGATTTCTGCTGGTTGCCGGCGGCGAGGATGCTTTCGCGAACGCGCTCTGAAACGAAGACCAGAAACTGGCCCATGTAGCTGTTGCGCGTCGCCTCGGCGACGGTGCGGTGGAATTCAAGGTCGCTGCGCAGCCAGGCGACGCTGCCATAGGGCGCTGCACGCATGCCGGCCAACGCTTCGCCCATCGCTGCGAGGTCGGCGGCTGTATGCCGTGTTGCGGCAAGTGCGGCGGCCTGCACCTCGAGGATGCCGCGCAGTTCGAACAGGCTGCGGAAAGAGTCGGCACGTTGCAGCGCTTCGTAGTCGATGGTGAGCACGGTCGCGTTGCCGGCTTCGACGACGAAGGCGCCGCGCCCCTGCTGAGACCAGATGCGGCCTTCCGAGCGCAGCCGCGCGATCGCCTCACGCACGACGTTGCGGCTGACCCCGAAAGTGGTGGCCAGCGCCTGCTCGGTTGGCAGCTGATCGCCGGGCTTCAGGCGCCCCTGTGCGATCTCGCGCGAGATGGAACTGGCGACCAGAGTGGAGAGGTGTGGTCCGCGATTGACCTTGTCGAGCTTCAGCGTCATCGCTCACCTATAGTCGACGGCGGATTTGGACGCCAGAATGCGCCCGTTGCTCAGGATGTGGTGCGGATCGAAGGCTTCCTTGATGCCTGCCGCCAGATCGAGCGCCACCGGGTCCATGCGTTCGAGGAAGGCCTTCTGCTTGACCCGGCCGATCCCGTGTTCGGCGCTGATCGAGCCGCCATAGCGGTCGACTACTGCGAAGATATGGGCTTCGGCCTCTTCGAACAGCTGCTCGACGGCCTCGGGTGCCATGCCTTCCGGCGGCACGACGTTGAGATGGATGTTGCCGTCGCCGACATGGCCGTAGGTGACGGCGAATGCGTCCGGCCGCGCTTGCTCCAGCGCCGCCAGTGCGTCGGTAACGAAATCAGCGAGTTTCGAGATCGGCACCGAAACGTCGGTGCGCAGATAGCGGCCGCCGCGGCCCTGCCGCTCGACCATGATCTCGCGGTAGCGCCACAGCCGATCGCCCTGGGCTCTGGTCGAGGCCACCACGCCGTCCTCGACGAGATCGGTAACGCCGGCGAGAAAATCCAGAAGCATGGCGGACAAGTCGATCAATCCGCCGGCGGAAACTTCGATCAGCACATAGGCCGGGTAGGCTCTGGTCAATGGCTCCCGAAAATCCGCAGCCTCGCGCATGGTGATCTCGATGCCACGGCGCAGGATCAATTCGAAGGCGGTCAAAAGGTCGCTGCAGTCGCGCCGTGCCCGTGCATAGAGCGCCATGGCGTCCTCGACCGAGCGCAGCCCGACCAACGCCGTCTCGATCTGCGTCGGCTTAGGATAGAGTTTTAGCGCCGCGGCGGTGACGATGCCGAGCGTGCCTTCGCTGCCGATGAAGACCTGCTTGAGGTCGTAGCCGCGATTGTCTTTGCGCAGCACCTTCAGTCCATTCCACACCCGACCGTCGGCCAGCACAACTTCCAGGCCAAGCACAAGGTCGCGCGTCATGCCGTAGCGTAGCACGTTGAAGCCGCCGGCATTGGTGGCGACGTTGCCGCCGATGCGGCAGCTCCCTTGCGCCCCGAAGGTGATCGGCAGCAGGCAATCATGCGCTTCGGCGGCACGCTTGGCGTCCTCAAGGATGCAACCGGCCTCAACCACCATGGCGAAATCGATCGGGTTGACGGAGCGGATTGTGTTCAGGCGCTCCAGCGAGATCACCACTTCGCCGCTGTCTGCCGCCACCGCCGCGCCGACGAGGCCGGTCAGGCCGCCCTGTGGCACGACAGGGATACGCTCCTCGTGGCAGCGCCGCATCAGCGCCGACATCTCCGCGACCGAGGCCGGGCGCGCCACCGCCAGCGGGCGGCCGAAATGGTCGCCCGACCAGTCGCGGCTATAGCGCGCCAGATCTTCCTCGTTAGTCAGCAACCCGCCATTCGGCAACACGCCGGCAAGGGCTGCTATCAGCGATGCGGAGGTGGGCTGCACGACATTCATGACCTGGCTCTGGACTCTCTGCGGAAACGACTGGACAACCACCGTTCTTGTCGTGTTATCATACAACCCTGATTTAGAACATCAAGCGGCGCCGTTTCCCAACCAGCCGTTTGATGTGGATGGTCAGACCAGCAAATCACCGAATTCGGAGGACTTTCCCCATGAGCGACGCCCCAGGCCGCTTCCGCTACATGCATACCATGATCAGGGTGCTCGACCTCGACAGGTCGATTGCCTTCTACACCGAAGTGCTCGGCATGACCTTGCTGCGCCGGGACGACTATCCGGGCGGCAAGTTTACCAACGCCTTCGTCGGCTATGGTCCGGAGGACAAGGAGGCGGTCGTTGAGCTGACGCTGAACTGGGGCCGCGAGGAGCCCTACGAGATCGGCACCGGCTTTGGCCATCTGGCGCTCGGCGTCAACGACATCTACGGCGTCTGCGCCGAGCTCGAAAAGCGTGGTGCCAAGATCCCGCGCAAGCCCGGGCCGATGCAGCATGGCACGACCCACATCGCCTTCGTTGAAGACCCGGATGGCTACAAGATCGAACTGATCGGCCTCGACACGATGTAGGGGCTTCAGGCGGGACCGCATCGGCTTTGTGCCGATGCGGTCCCGTCCTGTCCGCGCTTGCTTGGGAGGCGGTGCGGATGGCTCTGTCACTTGATGACCGCGATCTTGCTGCGGTCGATGGTGATGGCGACGGCGGCGATCAGGACCGCGCCGAACACCATGTTTTCCAGGAAAATGTTGACGCCGATGAAGGTCATGCCGATGCGCACGATCGAAATGATCAGTGCGCCGACCGCCGTGCGGGCGACACCACCCAGTCCGCCGGTGATGGCGGTGCCGCCGACGATGACGGCGGCAATGGCCGGCAGCAGCAACTGATTGGCGAGAACCGGCGAGCCACTCGACAGCCTTGCCGCCAGCACGACGCCGGCGACGGCGGCCAGCATGCCCGAAGCCGCAAAAGCGATGATCTTGGTGCGGTCGACATTGATGCCTGCCGCCCAGGCAGCAGGTTCGCCGGCGCCGACTGCGATCGCCTGGCGGCCAAAGCGCGTATAGCGCAAGGCGAGAAAGCCGGCGATGCCGATCACCGCCGAAATCAGCACCACCACCGGCAGGCCGGCGATCGTGGCGTTGATCCAGGCGGTGTTTTCGCGGCCGCCTTCCTCGATGGTGATGGCGCGGCCGTCGGAAACCCAGAGCGCAATGCCTGTCACCACGCCACCGGTGGCGAGCGTCGCCACGAAAGACGGGACGCGCAGCTTGACGTGGACGATACCGCTCAACACCCCGAAGGCGAGACCGGACAGGATCGCCACCGGAAAGGCGGCGAGGCCGAGCGAGGGCAGCAACTGCGCCAGGATCACGCTCGCCAGCGAGGCGACCGCCTGGATCGACAGGTCGATGCCGCCGAGCAGGATGGCGAAGGTGACGCCGGTCGCCAGGATGAACAGCACGGCGGTGTTGGCGAACAGCAAGGCCACGGTTTCGCCGGTGAGAAAGCCGGGTGCGGCGATCTCGATGATCAGCAGCAAGGCGACAAGCAACACCAGCGGAATGGCGCCATGTGTCCATTTGCTGTCGAGGAATCTTTGCAGGGAAAATATCTCTTTCATAGGCCGGCCTCACACCATCGCCCGCAACAGTTCGACCTGGTCCGGCTTGTTGCCGGGACTGGCGTCGAAGCGCGCGGTGATCTCGCCGTCGCGCATCACCAGCACCTGGTGCGACAGACCGATCGTTTCCTCCAGCGTGTCGGAGATCAGCAGGATCGCCACGCCCTGTCCGGAAAGATCGCGGATCAATTCATAGACCTCCTCCTTGGCGCCGACATCGAGGCCGCGGGTCGGATGGTCGAGCACCAGGATGCGCGAGCCCGCCGTCATCCAGCGTGCCAGCACCACCTTCTGCTGATTGCCGCCGCTGAGCTTGCGGCAGGCCGCATCGGGGCCTGGCGCCTTGATGCGCAGCCGCTTGATCCAGTCGGCGGCAAGCCGGCGCTCCTTGCCGTAGTCGATCGCGCCGTGGCGCATGACACTCGACAGGTCGGCGAGCGAGATGTTTTCTGCGATAGACAGGAACATCACCAGGCCCTCGAGCCGCCGTTCGCGCGGCACATAGCCGATGCCCTTGCGCACGGCCGGCTCCGGCGAGCCGAAATGCACGGCGTCGCCGGCGATTATAATTTCGCCTGCGCTGTGCTGAAGGAAGCCGCCGACCGTGCGGGTGACTTCCTCGCGGCCGGAACCGACGACGCCAGCGATGCCGACGATCTCGCCGGCCCTGATCCTGAGGTCCACGCCATGGTAGGCGCCGGCGACGCCAAGCCGCCTGGTTTCGACCATTGTCTCCTCGCGCGGCGCCTGCTGGCGGGCCTCGCGGTAGTATTCGGCCTGCAGCCCGCGTCCGACCATGATCTCGTGCAGCTCCGGCGCGGTGACCTCGGCAGTGCGGTGTTCGGCGACCACCGCGCCATCCTTCATCGTGTAGACGCGGTCGGAGATCGCCAGCACCTCGTCGAGACGGTGCGAGACGAAGACGAAGCTGGCGCGGGATTTGAGCGAACGGACGCGCGCGAACAGCACCTTGATGTCGGCGGCATTGAGCACCGAAGTCGGCTCGTCGAGCAGGATCAGCAGCGGCCGCTCGACCATTTCCTCTAGCGTCAGCGCCTTGGCCAGCTCGACCATCTGGCGCGCGGCGAAGGTGAGTTCGGAGGTGCGCGCGGTGACATCGATGTCTATGCCGATCTTGCCGAGCTGGCGGCGCGCTGCTGTATTCAAGCCGCGCCAGTTGACGATGCCGAAGCGCGTGAAGCGGTCTTCCTGGCCGAGATAGATGTTTTCGGCCACCGTCAGGTTGAGCACCAGCGATTGTTCCTGGAACACCATGCCGATGCCGTGCCTTGCGGCGTCGCGGGCATTGCGCAGCTTAAGTTGCTCGCCGTCGAGCGTGAGGGTGCCGCCATCCGGCCGGTAGGTGCCGGCCAGCACCCGCATAAGCGTCGACTTGCCGGCGCCGTTCTCGCCGATCAGCCCAACCACTTCGTTCGGCCGAACCTCGATCGAGACGTCGCGCAGAGCGTGGACGCCGGGAAAAGTCTTGATGATGCCGGATGCGCTCAACATGGCGCTCACTTCACTATTTTGAGGCGGACGCGATCGAGCGACAGCGCCACAGCGGCGATGATCATCAGTCCCTGCACCGTCTGCTGGATGAAGGGCGAGATGCCGAGCAGGATCATGCCGTTGGCAAGCACGGTGACGATCAGCACGCCGATCAGCGTGTTGACGACGCCGCCCTCGCCGCCGGTCAAAGCCGTGCCGCCGACGACGACGGCGGTGACCGCGGCAAACAGCCTGCCGTCGCCGATGACGGCATGCGACTGGCCGAGTTGAGCCGCGGCAAGCACGCCGGCTATGCCGAAGAAGAAGCCAGCCAGCGCGAAGGCCGTGATGCGCACGCGCACCACGTTGACACCGGAGAGCTTGGCCACGTCCTCGTCACCGCCGATCGCCAGGATGTGGCGCCCGAGCTTGGTGTGATACTGGATGACGGCGGCGAGCAGGAACGCTCCGGTGGCGACCCACACCGCCAGCGGCAGCCCAAGGAAACGGGTCAGCGCCAGATCGCGGATCGAGGCGTCGTTGAGGCGGATCGCCGAGCCGCCGAGCATATAGACCGACAAACCGAGACCGATGAACCACATGCCAAGCGTGGCCATGAAGGACGGGATCCTCAGCATAGTCTGCACCAGACCACTGACAAGGCCCATCGCCGTTCCGGCAGCCACCGCAGCGAGCACCGCCCACCAGCCGTAGTCATTGCCGTTGCCGTCATTGGCGGCGAGCAGCACCACCACCATCGCCGCTACCGACAGCGTGCCCTCGACCGACAGGTCGATGCTGCCCATCAGGATGATGAAGGTCAGCCCCATGGCCAGCGTTAGCGGCACGGCGGCCGAATTGGCGACGCGCACGAGGTTGCGCAATTCGATGAAATTGGGATTGGCAATGGCGATCAGCACGCATAGCACGATCAGCACCGCCAGCGGCGCCAGGCTGCGCCAGCGCCTGCCGCCGAACAGGCCGGCGATGCGGCCGGGGATCAGTGTCATAAGCGTCGTCCGCTCGATGTCCGAAACGGACTTCAGGGGTTCTGTATCGATTGTCAAGAAACCGCTTCCCGTCTGCGTCATGACAGTCGCCGATGCTGATGCAATGGCGTCTGTAAAAGGGAGCGGGCCGCCAGGGAGTAAGCAGCCCGCTCCGGCGATCAGGTACGGATGGCTCCGGTCACCCGACCCCACAGGTCGTTCCAGTCGATCTCGGGCTTCGCATCGACGTTGGTCTTGTAATACTCCTCGACATTGTCGTGCGAGATCAGCACCGCCTTGCCGTAGAATTCGCGGTGCTCCGGCGGCTCCTTGACCGGATCGAACTTGCCGATCTTGGCGTTGTAGCCGATGGCTAGCCCCATGCCACCCTGCCAGAACGGATCCGAGGTGACGGTGCAGGCAAACTCGCCCGTGCGCACTGCGTCCACCGCCGTCTTGATGCCGTCGACACCGACGATCGGCACCTTGCCGGCAAGGTTTTCGGCGCGCAGCGCTTCGAGTGCGCCGGAGCCCATATCGTCATTGGCGGCCCAGATGCCCTTGATGTCGTCGCCGAAGCGGGTGAGCAGATTGCCCATCAGGTCGAAGGCTTCGGTCGATTTCCAGTTGGCGACCTGGAAGTCGAGCAGCTTGATGTCGGGATTGGCGGCGAGCGCCGCGTCGAGACCCTTCTTGCGTTCGATCGCCGCGGTGGTCGAGATCAAGCCGCCGAGTGCGACGATGCCACCCTTGCCGCCGATCGTCTTGAACAGGATCTCGGCGATGGTCTTGCCACTCGAGATGCCGTCGAACTCGATGTGGGAAACGTAGTTCGGGTTGAAGTCCTTGGGGTGCAGATCCGGCGGCTTGTTCCATTGCGTCACCACATAGGCGCCGGCCTTGGCGCAGGCCTCGACGATGGGGCGCGCGTCCGGCGTATCGTTGGGGTCGGAATTGAGCACCATGTTGCCGCCGGTCTTGGCAAGCATGGCCTTGATGTCGGCGATGCCCTTCTCGCTGTTGCCTTCCGAAACCAGCGTAACATGCTCGAGTCCGGCCCATTTGGCATAGGCCTCGGCGCCGGTTTTCCACACCGCATGGTAGGGATTAGATAGCGAGCGGATCGACGTCACCAGCGTCGGCTTTTCCTGTGCGCGCAGGACCCTTGGCATGGCAAGTGCGGCCACTCCGGCCGTGGCGCCCAGCATCAGTGTCCGGCGACTGACTGTGCCGGAAAGCGTCAAACTCTTCCTGTCCTTCATTATCAAACCTCCCGATTGAAATCTGTTTCCCGCCCGGCTGCATGCGCGGGGACGCGGCCGGGCCTCCGATCGAGGGATTGTCAAGTTCCTCTACTTGTACGACAACCCTTCAACACGATAACCATACCCTTTCTCTTGACGCGACACAAGCGACTTGAGATCGTCACGCGCATGTGAGCCGGGCGGGATTTTCGGCCGTGGCATCGGAGGAAGAATGCCGGATTACATCATCGTCGGCGGTGGCTCGGCTGGCTGCATCCTTGCCGCCAGGCTCAGCGAGAATCCCGACCTGTCGGTCGTGCTGCTCGAGGCCGGTCCACCCGACACGGATCGCTACATCCATCTGCCGGTCGGCTTCTTCAAGATGACGTCGGGGCCACTGATCTGGGGTTACGAAACGGCGCCCGGCAAGGCGATCGACGGCCGCGCCATGGTCTATCCGCAAGCACGCGTTCTCGGTGGCGGCTCCTCGATCAACGCGCAGGTGTTCACGCGCGGCTGCCCGCAAGACTATGACGACTGGGCGACTGAGGAGGGTTGCGCCGGCTGGAGCTATGCCGACGTGCTGCCGTATTTCCGGCGCTCCGAAGGCAACGACACTTTCGCCGGCCCACATCACGGCACCGAAGGGCCGC
The DNA here is from genome assembly GCF_040322215.1 of Mesorhizobium sp. M0184. Taxonomy (NCBI): domain Bacteria; kingdom Pseudomonadati; phylum Pseudomonadota; class Alphaproteobacteria; order Hyphomicrobiales; family Phyllobacteriaceae; genus Mesorhizobium; species Mesorhizobium sp. M0184. The sequence continues at coordinate 119,526 of NZ_JAMYSZ010000004.1, forward strand.
TCGGCGTTTCGAGTGGCACGCCGCATCCGCTGACACGGGTTTTCGTCAGGGCGGCGCAGCAGGCCGGTCTTCCGTATCGCGCCGACTTCAACGCCGGTCAGCAGGAAGGGGCGGGGCTTTACCAGACGACGACGCGCAACGGCCGCCGCAGCAGCACTGCCGTCGCGTACCTCAAGCCCTCGATGAGCCGCAAGAACCTGACGCTGCGCACTGACGCAACGGTCAGCCGCATCGTTGTCGAAAATGGGCACGCCGTCGGCGTCGAGATCATCGTCAATGGCCGTGCGGAACTGCTGCGCGCCGAGCGCGAGGTGATCATCACCGCCGGCGCCATCGGCTCGCCCAAACTGCTTATGCTGTCGGGCATCGGCCCGGCCGCGCATCTTGGCACGCACGGTATCAAGGTGATCCACGATCTGCCTGGCGTTGGCCAGAACCTGCACGATCACATGGATATCGACGTCGTCGCCGAACTCAACGGGCCGCACGGTATCGACCGCTATAAGAAAAAGCGCTGGCAGGCGGTCGCCGGCTTGGAATATGCGCTGTTCGGCAAGGGGCCGGTGGCGTCCAACATCGTCGAAGCCGGCGGTTTCTGGTGGGGCGACCGCACGGAGAAAACCCCGGACATCCAGTTTCATTTCCTGCCCGGTGCCGGTGTCGAGGAGGGCATCGGCTCGGTCCCTGGTGGCAATGGCTGCACGCTGAATTCCTACCATGTCCGCCCCCGCTCGCGCGGCAGCGTCACGCTCAGATCAGCCGATCCGCGCGATGCTCCGGTCATCGATCCCAACCCTTTCGCCGAACCCTACGACCTGGAGCGCGCCGTCGATGGCATCGAGATCAGCCGCGAGATCCTGTCTCAGCCGGCCTTTGCAAAATACATCAGTCGGGAGCACCTTCCGGGCACGGCAATCAAGGGACGCGCGGCACTCGAAGCCTTCGCCCGCGAGCATGGCCGCAGCGCCTACCATCCGGTCGGCTCCTGCCGAATGGGCGGCGATGCGCAGAGCGTCGTCGATCCCGAGCTTCGCGTGCGCGGGCTTCAAGGCCTGCGCGTCTGCGACAGCTCGGTGATGCCACGCATCGTGTCGTCAAACACCAACGCCGCCGTCATCATGATCGCTGAAAAGGCAGCCGATATGATCGCCGGGCGGGGCCTGTTGCCGGTGTAGCGAGCTCATTCGTCAGGGAACATCGAGCGCGGCGGGAAGTCGGCGCGGCTATAGTCGATAACGATGAACTTGCCGCCCTGGTATCGCTCCACGACCGGATTGTCCGTCACCTTGCCGCGAACGCGCTCGGCCTGGCTGTCGGAACTGTCGAGCGGCGCCCAGCCGATCTTGTGGCGGGCATCGTGCCGCCAGAAGCCGCGGCTGTTGTTGGACTGCCCCCAGATGACCGAGCAGTCGACATGCTCGGCCCCGGCGCAACGCTCGATCAGCCTGATAAAATCGTCATGCGATATCCAGGTCGACAGGATCCTTTCGTCCGGAACCTCCGGCAGCACCGAGCCGATGCGGATCAGCACGCTTTCGACCGCGTGCTTGTCCCAATACAGCCGCGCCAGCATCTCGCCATAGGCCTTCGACAGGCCGTAATAGCCGTCCGGCCGCAACAGGCAGTCCTGGTCGAGGATCTCTGTCCGCTCATAGAGGCCGACGGCGTGCACCGAGGAAGGAAAAACCACGCGCGCCTTCTGGCTGCGCGCCGCCTCGTAGATATGGAAGCTGCCGCGCAGGTTGGGGCCGAGCACCGTCTCGAAGGATTGTTCGGTGGATATGCCGCCGAAATGCAGGATCAGACCGCATCCCCGGGCGAGATCGTTCACCGCCTGCTGGTCCTCGAGATCGACAATGTCGAAACTTGCGTTGCGCGGGAGCGGGATCGGCAGGGGCACGACATCGGTGAGCCGCAAGGTCCAGCCGAGCGCCGCCAGCCTCGCCGAAAGCAGGCGTCCAATCGTGCCGGAGGCTCCGGTCAACAGCACCGGTCTGTCGGGGAGAGCCAATCCCTGTCCTTTCATGGTCGGAAAATCGGGAGACATGTTCGAGCCGGCCTGGCAAGGCGAATGGAGATTTTGCGCGCCGAGCGCCTCGTAAATGTCATCATATCACCATATAAATAATTAGTTGCCAAGAACAGCGGTTCGTTTATTGCTTGGTGGCGATGAAACGTTCCTTTGGCCTTCCCCCGCAGATCAGCCGCACGGCGCAAGTGGCCGACTGGTTTGCGCGCGAAATACGCGCCGGCCATCTGACCAGCGGCGAGAAGTTGCCGACCGAGCAGGAACTGATCGCGCAATTCGGGGTCAGCCGCACGGTGATACGCGAGGCCATGGCTTCGCTGCGCTCGGAAGGGCTTGTGGTCAGCCGTCAGGGGTCGGGCGTGTTCATCGCCGACCATGAGGCCAACACCACTTTTCGCATCGTCTCCGACGAGCTTCACTCGCTGACGGAAGTCCAGAACGTGCTGCAGCTGCGGCTCGCGGTGGAACTCGAAGCCGCCGGCATCGCCGCCGAGAAGCGCAGCGACGACGACCTTGCCCGCATGCGCGATTGTCTCGATGCCATCGATGCGTCTATCGCCGCCGGCGACAGCGCCATCGAGCCGGATTTTGCCTTTCACCGGGCGATCGCCTCGGCAACCGGCAATCCCTATTTCGAGCGCTTCATGCATTTTCTCGGACCGGTCATCATTCCGCGCCAGTCGATCCGCCCGCGGGCCGAAACGCCGGAGCAGCGGCGGCTCTATCTCGAGCAGGTCCAGATGGAACACCGCCGCATCTATCAGGCCATCGAGCGGCAGAATGTCGAAGCCGCCCGCTTCACCTTGCGCGAACATTTGGAGGCGGGCCGCGAGCGCTATCGCCGCATGGTCGACGGTTCGGTCAGGTCGTAACACTGGCGTCAAACCTGATCTTCGATCCGTTTGCGCAGCCCATCCGATCTCACGCCAACTCTCCGACGGGCATGCGGCAGGACTGCATGAGCGCCGCAAGCTGCCGCTCCTCATCCGCCGTCAGGTCGAGAAGCGGCAACCGGACCGGTCCACAGTCGATCCCCGCGATGCGCGCGCCCGCCTTGACGATCGAGACGGCATAGCCGGCACGCCGGTTGCGGATGGCGAGGTAGGGCAGGAAGAAGGTGCGGATGAGATCGCCGACTTCCGCCGTGCGCCCGGCGCGCAAGGCGTTGAAGAAACGCAGCGCCATCTCAGGCGCGAAATTGTAGATCGCCGACGAATAGGTCGTCATGCCGATGGCGGCGGCGGCACTGGCATGGACTTCGGCCGTCGGCATGCCGCCGATGAAGATCAGGCGGTCGTCCATGCGATAGCGCAAGGCGGTGAGAAGCTCGATGTCGCCGACGCCATCCTTGAGCCCGATCAGGTTCGGGCAGTCCTGCGCCAACCGGTCGAGGGTCTCGGGTGTCAGCACCGCATTGTCCCTGTTGTAGGCGATCACACCGATGCCGACCGAGCGGCAGATGGCGGTCAGATGCCGGCGCAGGCCCTCCTGCTCGGACTTGACCAGATAGGGCGGCAGCACCAGCAGGCCGTCGGCGCCATTGGCCTCCGCGGCCTTGGCGAATTCCATCGCCATATGCGTGCCGTAGCCGACGCCGGCCAGCAGCGGCAGGTGATCGGGAACTTCATCCGACGCTGCCCTCACGACGCGCTTGTACTCATCGAGCGTCAGCGAAAAGAATTCGCCCGTGCCGCCGGCCGCGAAAAGCCCGCTCGCTCCGGCAGCGCCCTGCTGCGCGACATGGGCGCGATAGCCCGCTTCGTTGAACGCGCAGGCTTCGTCGAAAAAGGTCAGCGGAAAGGACAACAGCCCGCGGCCAAGAGATTTGGTCAACTCGGTGGGTGAGAACGTCAAGACAAGTACTCCGTATATGGGGTCGGCAAATCGGGTTGGATGATCAGGCCGGCAAAGGTTTTTGTGGCCGTAATGTTTGGTGGCGGCAGGGTCATACGATGCCTGGTCGGACTTCGGCTGCCGCGGCGTCGATCGCCTTGCTGCCGAGACCCGACTTGACAATGCGGATCAATTCCTCCTCGCTCGTCTCGGATGTGGACGCGTCAAGCGCGACCTCGCCCGAATGCAGGAAGTTGATGCGGTCGCAGACTTCGAAGATCTGATTGTAGTTGTGAACGATCAGGATCACCGAGACCTGGCGCTGCTGGCGAAGGTTCTGGATCAGGCCCAGAACATGCGCGCTCTCGCGCACGCCGAGTGCGGCCAGCGGCTCGTCGAGGACCAGTATCTTGGGCGACGAGTAGATCGAGCGGGCAACGGCGATACATTGGCGCTGTCCGCCCGACAGAAGGTCGACCGTGCTGTTGACGCTGGGGATCGAGATGCCCAGCGTGTCCAGGTAGACCTGCGCCTGCTCGCGCATTCTCCTGTTGTCCAGCAGGTTCAGCCCAAGGATGCGCTTGTGGTATTCGCGGCCCAGGAACATGTTGTGGAAGACGCTGAGGTCGCCGATCAGCGCGAGGTCCTGGTAGACGGTTTCGATGCCTTGGGCACGTGCGTCTCGTGGCGAAGCAAAACGCACCTCCTTGCCTTGCGACACAATCGTGCCGGTGTCCGGCCGGTGAAAACCGGACAGGATCTTGATCAGGGTGGACTTGCCAGCCCCATTGTCGCCAACCAGCGCCAGAACCTCGCCCTGACGCAGCTTGATCGAGACATCGACCAGCGCGGTGACGGCGCCAAAGCTCTTGGAGATGTTTGACATTTCCAGGACGACCGGCGCATCGGGTGCGAGCGGCGGAATGGTCTGCTTGTTCATAGGCGCCTCCTGGTGCGCAGGCGGTCGACCTGGATGCTGAGTACCATGGCGGCGATGATGGCGGCGCCGAGATAGATGTCGGAAACCGTGGCCTGGGCGCCGATCATCACCAGTCCGTTGTTGAGTGAGGCGACTACGAAGGCGCCGATCAGAGCGCCGAGGACGGTGCCGGAGCCGCCCATCAGCGAGGTGCCGCCGATGACTGCTGCCGCGATCGCCTGCAAGGTGAGAAACGGGCTACCGGCCTGCGGGTCGGCGGATGTGAATTGGGCGGTGTTGATGATGCCGGCAAAAGCCGCGCAGCCGCCGGCGATCATGAAATTGTAGACCTTCATCCGGTCGCTACGCACGCCGATCTCACGCGCGCCGATGATGTTGCTTCCCGTCGCGATCGTGTGCAGCCCGAAGGTGGTTCGGTTGAGCACCAGCGCCAGCACCAGCACGATCAGCACCGTCCACAGGAAGGGCGTGAAGGCCGTTACGCCGTGCCAGGAAAGCAGGGCATCCGACGGCTGGTAGAGGCTCTGTCCTAAGATCGCGTTGAACGGCTGTTCGACCGGCGCGACGATCGGCTGGCTGTTGTAGATCGAGACGACGATGCCCTGCAGGAAGAACAGCGTGCCGACCGTGGTAATCAGCGACGGCACGCGGAAACGTACCGTAATGATACCGTTGATGGCCCCGACAAGTATGCCGATCAGCACGCCGATGACCGCGCCGACAGCCAGCGGTACGCCCCAGGCAACCGACATCAGAGCCATGACGTAAGGTGCGATCGAAAAGATGGCGCTCAAGGAGAGATCGATCTGTCCGGTGATCATCAGCATGACCTCGGCAGCGGCGATCAGGCCGAGCCGGCCGGTGTCGCGCAGCACGACGCTCATGAATTGCGGCGACAGGAATCCGCCATCGCTGCCGACCTGGAAATAGATCACCAGCACTACGGCGACCACGGCGATACTGGCCTCCCGGTAGCGGGAAAGCAGGATGAGCAGCCTCTCTGTCATCGTGTGCGGTATCTTGACGCCAACTGTCCTATTCTTCGCTGGCTTAGGTTCGATTGGCGGCACACTTGTCTTCCTGATTTCGAATTCTGGGCGAAGAGACGGATCGGCGACAGGCTAGCCGACTGACTTTCCGTCAGTCGGCGGGGGCCCTCGCCACGTCATCGGAAGATGACGCGGCGAGGGCAGAAGTTTCGCCTGCTGGACAGTGTCAGGTCGGCTCGACGTCGCTGCGACCCTCGAAGCGGGACTTGCCGACATAGGCGTCGACATTGTCCTTGGTCACATAGGCCTGGCTGGTATCGCTGTTGGCCGGGCCGACGAGACCGCCGGAGAGCTTGTACAGGTACATCTGCTGGACGGGCAGGAAGCCTTGCAGATAGGCCTGCTGGTCGGTGGTGAAGTTGACGTCGCCGGACTTGATGAAGTCCAGCGTCTGCGGGAACAGGTCGAAGCCGGCCACGGCGCCGCCGGCTTTCACCAGGCCATATTTGTTGGAGATGAAACCGCAGGCATAGGTGTCGGAACCGCCGGTGCCGAACATGCCCTTGACGTCCTTGTGGCTGAGATAGTAGCTCTCGACGCGCGAGATTTCCGTTGCCGGATCGGGTCCGGTGTTGACGACATCGTAAGTGACGCCGCTGCCGCTGTCCTTAATCGCCTGGATGTAGCCGTCGAGGCGCGGCTGCGTGTTGAGCGAGCCGGGAACGCCGATCGACAGCATGACGTGGCCGCCCTTGGGAATCAGCTTCAGCCACTTCAGCGCCGAATTGTACCCCGACTGATAAAGCGGCTGGCCGACATAGGACAGCCGCTTGTTGGGGCTACCGACCGGCACGTCGGCGTTGAAGGCGACGACCGGGATGCCGGCCTGCGCGGCCATGTCGGTGGCGGCGTCGAAGGCCGTCGGATCGACCAGGCAGACGGCGATGCCGTCCGACTTCTGCGCGATCGCGGTCTGCATGGCGCTGACCATTTCGGAGACGACGTTCTTCTGCGAACCCGTCCACTGATAGCTGCACCCGAAGGCGGCGCAGGCGTCCTGGATGCCATAGACCGTCGGCGTGAAGAACTGGTCGAGCGTCACATGGCAGACGAAGTGGAACTTGTAGGGCTTCTTCGGCAGGCCGGCCGATGAATCCGCTGCCTTCGCGGCACTGATGCCACTGGCAAGACCCGCACCTGCTAGGCCGCTGGCCAGGCCGGCGGCACCCAAACCGAGCTTTCCGGCCAGTGCGAAAGCACTGCGCCGGCTGATGGCGGCATTCACCATCTCCATCTGATTATTCGTTTCGTCGTCCATTTGGTTCCTCCCTCTTCGTTTTGCGGACTTGCCCACATTTGTCGTCTGGTTACATTGTTATATGACAACTTTTGTGTCAATGCTTTTTCGACGCCGGATTCACGATGGCCTTTCGCGGCCTGAGCGCGGTACGGGAAGGCTGCCGCTTGATCGGCACGATGGACAGCAGGGATCACAGGAAGAGAAAATGGCTGAAATCGAATTCAGGGCTGTCGCGAAGAACGGCCTGAAGGTGACGACGATCGGGCTCGGCGGCACCGGGCTGGGCAACATGTATCGCGCCGTCGACACCAACGCCGCGGTCAAGACGGTGCACGCGGCCTACGACAATGGCATCCGTTATTTCGACACCGCGCCGGTCTATGGGTTTGGCGTCAGCGAGACCCGGCTTGGGCTGGCGATCAAGTCGCTGCCGCGCGCCGACATCGTCATCTCGTCGAAGATCGGCTACGACCTCGTGCCGATCCCGCCCGAGGACCTTCAGCCGGCGCTGTGGGACCAGCCCGGCTCCTTCCGCGCCGAGTTCGACTATTCGCGCGATGCCGTGATGCGTTCGCTCGAAGGAACGCTGAAGCGCCTCGACACCGACTATGTCGACATGGTCTCGATCCATGATCCGGACGAAGCCATTCATTTCGGCCCCGGCGAGGACCCCTATGCCAGAAGCCGCTTCAGGGAGGCCATGAACGGCGCCTACCCGGCGCTCGACGAGTTGCGTTCGCAAGGCGTCATCAAGGCGGTCGGCGTCGGCATCAACCAATGGCAGATGCTCTCCGATTTCGTCGTGGCCGGGGAATTCGACTATTTCCTGCTTGCCGGCCGCTACACGCTGCTCGAGCAGGAGCCGCTGGCGACCTTGCTGCCGCTGTGCGAGCAGCGCGGCACTAGGATCATCATCGGCGGTCCCTATAATTCCGGCATCCTGGCCACGGGTGCCGTCAAGGGCGCGACCTTCAACACCAGGCCGGCGCCGGAGCCGGTGCTTGAACGCGTTAGGCGCATCGAGGCGGTCTGCGCCCGCTATCATGTATCGTTGCCGGCGGCCGCACTTCAGTTCCCGCTCGGCCACCCCTTGGTGTCGAGCGTCATACCAGGCGCGCGGTCGGTCGAAGAGCTGAAGCAGAGTCTGGGTTATTTGCGCGAGGACATTCCTCCGGCTCTGTGGGCCGATCTCAAGGACGCCCGACTGATTGAAATCGATGCACCCGTACCTCGATCGTGACGGGCAATCTGAGCTTGGCTGCCCGAGCGACCACTCATAGCGCGGAGGCGTTCTCCGCCTCCATTTCTGCAACATCCTGAAAGCGATCGGCGATCCGGGCATGCATCCGTCCGCCATTGGCTGCTCCAATGGCAACCAGCACTTCGTCGGCACCTGGCGCGTCGGCGATCTGGAAATTTGCCGTGAGGAAATGCGAGCGCCTGCCGTTCTCGCTCTTGTGCATCATCGGCAATGACAGCAATGCCCCGGGCGCGTTTCGCGTATTGCAGAATTCGAGATAGGTGGTGCCGCCAACGGCGTCGCGGAACAGATTGCCAAAGCGCAGTGTGTGGATCAGCGCCGAGGCATGCTCGATCTCGCCGTTGACGCCGACCGCCGCAGCCTTGCCGTAGGATTCGATTTCACTAGGCGGCATCAAGGCGATCAGCCGCCGGGTGAGTTCGGCGCCGACCTTGGGGGTGACGTCTAGGATTTCGGGGCGAAGGTTTTCGACGAAGCCCCGCCCCGCCCTGAGGCTCCACAGCTAGTGCTCCTGCTTATCCCCGTTCAGCAGTATGCCGCTGGCGACGTTCTGTGGAGAGCTCCGGGATCTCTCGATCTGGTCGGAAGGTCAGGTCTGGTGTTCGCCAGAGCGCCACGGGTCGATGTCTGGCGTCATGAAAGCCCAGATTGACTGGCTGCCGTTGTCGACAGGCGGTGTCAGGACGACCCAGGGCCGCACGCACGCCGTCATGCAGGTGTCGGGTGGCTCGCAGAGCCTCAACGCCGTCAACCAGCTCCGCATCCTCGGCCGGTGGATGCGGATGGTTACGATCCCGAACCAGTCTTCGGTAGAAGGCCTTCGCAGAGTTCGACGAGGCTGGCCGGATGAAGCCGTCGTCCTGCTACAACCGTATCGTTGACGTGATGGAGGAGCTGATGAAGTTCACCCTGCTTCTGCGCGACCGTCCCGCCTCCCTTACCGATCGCTATTCAGAGCGCGTCGAAAGCGCCGAAGAGGTCGCCAAGCAGGTCAATCAGCGGTCGATCTGAGACGGATTGTTGACGCAAACGGGACGGCGAATCGGTGAGCCGCAAACCGGGTTCGGCGGAGCTTATGGGCGCATGATGAGAACAGCAAAGAGCCTGGGTGCCGCCAGGCGCCCAGGCTGTCCATGAAGTGGATGCGGGTTCAGTTCTTGACGACGCTGGTGGCCGCCTGTTCGATGAGTTTGGCGACAGCTGCGGGGTTGGAGACATAGACAGCGTGGCTGCCGACAACCTCAACTGTCGTCGCCTGGGCGCGGGTTGCCATCTGGCGCTGCGCCGGCGGCGGGATCATCTTGTCGTCGGTGGCGACGAGATACCACGAGGGCTTCACCTTCCAGGCTGGAGCGGTGACCTTGCCTTCGAGCGCCGCCACACCCCACGGCACCTGCGAATCGGCCATGAAGGAGGCGAGCGAAGGACGGACATCGGCGGCGAACGAAGCGGCGAACTTGGCCTTGTCGAGCATTAGGAAGCCGTCGACGGGCGGCAGGATCGGCGGCACCGACGCTCCGGGCGGCGGGTTGGCGATCAGGGTCGAAACCGACTCGCCTGCATCCGGTGCGAAGGCTGCGATATAGACGACACCTGCCACCTTCGGATCGGTGCCGGCTTCCGACACCACGACGCCGCCATAAGAGTGGCCGACCAGGATGACGTTGCCGGGAGCGGCGGCGATGGCGCGCTTGGTGACAGTGACATCGTGGGCGAGCGAGGTCGTCGGGTTCTGGACGATGGTCACGTCATAGCCGTCTTTCTTGAGGATCTGGTAGACCCCGTCCCACCCGGAGCCATCGACGAAGCCGCCATGTACGAGGACGACGGACTTTGCGGCAGTGTTCGACATTTGAGTTCTCCTTTTCAAAGTGTTGTTTGCGTTGGTTGCAGGAGGACTATGCGGCAGGGCCGACGGACGCGCTTTGAGGCGACATTCAGGCCGCCTTGATTTTGCATTCAGATCGCTTTGATTTTGCGCCCACGAGGCGGCTACAGTGTTGAGAGTCGCTATTTCCCGCGCGATCTGGAGCCAGCAAGTTGCCGTATCTCTTCGAGGATTTTGCCCTGGACGGCGATCGGCGCGAACTGCGTCGCGGCAACGACCTGATTTCCATCGAGCCGCAGGTGTTCGACCTGCTGCAATATCTGATCCGCAATCGCGAGCGGGTGGTCAGCAAGGACGATTTGATCGATGCGGTCTGGCAGGGCCGCATCGTCTCGGACGCCACGCTCGCCAGCCGCATCAACGCAGCGCGCAATGCGCTGCACGACAGTGGCGAGGAGCAGCGCCTCATCCGCACCATCCTGCGCAGGGGCCTTCGCTTCGTTGGCACCGTGCGCGAGGAGGCCGAGGCTACGGCACCGGTGGAGCAACCGAAGCCTGGCCTGGGCATTCCCGCCCGTCCTTCCATCGCCGTGCTTCCCTTCGTGAACCTGAGCGGCGATCCGGATCAGGACTACTTTGCCGACGGCATGGTCGAGGACATCATCACCGGTCTGTCGCGCATAAGGTGGCTGTTCGTCATCGCGCGAAATTCCTCCTTCACCTACAAGGGCCGCGCGGTGGATGTGAAGCAGATCGGACACGAGCTCGGCGTGCGCTACGTGCTGGAAGGCAGCGTGCGCAAGGTGGGAAGTCGCGTGCGCATCACCGGCCAGCTCATCGATGCGGAGAACGGCAGCCATCTGTGGGCCGAACGCTACGACCGCGAACTGACCGATGTGTTCGCGCTGCAGGACGAGATCACCATCAGCGTGATCGCGGCAATAGAGCCCAATCTGCGCCGGGCCGAGATCGAACGCGTCCGACGCAAGCGCCCCGACAGTCTCGACGCCTACGATCTTCTGCTTCGCGCGCTGCCCGATGTCTACACCTTCATGCCGCAGGGTGCAGCCAAGGGCCTGCCGCTGCTGGAGCAGTCTTTAGCCATCGAGCCGACTTACGCCCTTGCCCATGGCTTTGCCGCCTGGGCGCATCAGTCACTATTCGTGCGCGGCGGCATGAAACCGGAGAATCAGGAAAGATCGATCCGCCATGCCCATGCAGCGATCGAGCACGGCTCGGGCGACGCCATGGCGCTCGCTCTGGCCGGGTTCACCATCGGCATCGTGGAGCACGATCGCAGACTGGCCGACGAGGCGTTTGCCCATGCCTTGACGCTCAGCGCCTCCTGCGCCTTCATCTATGCCTTCGGCTGCGTGTCGGTAGCGTATGGCGGCGACGCTGCCCGGGCGATCGACTGGGGCGAGCAAGCGTTACGGCTGAACCCCCTCGACGCCATGAGCTGCGTACCGCAAGGCGTGATCGGATTCGGCAACTTCCTGTCCGGCCGGCACGAGCAGGCCGTCATATCAGGCCGACGGGCGGTAGAAATGAACCCCGGATTCAGCATGCTGCACGGATGGCTGGCCGCACCGCTGGCCAGGCTCGGGCGGCTCGACGAGGCCAAAGTATCGGCCACGCGGCTTTTGTCGCTCGACCCGCGCTTCACCATCGGCCGCTGGGCTGCCGCAGTGGGACTTGCACCTGATATCGTTGATGACGTCACCGACGCCATGCGGATGGCAGGCTTGCCGGCATAGCCGAGAAACGCGCGAACCGGCTCGCGGAAATGCTCCCCATGCGAGCAGCGCGAAGCATCGGCGGTGCGGCGCTGCGCTGGCGCCGGCACTCATGATGCTTCGGCACCCGCCACACAACAATGCCCTGCCGGCCAGATATTCGCGCGGCCTCGGCAATGACTGAACAGTGCGCGGGCTCAGTGCGATCTCATTGACGGTGCGCTCGCTGATGTCAGGAAAGCGCCGGCTCGCTCCACTGTTGCCTGACGGAAGAAAAGCATCCAGATACCGAGCAGAAGCCATAAACGCTTGCAAAATGCATACCGCTTGGTTTCGGGCGTCAACGTAGACGAGCGGCGGCATGCTGGGCGTAGTGTCATTGCAAGCCAGACGTTTGGTGATGGCCAAAAGGCAAGATCTTATCAATCTGTCAGATCTGGAGCGGCTAATCCTGTCAGGCCATCAAGGGCTCCATCCAGCACTTGATCAACGCCTGGCCCCATCAGTTCCCCGTTCGGGTTGTCCACCCAGCCGCGGACCTTCAGGCTTGTCGCGTCAATGAAATCGCCGAAGCTGGGGATGATGGCTATGGGGCAGCATCCGCTCCAACACGTCGTCCCTCTTCACGAAGTGGTGCCATAGTGCGGCTAGCGCGTGTCCGCCAGCCAGGATCAGGATTGCGTTGGCGCAAAGGCTATGAATTTCTCTGATACTGCTCGCGATGCCGCGATCCGGCACAAAGGGTGCCGGGATCGTAAACAATCCGAAAAAGGTCAGTGCATCGCCCCTAAACCACGTTAGCAGGATGCCAAGCACGGGAATTGCGACAAGCAGGACATACAGGGCGAGATGACCAAGCTTGGCCACGGCACGTTCGAAACCTGTCATGGAATTGGGGAGAGTCGGTGCGCCTCTTGCCAACCGCAAGGCCACCCGCCAGAGCACGAGAGCAGCCAGAAGCAGGCCAAAGGAGATGTGAAGCCACCATGCAAGGGCTCGGTTGGGATCGCCATGTTGGAAGAGATCATCGCCGAAGGTCAGGAGATATATGCCTACAACCAACGCGAACAAAGCCCAGTGCAAACTCTTCTGGACCGAGGAATAACCGACTATCGGCATAGGGCATCTCCGGTTTAGACCGTTCGAGTTGCTAACTGCATTAGGGCGAAGTTGCGGCTCCGATGTTACGGTTTCGTAATGCAAAGCGTCTCTCAGCCGCAACGAGGGCGAGTGATGCAGGCTGGGTCTCCTTGCCGTCCTCCAGTCGCGGACCTGCGCTGATTGGGAGGAAGCACTGAAGATCCGCTACACGGGCGAGACGCCTGACTGTCCGCCATGTGCCTGATCCTGCGGACCACACTGCGCATGATCCTTCGCGACGCCGGCCTCCTACAAAAAACGCCAGGCGTTTCCGGGCAGGGCGGCGGATACTGCTTGGTTATACCTCCTATGAGGGCATGCCCGCCGCCGAAGGTACGTCTGCCCCGGCATCCCTGGCGGCAAGCTGGCCGATGGCCGACCAGTCGAGCTTTTCGCCGCCATGGGCAAGCAGGGTGAGGAAGCGGTTGCGCAGGAGGCTTGCGAGGGGCAGCGGCACGCGTAGGTCCTCGGCTGCCGCTAGGGTCAGCCGGATGTCCTTATGGCCGAGCGGCGCTGCGAAGCCAGCCGGCTTGAACTTGCCCTCCACGATCAGCGCGCCATAGGTTTTGTAGACGGGTGCCGTGAACAAGGTCGACGTCAGAAGGTCGAGATATTGTTGCTTTTCGACGCCGCCCTTGCTGACCAGCGCGATGGCTTCGCCGAGCGATTCGATCACCGAGGCGATCAGAAAGTTGCCGCTAAGCTTTACCAGATTGGCGGCTTTCGGCGTCTCGGAGACGACGAAGGTCTTCTGGCCCACGGCGTCGAGAATCGGCTGCACGGCTGCAATGGCGTCCGGCGCGCCGGCCGCGACGACGAACAGTTTGCCGGCAGCCGCCACATCGGGCCGGCCGAACACCGGCGCTGCGACGAAGCGCTGGCCAGCCGCGGCATGATCGGCCGCCAGGCGCTCCGACAGAGCGACACTGATCGTGCTGAAGGAGATGTGTGTCGCTCCTGTGCGAAGGGTCGCGAGCAAGCCGCCATCGCCATAGACCACGCTTTCGACCGCGTGATCGTCTGCCAGCATGGTGACGACAGCCTCGCCGCGGCAGGCATCTGAGAGCTCGGCCGCCGAGCGCGCACCCTTGCGGACGAGGACCTCGTCCTTGCCCGGCGTTCGGTTGTAGACGGTCATGGCATGCCCTGCCTCGAGAATGTTCGTGGCCATTCCGGCCCCCATGTGCCCCAGTCCGATGAAGCCGACATCCATGATGTTCTCCTTTCCATGCGGGTCGCGAAACGCGCGTTTCTCACTCGTGCCGATCCGCCCGATCCAGACGCTCGGGTTGGCTGGATCTCCTGGGCTTGAGGTCTTGCGGTATACGGTTCCCGTTGGAACGTGCTCCATCACCGTGCGGTTGCCAACATGCAGTGCACTTTCGGAAATTATCTGGACTCAGCTCAACGACGGTTGCGCATACTCGGCCTGATGACCAGCTGGGCAAAGGGCGATCAGGCGATCGATCGCCGATAAGGCGAAGCGCAGGCTGGGCTCGTCGGTCAATCGTCCATCCCTGATCTTGTCGGCAACGTTGCCGATGACGACCTGCGGACCGAGAACGGGACGTGACTGGATGGCGAGCAGCGTCTCGTTGGCCTGTGCCTGAGCACGAACGCCGCCGGTAAAGGCCGGCGACACGGAGATGACGAGCACCGCTTTGCCGGTCAACGCCGACCGACCGAGTGGCCTCGACGCCCAGTCAAGCGCGTTCTTGACGACGCCTGGGATGCCGTGATTGTACTCCGGCGTCGCGATTACGATCCCGTCGCTTTCCGCAACGGCTTGCCTGAACGCCTGCACCGTCTGCGGTGTCGACGGTCCGTCTTCGTCCTGATCGTAAAGAGGTAGCCGCGGATCGCAGATTTGGAGATCTACCCCCGAACTGAGCGCCGGCTGCAGGCCTCGCAGGACAGCAAGGGAGTAAGAGCCTCGGCGCGGCTCCCCGGCAGGCCGAGGAGCCGCGCCTGGCTACGTGCTGCTATCATCGTCACCGGTACAATTACTTTTCGGACTGCAACGGGCCCGAGCCGGCGCCGGTCGCTTCAATGGCGGCAGCGATCTCGGCCAAATCCCGCCCGGTCAATTCGAAGCTTGCCGCGTCAAGCCAGCCATCCACCTGAGCCGGGCTGCGCGCGCCGACGATCGCACCCGTCACCCCCGGCCAGGCCAGCGTCCAAGCGATCGCAACCGCGGCAACGCTCGTGCTGTGACGCTCGGCGATCGGTATTAAGGCACCGGCGAACGCCAGGTTGCGGGTAAGCTTTTCGCCGGAAAATTCCGCATTGCGGGATCGCCAGTCGTCTTTCGGCAGGGCCCGGGCGCGCGCGACGGAGAAGCCGCCGGTGAGAAGGCCGGATTGCATGGGGCTGTAGACAATGACGCCAGTCCCATGAGCGTGGCACCAGGGCAATTCGGCCTGGGCGACATCGCGACGAATCGCGGAGAACGGCGGCTGCAACGTGTCGACATGGCCGAGGCTCTGGGCCGTTTCCAACTGCGCGGCACTATGATTTGAAAGGCCGACGGCACGCACCTTGCCCTCCTTCTTCAGTTCGAGGAGCGTTTGCCAATACACTTCAAGCGGCGTGCCATCTTCGGCCGGCCAGTGCATCTGGTAGAGATCGATGCGCTCAACCCCGAGGCGCTTCAGCGAGGCTTCCACCTCGCGGCGGATGCTTGCAGGCGCGCCGACTTTGCTGGGGAGCGCTTGGCGATCGTTTTCGTCCCAGATGAGGCCGCACTTGGTGAAAACGTAAGGCCGCTCATTGGCCGGGATCTCAGCGAGCGCTTGACGCACGACCTCTTCCGAGTGGCCGAGGCCGTAAATAGCCGCCGTGTCGATCCAATTGATACCGCGTTCCACCGCATGCCGTATTGCAGTGATCGAGTCGCTATCGTCCTGTGCACCCCAACCAACGGCCCAATCGGCTCCGCCGATCGCCCAGGCGCCGAACCCGACATGGGTGATCTCCATGTCGGTGCGACCCAAGCGGCGGGTCGGGAGTGCCTTGGCGAGGGATGTCGATTGTTGAAGCGTATCCATGATGCATTCTCCTATGTGCACCGCAACATGAGAAATCTCCGTCCATCTTTCCAATGGATAATTGAGATGCTATTGATCGGTTTAATGCCTTAATAGGACGGCAATCATGGAACTGCGCCAGTTGCAGCATTTCGTGGCGGTCGCCGAGGAGAACCATTTCACCCGGGCCGCCCAGAGGGTGAATATTGTCCAATCGGCTCTGTCGGTTTCCATCCGGGCTCTCGAGGAGGAGCTCGGCGCTCAGCTCTTCATTCGCAGTACGCGACAGGTACGGCTTACGACCACCGGCCGTGTCTTCCTCGACAAGGCGCGAGCGGCACTTGAAGCGGTGCGCGAAGCTCGCGACACCGTGGCGGCGATAAAGGGACTGGATCAAGGCACGCTCACTATCGGCACCGTGCAGAGTCTCCCGGCTTTTCTGGATCTGCCGTCGCTGCTCGCGCGGTTCCATGCGCAGCACCCAGGTATCGAGGTCCGGCTCTGCCAGGGAAGCTCGACCCATCTTCTGGAGAAGATCAGAAGCGGGCGAATTGACCTTGCGTTTTTGCCTCTATGCGAGCCGCCAGTCGGCATCGCGACAACCATGATTGCTTGTGAATCTCTCGTCGTGATCTGCGCACTCGATCACGACCTGGCGGGCGGTGACGAGGTGTCGCTCTCCGCGTTGAAAGGCGAACCATTCGTCGATTTCGAGCCGGAGTGGGGGACGCGGAAACTCGTGGACCGCGCTTTTCTGGAGGCCGGCATAGAGCGTCGCACCGTCTTCGAGGTTAGCGACCTTGAAACGCTCCTGGAATTGGTCGCGCGCGGCCTCGGGATCGCCCTTGTTCCGGAAGCCATCGCTGAAGCACGGCGCTCCACGCTCCACATCACCCCGATTGCGCAAACGGAGATCTGCTGGGAACTCGTCGTAGCTTACGCAGCCGGCGAGGGTGCCAGTCCTTACCCCGCAGATCATGCCCCGAAGGCCTTTCTGGAACTTCTGGCGGATGCAAGGAGATCCGACAGCAGTTTACAATACCAACCATGACTTCAAAAAAAGGCCGGATCTGGCGCGCCCGCAATTGCCGCCACTTAAAGAATTGCTCCCAGCAAACGATGGCTAATCCTCGACCTGGCTGTGGCGCTGACGCTGATTTGAAGGGCGAGATATACATCGTTCTCGTCCGTCGTTTCTTAGGGGATGGGACCAGAGATGCCGCAGTTCGCGGGCCTCTGCCCAACTTGCGAGCAGGGGTAAACCATGCGGTTCAAAGGTAAAGACGTTCTCGTGACCGGCGGAAATTCGGGGATAGGACGCGGAATCGTTCAGTATTTGTTAAAAGAGGGAGCCCGGATTGCTTTCGCCGGCCGCGATCAAGAGAAGGGCCGCGCCGTTGAAGTGGAAGCAAAGGCGCTTGAAGGTGACGCTCGCTTTTTCCCGTGCGATCTGTCGGAGGAACGTCAAGTAGAGGACCTGATCGGCCTAATCGGCCAATGGGGCGATTGAGTGTCGTCGTCAACAATGCAGGCGCCGGTTCGCGCCGAAGCGGAATTGAACCAGGCGATCGTCCCGGCGCGAGATGGGACAAGATGCGCGGCGCCAACCTGGACTCCACCTATTTTGTATCATCCTACGCCTTGCCGCTGCTGCGGGATTCAGGCGGAGGTGCGATTGTTAACATATCGTCCACGGCCACATTGCACGGCAATTGGGGCCTGTACTGCGTCGCCAAGGCGGCCGTCGAAGCGCTCACGCGATCGCTGGCCATCGAGGGTGCTCCGCACGGAATCAGAGTAAACTGCGTCAGCCCCGGTTGGATTGCCACCGAAACCGACCTAACGACGCCCGCGTCGGGCAGCGCCGGCGATTGGACGGTGCCGCCAAGCGTATTGGGCCGAATGGGAACGCCGGCCGAAATCGCTGCGGCGGTGGCGTTCCTCGCGAGTGATGAAGCTTCGTTCGTCACGGGCCAAACCCTGATCGCCGACGGAGGGCTCTCGATACTGGACTTCACTTCGCTTTCTCTTCTCGATCAGCGCGGTTCGGTGCTGTTCTCAGGCATGGTCGGCGACACTCCGTAGGCAGGTCTGAACCAGGCCGAAGCCGACTGCCGATCTTTCCGATCGAATATGCGATGATCTGGTAGCAGGAGCGCGCTGCCGCCTTTGCCATACTCACCGCAGTACCAGTTTCGGGCTTCGCTGCTGCGGCTGAACGAACGGAGCCTACCCCGGACCTTCGCGCGCCGATTTTTTACTAGCTTCCCGCGAGCGACAACCCACTGGCGCGCTCGCATAACAGGGCAAGCAATTCGCTGCGCCGCGCTTCTGGCGTGTCGACGGGCAACACGAAACAAAGCGTCTTGTTGATGGCTCCGTTGCCGTCGCGGATGGGCGCGGCCATGCACCAGGTGAAGCGGTCGGCCAGAGCGGCGGTCTCGCTGAAACCTTGCTGGCGCGCCAGAGCGACATCGCCGAAGAACTCGGCTGGCGCAATGACGCGGCCGTCGGGAAGCGTGTAGTCGCCAGGCGGAATGAAGTCCCGTATTTCCTGCTCGCTCATATGGCCGAGCAGCAGCCTTCCGGACGCCGTCCACGGTATCGGCACCTCGACTCCGACATCGCTTGAAATCCGGAACGGGCCAGGCGAGTCCCGGCAATCAAGGACGACATATTTGGTCCCGCGCAGGCCGCACAGTTGGACGGTCTCGCTCGTCTCCGCGCCTAGTTTGTCCAGGGTTTCGATGATGCGCCGGTAATGGGCATTATGATGTGAGTAGGCCCAGCCGAACAGATGCATCGCCTTTCCGAAATAGACATAGCCTTCCGTTCCGACATTTTCGAGCATTTCGGCTTCCAGCAGACTGTTGACGATTTCATAAGTGGTTGAACGCGGCGCGCCGATCATCTTGGCGATGTCGCCGACGCGCATCGGCGCGCGGTGCCGCAGAAGGGCCTCGAGTAGCATGATGACGCGGTCGATCCCGCGACGCCGTTCGCCATTGCGCGGCTCGGCGCCGGCTTCCGTTCCAATTAGACCAGTGACGCCATCGCTCATGTAGGCCGCACCCGCGCAAAAATCATTTCGGCCCTCGTCTCAAGACGCTTGAAAGATGTCAAGGCTCAGTCTAGCATCCCCTTTGTCCGATATACAGGCTTATTGTCTGAAATATCGGACAATAACGAGCCAGGCGCAGTAAGTCCTGACGAGAAAAACGGGCGGTTTCCGATACGGCAACCGGCGGGTTTTCTCGTCCCGACCCCGCACGTCCAGGCATAACTTCAGAAGGGAACAATCATGACGAAATCATCGTTTTTCGCATCCGCCAGTGCCCTTTGCCTCGGCCTTCTCCTTAGCCTCGGCGCCGGTTCGCAGGCCAACGCCGCCGCTAAATGCATCAAGGGCGATCGCAAAGCGCCATATACGATCGGCTGGGCCAATATCTATTCAGTGCCGACCTGGATGAAGCAGACACAGGGCACGATCGAAGCCGAAGTCGAGACTTTGAAGAAGCAAGGCTTGGTCGACAAACTCGTCGTGACCGATGCCCAGGGCGACGCCAACGTCCAGATTCAGCAGATCCAGTCGATGATCGATTCCGATGTCGATGCCATCATCTTGATCGCTGGTTCGTCGACCGCGCCGGCGCGCGTGCTGGCGGACGCCTGCGCCAAGGGCATCGCCATCATCAACTTCGACAGCCTCGTCGATACCGACCAGGTGACCGCCAAGGTCAACACCGATTCCTCACAGTGGGGCGATCAGGCGGCCAAGTTCCTGATCGACGCCATCGGCGGCAAGGGCAAGATCCTCATCCTCAATGGCCCAGCCGGCGTTTCGGTCAGCGACGACCGGCGCAAAGGCGCCGATGCCGAGCTTAAGGCCCATCCCGATGTGAAGGTGCTTGCCGAGACTAACACGCCCTACAATGTCGCGCCCGCCCAGGAGGCCGTCACCAGCCTGCTTTTCGCCAACCCCGAAATCGACGGCATCCTGTCGCTGGGCGGCGCGTTGTCGGCGGGCGCCGTGCTCGCGCTCGACAAGCAGGGCCGCGACCAGGTGCCGATCACCGGCGAGAATGCGCGCCAGTTTCTCGAACTGTGGAAGGAAAAGGGCCTGAAGAGCTGGGCGACGATGCAGCCGAACTGGCTCGGCGCCTTCGCCACCTACACCGCCGTCCAGGCACTGGAGGGCGAGGATGTGCCGGCTTTCGTCAAGATCCCGTTGCCGGTGATCGACAATTCCAACATCGACGAATACCTCGCCCGGGCGAAGGATTTCCCGGCTGACGGTTACATCTATTCGCCGTACGATGAGGATCTATTCAAGAAGCTGCTGGCCCAGAAATAAGCCTGAAGGGTTGTAGCATTGACAACCACGGCTCCGCTTCTCGCTGCGCGGGGGGTGTCGAAGTCCTTCTTCGGCAACCCCGTTCTGCGCAACGTTTCCGTCGCTCTCCAGCCGGGCCGCGTGCATGCGCTGCTGGGCGAGAACGGCGCAGGTAAGTCGACATTGATCAACCTTTTGTCCGGCGCCTTGCGCCCGGACGGTGGGGCGATCGAGGTCGATGGGCGCCCGGTCTCGCGCATGACCCCCGCTAATGCGCGACAGGCCGGGATCGCCGTTGTCCAGCAGGAACTCAGCTTGACGGCCAGCCTGTCCATTGCCGAAAACATCGGGCTCGGTGCCTATCCCAAGCGGTTCGGCTTGATCGACTACAACGAGCTTGCCGTCCGGGCCAGGGCCGCATGCGATCTTGTCGGGCTTTACGAACCGCTGTCGACGCCGGTGGGGCACCTGTCCCTCGGCCGCCGGCAGATGGTGGAGATCGCCAAGGCGCTTTACCGCCGGCCGCGCGTGCTCATTCTCGACGAACCCACCTCATCGCTCTCGGCAACGGAGACAAAAATCCTCACCGACCTGCTGGAAAGGCTTCGGGGCGAGGGCATCGCTATTCTCTACATCTCGCACCGACTGAACGAGGTGATGACGCTGTGCCAGCATGTCACCGTGCTCAAGGACGGGACCTGCACGGCGGACTGCTCGCTGGAAGGAACCGATGCCGCCGGGCTGGTACGGCTGATGGTCGGCCGCGACCCCGGCGATCTCTTTCCACGATGGCGGCCTTCGCCATCGCCGGCCGACGCCATCTCGGTTCGAAATTTTTCGGCCGGCCTGATGCGCGACGTTGATCTCGACATCAGGACGGGCGAGGTGCTTGGCATTGGCGGCCTGGTCGGGCAGGGGCAGGAAGATCTGCTGCTTGGCCTTTACGGCGCGATCCCCGCCAGGACGGTATCCGCGACGGTAAACGGTGTTTCGGGTTTGCCCGGCGGCGTGCCGAAAGCCAATGCGCTCGGCCTCGCTTATGTCCCGGCTGACCGCAAGCGCGAAGGCCTGCACCTGATCCATCCCATCATCACCAACATGATGCTGCCCGCCTTCGCAAGGCTGCCGGCGCTGAAGCTGCGCAGCCGGCGTGCCGAGCGCGATATGGCAAGGGGCCTCGCCGCCCAGCTTGCCATCAAGGGCGACCTCGACCGCCCGGCGCAGGCACTCTCAGGTGGCAACCAGCAGAAGGTCGCGCTGGCGAAATGGATGCCACACGAGCCGCTTGTGCTTCTCCTCAATGACCCGACGCGCGGCGTCGATGTCGAGACCAAGCGTGAGATCTACATGATGCTTCGCAAACTCGCCGCCGCCGGCAAGGCGATCGTGCTGCTCAGTTCCGACACACCCGAACTGGTGCACCTTTGCGACCGCGTCGGCGTGGTCCGCGAAGGCCGCATCGTGGCCATGCTCAAGCGCGAGGCACTGAGCGAGGAAGCCATCGTTTCCGCCGCAATGGGCGCCGAACAGCAGAAAGTTGCGGCATGAGCACGGTTGCATCCTCAAGCCAAGCCGGCGCGCTCTACTGGCCGGTTCAGCTGCGCCGCAATGTCGGCGTGCGCAGCCTGTTCGCTGTGGTCCTGGCGTTCGTCATTGCCTACGGTTTCCTGTTTCCCGGCCTCTTGACAGCGTCGGGCTTCGCCAAATTCACCCAGAGCTGGTTTCCACTGGCGCTGGTTGCGATGGCTCAGGCGATCCTCATGCTCACCGGCGGCATAAGCCTGGCCATCGGCGCAATGGTCAGCCTGGGCGCGGTGATGGCTGCGACGACGATGACTGGACCGCTGGGCGTAGCCGGCGGTGCCGCTGCGGTGGCGCTGACCGGTCTCGGCATCGGTGCCGCGATCGGATTCATCGTCGTGAAACTTCGGTTGCCGGCGATTGTGGTGACGCTCGCTGGCTCCTTCATTATCGGCGGTGCTGCGCTGCTCATCCTGCCGAGGCCGGGCGGCGCCATACCCGAGTGGCTGTCGGACCTGCTTGCCGGCAACACGCCGGCGGCATTCGTGCTGCTGGTACTCATCGTGCTTTTGTGGAAACTCTATCTCGCCACGCCGCTTGGTTTGAGCATCTATGCTGCAGGCGAAAATCCCGTCGGCGCCTACCGCTCCAGCGTGCCGGTCGACGGTGCCCGGATCGCCGCCTACGCGATTAGCGGCCTGCTTTGCACAGGCGCCGGCCTGTTCGTCGCCGCGCAAACGGGTTCGGGCGATCCAGTCATCGGCACGGCGTTCACGCTGAATTCCATTGCCGCCGCAGTGCTCGGCGGCATCGGTTTCCTTGGCGGCCAGGGCACCATGCGCGGCGCTCTTGCGGGCAGCCTGCTGCTCAGCCTGATGATCAGTGTCATGTTCTTCCTCGGCTTCACGCCGGTCGCCCAATATGTCGCCCAGGGCCTCATCATCATCGGCGCGGTCGCCATCCCGCAATTCCGCAAGGTGCAGCAATGACAGCACGGAAAGAGAGCGTGAGCGGCAGGCGCGCCCTGACGATTCTGCGCAGCCGGCCCTTCCTTACGATCGCTATAGTTGCGGCGGTGTGGATCGCGGCGAGCTTCGCTTCACCTGGCTTCGGCGCTTATGGGCATTTGCGCTATTTGGTTGAATTGGGCGCGGTGATCGGCCTGGTTGCGGCGGGCCAAACTTTCGTGGTGATTGCCGGCGGCATCGACCTTTCCGTCGCGGCGATCGTCACGGTTAGCGCTGTCAGCCTGCCGCTGCTTTCGTGGCAGGCGGATCCGACAGGGCTCACCGCCGTTCTTGCAGTTCTCACGTTGACGAGCGCAATCGGTCTGGTGAACGGGCTGGGCGTGGCGCTGCTGCGCGTTCATCCGATGATCATGACACTGGCGATGGCGACATTCCTGCAAGGTCTGCTGATCATCATCGCCGGCGGGAGTGCCGTGACCGCCGAGAACCCGCTGGTCCGCTGGCTCGGCAATGCGCGGCCGGTCGGTATTCCGGCAGGCGTGCTTTTGTGGGTGGTCATTTCAGTGACCGTTCTGACCACGATGCATGCGACATCCCTTGGCGCCCGCATATTCGCGATGGGCGCCAATCCGCTCGCCGCGGCGCTGTCCGGGGTTCCCGTCGCCTCGACCACGCTCGCGGTCTACGGCATCAGCGGCTTCTGTTCGGGACTTGCCGGTGTCTTGGTCCTCGGCATGAACGGACAAGGCTATGTCGGTATCGGCGATCCTTATCTGCTCGCCTCGATTGCCGCCGTGGTGCTTGGCGGCACCTCGATCCTCGGCGGGCTCGGCACCTATGCCGGCACCATCCCCGGCGCCATCCTGCTGGTTACGATCACGGCGCTGATCACCGTCGTCAACGCATCGCCCGGCTGGCGCAGTATCCTGTTCGGGTCGCTGATCCTGGGGCTGCTGCTTCTCTCAGGCAGAGAGCAGGCCCGCCGATGACATATCGTCCAGCCGATAAATGCGCCGTGCATTGCTGTAGAACAGTGCCGTCTGCTCGTCCGCGGAAAGCTCTCCTGCAATGGCCTTGAAGCTGTCATACACCGCATCGAACGATGCATGCAGGCCGGCGACCGGAAAGTCGCTGCCGAACATCGCGCGCCGCGTACCGAAACAGTCGATGCAATGCATGACAACCGACCTTAGGCTGTCGAGCGTCCAATCATGATCGTAGGCGACCAGATCCGATATCTTGATCGCGACGTTCTCGCGCTCCGACAAAAGCCGCAGCCCTTCGCGCCACACCCGCATCCCGTCCGCATCGCGATCGATCGGGCTGCCGCAATGGTTGAGAACAAAGAGCTGGTCCGGAAAGGCCGCTGCGAGGCGCGCCGCGCCGGTGAGCTGGCGCGGAAACACCATCAGGTCGAAAACCAGCCGGTGGCGCCTAAGCAGGGACAGGCCGGCACGCCAGGCCGGATCGTCAATGATGCCGTCACGGGGAGCAAAACGACGGGCGGGATCCGGATCCCAGCTCAGTATGTCGCGTATGCCGACGACACGGTCGAATGCCGCCTGCGCCTCGACCAGCGCCGGCGCTTGGCGATTCGCCAGTGGTACGTGAACGACATAACGGGCGGCCACGCCGCGCGACTTGTCGAGGGTTTCAAGCCACCGCGTTTCACCGACGCAGTCATCCCCGGCCCAACCGGCTTCAACATGGACGGTGGCGACGACATTGTGCTGGCCGGCGTCGCGCAAATAATCTTCAGGAAGGTAGTTTCGCCGCAAGGGGCCAAGCTCGCCCAGACCGCCGCGTTCGCCAGCCGTGGGCGTGAGCCAGGGATGGCGGCCGAGGCCGAGATCCCAAAGGTGATGGTGGGCATCGATGATCGGTCCGGAGTAACGCTTTGGCACGCATCTCTCTCATAGTGTGGCCGGCATCGGAAATCGATCCGGACTTCATCCTGCGAAAGCGAAAGGACTAGCATCGGATGACCGAAAACTCACCCGTACTGTCGCTCGCGACCCGTGAAAATTTCCTGCTCGACGATCGTATCCGCGGCGTGCCGCCTGGCACCCTCGGGCTGGACAGCAGCCTTGTCGCATCTGAGCGCTGGCATCCAGCGCATGGACGTATGTCGTTGCCGGTGTTGACCCTCGACGAGGAGGCCTTCATCGCCAATCGTGACCTGTTCCTGGGGTATGCGCGAGAACAGGGCGCCATGATCGCCCCGCATGCCAAGACCCCGATGGCGCCTGACCTTGCCCGGTCCCTGATCGAGGCCGGAGCATGGGGCACGACCGTCGCCGACATAAGGCAGGCCACAGTGATGCTCAGAGCCGGGCTCTCTCGGCTGATCATCGCCAATGAGGTCGGTGGACCAGGTGGTGCGAACCGACTTGCTGTCCTCGTCGGCGCCTGGCCAAACGCCGAGTTCTACGTTTTTGCCGACTCTTTCGACGCCGTGAATGCGCTTGCTGAAGCTTGGCGCGCCAATGCGACGCTGCCGCCATTGCGCGTGTTCGTCGAACTTGGTGCGGGAAGGGCAGGCGCCCGGACCACCGGCGAAGCCGAGGCGATCGCCGACGCGGTTGTAGCAGCCGGCGGGCGGCTGCTGATCGCCGGCGTCGCAACCTACGAAGGTGCCGCGGCGCAAGCCGATCCTGGCCGGACCGATGAGGCGATATCCGCCCTGTTGGCAATGACAGCCGATATGTTCCTGCGGCTCCGCGCCCGCGTGGGCGGCGACACCCCGCTGATCGTCACCGCCGGCGGCTCGGTGTACTTCGACAAGGTGGTCGCAGCGCTTTCGCCCCTCGTCTCCAGGGACGGCAATGCCACGTTGGTGCTGCGCAGCGGCGCCATCTTCTTTCACGACCATGGCGTCTACGACAGGTCGCTGGGCGCACTCGATGCCCGCGACGGTTTTGCGATCGGCGGCGTCAGTGCTTCCGCACGAAATTCCTTCCATCCGGCTTTGCGTCTGTGGGCCGAGGTACTGTCGCGGCCGGAGCCCGGCCTTGCTATCTGCGGTATGGGCATGCGCGACGTGTCGTTCGACCAGGGCTTTCCGAAGGTCGTGACCATCTTTCGTGCCGGCAAGCAGCTGCCGAAAGCGCGTGCCGAGGTCTTCAGGCTCAACGACCAGCACGCCTTCCTGACAATTGCGTCAGGCGACGATATTGCCGTTGGTGACGTCGTTGAATTCGGCATCTCGCACCCCTGCACCTGCCTCGATCGCTATCGCGTGATCTTCGGCGCCGACGCAGCCGGGTATGTCCGCCACGCCTTTCCTACCTATTTCGGCTGACCAGATATCGCGGCCACTCCAAAAAAGAGAACCTCGAAAGGATCTGATATGATCAAGTACTTCCAGTCCGGCTCCCGCATGTCTCAGGCGGTCGTCTATGGCGGCCTCGTGCACATCGCAGGCCAGGTGGCAGACGACCGCAAGGCCGGCATCGAGGGTCAGACGAGCGACGTGCTCTCCAAGGTCGAGGCACTCCTTGTCGAGGCCGGCAGCAGCAAGTCGAGGCTAGTGGCGATCAACATCTTCCTGCCGCAGATCGCCGACTTCGATGCCGTGAACAGCATCTACGATGCCTGGGTGGATCCTGCGCGCCTGCCGGCGCGCGCCTGTGTCGAGGCGCGTCTCGCCGATCCCGACCTCCGCATAGAGGTCACTGCGATCGCAGCTGTCTGAGCCGCCGCCATGCATACCGGCCTCAGCCATACGCTCGACTTCGACCGGGACGGCAAGACACTCGGCCATCTCAGCATTCCGTTTTCGATCGACCGTTCGCCCTATTTCCAGGTCAAGGTCCCGATCTGCCTTGTCCGCAACGGCGAAGGCCCGTCGGTGCTTCTGATGGCCGGCAATCACGGCGACGAATATGAAGGCGAGCTGTCGCTGGCAAAGCTGGTGCGCCGGCTCGATCCCAAGCGGATCAAGGGTCGCGTCACCATCCTGCCGATGGCGAACGTGCCGGCGGTGATGGCCGCAAAGCGCTGCTCGCCACTCGACGGCGGCAACCTCAACCGCGCCTTTCCGGGCGACCCGTCAGGCACGCCAACAAGCCGGCTTGCCAATTTCCTGGAGATGGAACTGTTTCCCCGCCACGACGTCATCTTCGACATTCATTCTGGCGGCACCTCGATGGAGCATCTGCCGACCGCGCTTGTCGAGCGCAATACCGATCCCGACCGGCACCGGCGCGGTGTGGAGCTAATGCGGACGCTCACCATGCCATATGGGTTCGTGGCCGACAACGGCCAGGCCTCACCGACCTCCATGGGTGCGGCGCGCCGGGCCGGCGCCATCGGCGTCAGCGGAGAGTTCGGCGGCGGTGGCACTGTCACGGTCGATACGATGGAGATTACCGCCCGCGCACTCGACGCCCTGATGGTCGCCTTGGGAGTGATCGAGGCGCCGGTTCTTGCACCGGCAACCAGGCCTTCGGCGCCGACGCGGCTTCTTTCCTTGTCTCGGCACAGTCAGGGCCTTTATGCCACAAGCCGTGGTTGGTTCGAGCCGGCAGTCAGGCTGGGCGACAGCGTGACTTCAGGCCAACTGGCGGGCTGGTACCACGACCTCGAACGGCTCGACCTCGCCGAGCAAGCCCTGCACTTCGCCGAAAGCGGCATTGTGCTTTCGCGCCGGCTGCACACGATGTGCGAGGCGGGAGACTGCCTCATGCAGGTCGCCGAGCCGGTCGACTGATAAGAAGCCCTCCCGACCATACGCCCATATCGGGATCAAGACTGAGGATAACCGGATGCAACTGTCAATGTGGACCTATCCTTGGGATGTCCAGGATGTGGGCTTGGAGACGGTCGAACGCGATCTTGTCGAGCGTGCCGGGCTCAACATGATCAGTCTGGCGACTTCGTATCACGCTGGCCGGTTTCTGCAGCCGCGCAGCCCGCGCCGGAAAGCCTATTTTCCCGAAGACGGAACCATCTATTTCAAGCCAGATGCGGCACACTGGGCCGACCTTGCCATCCAGCCCAAGGTGGCGGACGTGATCATGGAAGGCGGCGATGTGCTTGGTGACCTTGTCCGCCGGCGCGAGGTGGGCGGGCTCGGCGTTTCGTGCTGGACGGTCTGCTTGCACAACACCCGGCTCGGCATGCTTCATCCGCAGGCCGTAACCCGCAACGCGTTCGGCGATCCCAACTACTACAATCTCTGCCCATCACATCCGGATGCGCGCGCCTATGTCCGCGCGCTGATCGCCGATATCTCGCACAGCTACCGGCCGGACCGGATCGAGCTTGAAAGCCCATCCTTCATGGGCTTCGCCCACGAATACCATCATGAGAAAGATGGTGTCGGGCTGACGCCGGAAGACGATTTTCTGTTGTCGATATGTTTCTGTCCGTCCTGCCTTGCGCGCGCGGCCGGGGCCGGCGTCGACGGCGAAGTAGCGCGCAAGCTCGTCGGGCAATGGATCGTCGAGACCTGCGAGCGCGCCGTTCCCGAACGGCGCTTTCCAGATTTTCCGGGGAACGGCCTCGACACTTTTTTGCCATGGCCGGAACTCTATGGCTACCTGCTGTGGCGGTTCGAACCGGTGACCAGCCTGGTCGCCGAACTGCGCGAGGTGGGCAATCCGGCGACCCGCGTTGTCATCATCGATTTGAAAGACGGTTGGCTTGGCGGCTGCGATCTCGCGGCGCTCGGCAAGGTCTGTGACGGGGCAATCCTGTGTGCCTACGACATGCAGGCCGGCGATGTCGCTAGCCTGATGGCGGCCGGACGCGCAGCCCTTGGCGCGGAAAAATTCCTCGGCGCCGGCTACCGGCTGTTCTATCCGGAAATGGCAGGCCCCGACATCCTCACCGCCAAGGTGAAACCTGCGATGGCGCCGGATGTCGACGGCATCAATTTTTACAATTACGGCCTTGTCCCTGCCGCACGACTCGACTGGGTGAGTGCCGCACGATCCGTTTGAAAAACCGACCCGTTGCCGCAGTCTGCTAGGACTGACCTCGCTTTGCCTTGGAGCTTTATGAGCGTGCCGACTATTCGCTTCGGTCACATTGGTCGGCGGCGGCCGGAAAAGCTGAAAGCATGGCCCGTGAAGGTCCATGTGGACCGAAGGTTATACGCCCTAGCGTATTTTAGTCTTTATACGCTTCCGAGTATACGTAGCGCGGTGCCGCCTTGGTCAGGCCGGACGGCTTTGTCGCGTGGCGATCAACGCACGGTGTGCCTGATCCTGTAGAGATGCTGATCGAAACACTTGATGGGTTCGGTTTCCACACACAGGCACACGAACACCATCGGTGAGCGGCGGCGAGTGCAGATGCCTCCCGCCTTCGGGCATGACTTCCTTGCCGATGCCAACACTGGGAATGACAGCGATGTCCAGGCGCTTGCTCCTTTTCCTACTCGTTGTCGCCGAGTAGTGCCGCGCAAACCGCTTCGGTGACCTTGTCGGTGGTGGTGATTCCGCCGAGGTCGGGCGTGTGCAGTGAGGCGTCCGCGGTCACGCGCTCAATGGCGCGCATCAGGCGCGCCGCGGCAGTCGGCTCGCCAAGATGCTCCAGCATCATCACCGCCGACCAGAACGTGCCGATCGGATTGGCAATGCCCTTGCCGGTGATGTCGAAGGCCGAGCCGTGGATCGGCTCGAACATCGACGGAAACCGCCGCTCGGGGTTGAGGTTCGCAGTCGGCGCGATGCCGATCGATCCGGCAAGCGCCGCCGCAAGATCCGACAGGATATCGGCGTGAAGATTGGTGGCAACGATCGTGTCGAGCGAGCGCGGATTGAGTGTCATGCGCACCGTCATTGCGTCGACCAGCATTTTGTCCCATGCGATATCCGGGAAATCGGCCGCGACCTCACGGGCGATGTCGTCCCACAGCACCATGCCGTGACGCTGGGCATTCGACTTGGTGACCACGGTCAACAGCTTGCGCGGCCGTGACCGCGCCATCTCGAAGGCGAAGCGCATGATGCGCGTTACGCCGGCGCGGGTGAAGATCGCGACCTCGGTGGCGACTTCCTCGGGCAGGCCGAGATGCGAGCGCCCGCCCTGGCCGGCGTATTCGCCTTCCGAATTCTCCCGGACGATGACCCAGTCGAGATCGCCTGCCGCGACACCACGAAGCGGGCTCTCGATACCGGGCAGGATGCGGGTCGGGCGGACGTTGGCATATTGGTCGAAGGGCTGGCAGATCGCCAGCCGCAGCCCCCACAACGTCAGATGGTCAGGCACGTCAGGTGCGCCGACGGCGCCGAAATAGATGGCGTCGAAGGCCTTCAGCCGCTCAGTGCCGTCCTTGGGCATCATCACGCCGTTGACCTTGTAGTAGTCCGAGCCCCAGTCGAAGTGCTGCACTTCGAGATTGAAACCACCGTCGCGCGTGGCGCAGGCGGCCAGCGCACGAAGGCCGGCGGCTACGACTTCCTTGCCGATCCCATCGCCTGGAATGGCCGCGATTCTATAGCTTCGCATTGGGTCCGGTCCTCCCCTTGTGGTGCTAAACTCCCATGGACCATCGTGCTGGCCGTTGGCAGTCGAGACCGAATGTCGCGGTTACGGCAAATGGTTGATCAAACCGTTCAGCAGGAGCAGCAGCACCCCGGCGGCCACAGCCGCAGCCGCATCGTCCATCATGATGCCGGCCCCGCCCCTTACCTTCTCATGCATGATACGGATGGGCCAAGGCTTGACGACGTCGAAAAACCGGAAAGCAAGGAAGCCTGCTGCCCACCACAGCGGGTCGACCGGCAGCATGGAAAGTGTCACGGCGGCGCCGAAGGTTTCATCAATGACGACGATCTGCGGGTCCTCCGTCCCGGTACGGGAGACAACGTGCGACGACGCCCATACGCCGACCGCGAATAGGGCCGCATAGGCAAGCACGGTCAGCCAAGGCGATGCAGGTGTCAGAGCCGTGGCAACAGCCACTCCAACCATTGCGCCGGCCGTGCCCGGCCAAATTGGAGACAATCCCGCGCCGACAGAGGTTGCGAGCAGGTATGCGAGCTTGGGTGGAAATTTATGCATCGAGTTTCGGCCGGCTTCCCACGGATGGCAAGCACCATAGTCACATCGTTCGGGTGCTGCCGCCAGACCGCCGGTCGCTTTGCGCAACCGTCACAAGGGCATTGCCCAAACGGTGAAATGCCATCGGGCAGTTGTCGCTGCGACCGGAAGTTCTGTTTCGCCGTCAGCTTGGCAAGCACCTTAATCCGTTGGCCGCATTCGCCAAAAGAAATCGCTGTTGCGGCGCGTTGAGAACGTTGCTGAGCCCGGTTCTCCGCCCGCGTTGACCAAGTCGAACGGTAGCGACGGTGGAACAAACCGGCAAATTGCTGGTAAAGCTCCATGAAACGACATCATCAGAGGAGCCGAGTCATCCATGATCGCCGGTCTCATGAAAAGTCGCATCGACCCGCTGTGGGAGCAGGCCGCCTCTCCGCTGATCGCGATCGGCATGACACCGAACCAGGTTACGGCCGGCGGGCTCGTGCTCGTCGCGCTGTCCTCGGGTGCCTACCTGTACCACGAATCAAGCTTGGCCTTCGGCCTGTGCCTGGCGTTTGCCTTCACCTTCGACGCCCTGGACGGCGCGGTCGCCCGCCGGAGAGATATGATCACCAAGGCCGGTGGCTATTTCGACGCAATGGTCGACCGGTACCAGGAACTGGCGGTCTTTGCGGCAATAGGCTGGGTCGCCGATCTGTGGGCGATCGCAATGTTCGCGTTCGCCGGCGGCATTCTCACGAGCTATGCCAAGGCGCGGACGGCGCTGGAAATCCCTGTCGAAAACTACGGGTGGCCGGATTTCTTCGAGCGGATGGAACGTCTGGTGTTCATTTGCGTGCTGCTCGCCGCGGACGGAGTTGCTACCGCCATGGGCGCGGCTTCGCCCTGGATTCTGGCGGGTGGGTTCGCGCTGTACGCAGTACTGGCCAACGCCACAGCGCTACAACGGATCAGTCGTGCATTTGCGATGCTTAAACGAGCCGACGGCAAGCAGCCGTGAGACCGCAAGACCGCTTGCATTAAGCCTCATGTGAGGCTATATACTGCTTCATATGAATGGGAAGCAGAGATGTTAGCATTTGGAAATATAGCCGATGTGCTGGGGCTGCCGCCCAAGGAGACGGCTGCACGGTCGCCATTCGGGCTGATGGCTCGAATCGAAGACGGATTGCCGTTGGGTGCGCTTGAACGCGTCTCACAATTGCTGGCACCGGCCGATACGCAATTCAAATATCGCCTCGTCCCAAAGGCAACTTATGAGCGCCGCAAGAGAGGTGCTCTCCGACTCTCTTCGGAAGAGGGCATGCGGGTGGCGCGGGTGGCGCGCGTATGGAACCTGGCCCTCGACGTTTGGCAGATCGAAGGTGAGGCTCGTGACTTTCTGTTTCGGTCTCATCCCATGCTGGAAGACCGACGCCCGATCGACGTGGTCATTCAAAGCGAGATCGGCGCCGAACTGGTGCTCGATATCCTTGCAGGCCTGAAGTACGGCACCGCTGCTTGACGGCGCAGATACTCGATCGCACGCTGCAGTGCTTCAGGATCGGCGATCCAGCCGGCACATATCCGATCTTCGACGCGACTGGCTCGACGATAGCGCCTGGCCGCTGGAACACGCCCGGCAGCCCGTTGATCTACACCAGCGAGCATTATTCGACGGCCTTGCTGGAAAAGCTGGTGCACGGCAGCGGCAGACTGCCGCCCAACCAGCATTACGTCCAGATCATGCTTCCGCGCGGGCTGAGCTACGAAATCTTTTCTCAGCCGTCGTTGCCCGGATGGGATATGATGCCGGCAACGGTGAGCAAGGAATTCGGTGAGACATGGTGTATCGAGCGCCGCAGCGCGATCCTGATCGTGCCAAGCGTCGTGGCTCGCCTCGACAACAACGTGTTAATCAATCCGGCACATCCGGAGTTTTCCCTGATCACGGCCAGCCTGCATCAACCCGTATACTGGGATAGCCGCCTGTTTGGCTCCTGAGCGGGCAGAGAGGCAGGTTCATACTTAACACAACCCGTCAGCGCCAGCCCAAGCCGGGGGCGACATGGGTCAGGATCGCCTCGATGACATGGGCGTTGTAGTTGACGCCGAGCTGGTTGGGGACGGTAAGCAGCAGCGTATCGGCCTCCACAATGGCTTCGTCGCCCTTTAGCTGTTCGATGAGCACGTCCGGCTCGGCGGCGTAGGAGCGGCCGAACACGGCGCGCCTGTCTGCCTCGATGTAACCGAACTGATCTCCGCTCTCATTGCCGCCGAAATAGGCGCGGTCGCGATCGTCGACCAGGGCAAAAATGCTGCGGCTGACCGACACACGCGGCTCGCGCGTGTGGCCGGCCGCCTTCCAGGCCTGACGAAAAGCCTGGATCTGTTCGGCCTGCTGGATGTGAAACGGCTTTCCGCCTTCGTCGAATTTGAGCGTGGAACTCTGCAGGTTCATCCCCAGTTTCGCCGCCCATTCTGCGGTGGCGTTTGTGGCGGCGCCCCACCAGATGCGCTCGCGCAGGCCCTCCGAGTGTGGTTCGACGCGAAGCAGGCCGGGCGGGTTGGGAAACATCGGCCGCGGATTAGGCTGCGCAAAACCTTTGCCCAGCAACACTTCGAGCAGCACTCCGGTGTGTCTGCGGGCCATGTCGGCATCGCTCTCGCCCTCTTGCGGGGCATAGCCGAAGTAGCGCCATCCCTCGATCACCTGCTCCGGCGAGCCGCGGCTGATGCCCAGCTGCAGACGCCCTCCGGCGATCAGATCGGCGGCGCCAGCGTCCTCGGCCATGTAGAGCGGGTTCTCATAGCGCATGTCGATCACCGCCGTGCCGATCTCGATTCGGCTGGTCTTCGCCCCAACCGCTGCCAGCAGCGGAAAGGGCGAGGCGAGCTGGCGCGCGAAGTGATGCACGCGGAAATACGCGCCGTCCGCACCCAGCTCCTCGGCCGCGACGGCCAGCTCGACGGACTGCAAAAGCGCGTCGGATGCCGTCCGCGTCTGCGATTGCGGCGAGGGCGTCCAGTGCCCGAACGAGAGGAAACCAATCTTCTTCATGAAATAGCCAGCCTAGAGGGAAGACAGGTGCAGACTATGCTTCGGCGCAGAGCAAAGCATCCCAAAATTCCGCCCTGACGGCAATCTTCAAAGCCGCTCCGGCACATTTGTGGAGAAGGGCAGGGGAGGAGTTTTGGCAATTCTGAAGGCGAACGTGTGATCGCGAATGGCGGGATGAATGTGGATATAGCGGTTGAAATCCAACACGACGAGTAATACCTTATTGATTATTGGTATTACGGAGGTTCGAACATGACCACCAAAGTCACAGCCAAGGGACAGGTGACCATTCCAAAGCCGGTCCGCGAACTGCTTGGGATCGTCCCGGGCAGCAGAGTCGACTTCCGCCGCGCCGATGACGGTAACGTCGTGATTACGCGCAGTGACAAGAAGCAGCCTGCGAGCCGCTTCGCGAAATTGCGCGGCCATGCCGGCAAGGGTCTCGATACCGACGCGATCATGGCACTGACGCGTGGCGACGTGTGACGCTGGTCGACACCAACGTTCTGCTCGATCTTGTCACCAATGATCCGAACTGGGCGGATTGGTCGATCGCCCAGCTTGAGGCGCAAAGCCTGACTGGGCCGCTGTTGATCAACGATGCTGTCTATGCCGAGTTGGCTGTTCGATACGGGCGCATCGAGGATCTCGACGCGTTTCTTGACAAAGCTGGTCTCGAAATCGCTTCGATGCCACGGGCAGCACTGTTCCTCGCGGGAAAGGTCTTTACCCAATACAGGAGATCGGGCGGGTTGCGCACCGGCGTGCTGCCTGACTTCTTCATCGGTGCCCATGCCGCAGTCAATGGGCTGCCGCTGCTCACTCGCGATGTTGGTCGCTATCGTACCTATTTTCCATCACTCAAGCTGATCGCACCGAACTCGTGAATAGCCCGTCGAACACGGCCGCTAGGAAGGCGCCGCGAATGCGAGCACTATCGCGATGATGATCAACAGCGGCCCCATCCATTTAAAATGGGTCCCAAAGTTGGTCCACCATGCCTGCTGCTGGCCCGGGCGAGCTTGAGAGGGGTTCGAGAGAAATCCGAAGCCGACGCCAGCCATCCACAACCCGGCGCAGAACATGATGAACTCGTCGATGTATTCCGCGACCACGCTTCGAAACTTTCGAATTTATGCCGCCGCTACATGCGCCGAATTCGAGCCGATATAGTTACGGATCGTTTCGATGATCCGGTCCTGGTCAGCCTCGCTCAGATAGGGATGCATCGGCAGGCACAGGATGCGCTTCGGCAACTCTTCCGAAACGGCAAGGCCGGTCGGCGTGCGCGGATAATCGCGATAGGCAATCTGGCTGTGCAGCGGTTTCACATAGTAGATAACCGACGGAATGCCCTTTTCACCGAGATGTGCCTTGAGCCCGTCGCGTTTCGGCGTTTCGATGGCGTATTGCGCCCAGGCCGAGCGGCCGCCGCCCAGATTGCGCGCCGCCTTGACGATATCGCCGACACCTTCGGCATAGCGATTGGCGACCGCTTGCCGCGCCACCATCTCGTCCTCGAGGATGGCCAGCTTCTCGATCAGGATCGCCGCCTGCAGCGTGTCGAGCCGTGAATTGATGCCGACGCGGACATTGTCGTATTGCGTTTCGCCCTTGCCGTGAAAGGCGAACGAGCGCAGCTGTTCGGCCAGCGCATCATCATTGGTGAACATCGCACCGCCGTCGCCATAGCAGCCGAGCGGCTTTGCCGGATAGAAGCTGGTCGAGCCGACGGTGCCGAACGAGCCGCACATCTTGCCGTGAGCCGAGCCGCCGGTCGCCTGCGCCGCATCCTCGATGACCATCAGGCCTTCCCGATCGGCGATGGCCATGATCGCCTCGTAATCGGCGGCGAGGCCGAACAGGTCGACGGGAATGATCGCCTTCGGCCTCAGCCGGCCCTCCGCCTTGATCATGGCGATTGCCGCCTCGAGGCTGGCGATGTCGATATTGTAGCTGTCGGCATCGACATCGACGAACACCGGTTCGGCCTTGGTCAGCGCCACCACTTCGGCCGTGGCGGCGAAGGTGAAGCTCGGCACGAACACCGCGTCGCCCGGGCCGATGCCGGCGGCAAACAGCGGCAGCAGCAGCGCATCGGTGCCGTTGGCGCAAGCGACCACATGCTTGGTGCCGATATAGGCGGCGAGCTTGTTTTCGAATTCGGTGACCTGAGGTCCGAGAATATAGCGGCCTTCGTCGACGACCCGGTCGATTGCCGCTTTCAGCCTGTCGCGGATGCGTTCGCGCTGCGCGCCAAGATCGATGAACTGCATGTCGGCCTCAAACGGTTTAGCCAGATAACCGGCCGCTGGTAGCAGACTTGGCACGGCCGAGAAAGCCGCAGGGCAAAACCCTGAATTGCTCAAGTGTCGCAGCCTGTTACCTCTGGTTTCCGATCTGCCCTCTTAAACGCGAGGAAATCCGGGCTTCGGCCGGCCTGATACAGGCTTCGCATCCCGCCCGCCAGGCTGGACGAAACATAAAGTGATCGCCGGCAAGCGGTCCGCGAGGCTGTTGCCAGCCGGTCAGGCGATTTCATGCCGCCATGGCGGGTTGGCGCCGGCCCGCGATACCGTCACCGCCGCGGCTTTGGCGCCGAGCGTCAGCGCCTTGTGGATGGCTTCTTCCGGCAAGCTGGCGATTGCCGTCTTCGACAGCAGGCCCTGCTCGTGCAAGGAGGCGAGGATGCCGGCATTGAACGTGTCGCCGGCGCCGACCGTATCGACCACCTCGACCTTGTCCGGCACGACCGTGACGCGGTGCTGGCTGCTGTAACCGACCGCGCCCTCGCTGCCGTGGGTGACGACGATCAGCTTCGGGCCGCGATCCAGCCAGTTGCGGACGACGTCCTCATGCGAGCCGGCTTCGCCGAACCAGTTCAGATCCTCGTCCGACAATTTGACGATGTCGGCCATCGCCATCATGCCGCGGATGCGCCTGAGGTGCTTGGCTTTGTCGGGAATGAAGTTTGGCCGGATGTTGGGGTCGAGCATCATCACGCGGCGCTCATGCTCGCGCCGCATGAACTCCTCATAGGCCGATCCGGCCGGCTCGGAGATCAGGCTGATGGCGCCGAACAGCATGGCCTCGATCTCGCTGCCGAGTTCCGGCAGGTCCTCGATGGTCAGCATGCGCCCGGCGGTGTTCTCGTCATAGAATGTGTAGGTCGCTTGGCCGTTGGTGAGCCGCACGAAGGCGAGCGTGGTCGGCCGCGGCGAAGTGTGCGCATAGGTGGAACTGACCTTGCTGGCCCCCAGCGCCTCCCTGAACTGGCCGCCGAACAGATCCGACGACAGGCCGGAGAAGAAGCCGGCCGGCGCTCCGAGCCGGCCGAGCGCAATGGCCGAGTTGAAGACGGCACCGCCGACATAGGGCGCAAAGGCCGGCTCGCCCTCCGTCGTGGTGCGCGGCAGCATGTCGATCAGGGCTTCGCCGCAGCAGAGAATCATGAAGTCTTGCTTTCCGGCGGATAGATCACGCCCTTGCGAATGATGATGTTGGCATAAAGCCGCGGCTCGCTCGTCGCGACGATCGCGTGCGCGGCCTTGACCCGTGCATAGAAGTCGGCACCGGCAAGCGCAACCACCTTGCGGCCCGGCGCACGCCTGGCGCAGATCGCTTCCATCTCATGGTGAACCGGATCGGCGAGCAGGGGATCGCCTTTGGCCGAGGCGCGAAACAGCGCGTGCGGCACGGCATCGTCGACCGGCAATACGCTCAATACCGCATCGAGCACGGGGACGAGATGATGACCGTCGGCGCGGATCAGCCGCTGTGCCTGCTGCTCGGCCGGGTAGTTGCCGTCGACCAAGGCGATCTCGTCGCCATGGCCCATGGCGCGCAATATCGCCAGAAGCTCGGGGCCGAGCAGCGCCGGGATGCCGATCAGCATGCTCAGAAGCTCCGGGAAATCGTGGTCGAGCCGATGAGGAAGCGCTCCGACAGCGGCAGGCTGGCGCCACCCAGCGCCCGCGCATGGATGCCGACCGTTCCCTCGCGAACGGCCGGCAGCCTCAGGCCTTCGCCGTCGATCCTGCCGATGGCTTGGATGACGGCATCGACAAGCCGCCTGCGCACGGCAAGCGGCATCCATCCGTCGATCACCGCGGCTTCGAAGTCAATGACGGAGGAGGCCGAAACGATGGCATAGGCAAGCGCCTGCGAGGCGCTGGCGATCCAGTCGTCAAGCTCGGCGCCGATCTCGCCCCAGTCCCCCGGTGATGTCCACAGATGCGAGGCCTCGATGCCGCGCGCGTTGAGCGCCTTTTCCAGCATGGCGATCGACGCCACGTCGATCAACTGCGTCGGCTTGCCGTCCGGCCCGGGCACCGGCATTGAGCCCAGCGCGCCGGCATTGCCGGTCGGGCCGCCAAACAGCCGGCCGTTCAGCACGATGCCGCCGCCGGCAAAGGCGCCGATATAGAAGTAGACGAAATCGCGTGCCGCACCCGCCGCGTGGCCGAACACGAGCTCGGCGCCGCAGGCCGAGGTGGCGTCGTTCTGCAGATAGACTGGAAATTCGCATTGCGCCTGGATGTCGGCGCGAATATCGCGATGGCGCCATTCGTCCATGATTTCGCGCGGCGCGCCGGCGGTGTCGGCCCAGTTCCACAATTCGAACGGCATGGCGATGCCAAGCCCGGCAATGCGTTTGTCCTGCGCCGGGGTGAGTTCGCCGCGCATCTTCTTCATGCCGCTCGTGACGAATTCCACCGTCTCGCGCGGCGCTGGATAGCGGTATGAATGCTGCAGCATCGAGCGCACATTGCCGAGGAAATCGATCAGCACCAGCTCGGCGCTGCGGCGGCCGATCTTCAGGCCGATGAAATAGGCGCCGTCGGGATTGAGCGCCATGGGTATCGAGGGCTGGCCGATCTTGCCGCGCAACGGCGCCTGGCGGACGAGCAGGTCGTCCTCCTCCAGCTCGCGCATGATGACGGACACTGTCTGCGCCGAAAGGCCCGTCATGCGCGCAATATCGGATTTGGCCAGGCTGCCGTGCTGACGCACCAGCGACAGCACCAGCCGCTCATTGTGGTCCCGCATGCCGCTTTGATTGGTGCCGCGGTGCAGACGGCTTTCGGCCGCATCGGGCGAACCGTGCCTCGTAACGCCGGTCTCCACCCCTGTTCCTCCCGTCGTTTCCCCTCAATGCTTTTGGTCTAGAGTGGGTGAACAATCCTGCGATGTCAATAATAAATAAGAGTGATTTAATTATTGACAGTGCTGGCGGACTGGTGTCTCTTGAGATCGGCGTCGACACTGGGAGATTTCGTCGGACGCGCTGCAGATGCCGGTTGGCCGGCATCCTAAATGGTTCCATGGGAGGAAAATCGTGACCACGTCAAAACTGTTGAAATCCACCGTGTTTGCCGCGGCCGGACTGAGCTTGATGGCGTTTGCATCGACGGCATCGGCCGCCGGGGTCGGCGCCTGCTTGATCACCAAGACCGACACCAATCCCTTCTTCGTCAAGATGAAGGAAGGTGCCGCCGCGAAAGCCAAGGAAATTGGTGTCGATCTGAAGGCCTACGCCGGCAAGGCGGAAGGTGACAATGAGGGCCAGGTTGCGGCGATCGAATCCTGCATCGCCGACGGCGCCAAGGGTATTTTGATCACCGCCACCGACACTGCGGCCATCGTGCCGGCGGTGAAGAAGGCGCGTGATGCAGGGGTGCTGGTGATCGCTCTGGACACCCAGCTCGAGCCTGCCGACGCCGCCGATGCGACGTTTGCGACCGACAATTTCAAGGCCGGCGAGCTTATCGGCTCCTGGGCAAAGGCCACCTTGGGCGACAAGGCCAAGGACGCGCACATCGCCTACATGGATCTTATCGCCAGCCAGCCCTCCGTCGACGTGCAGCGTGATCAAGGCTTCATGAAGGGCTTCGGCATCGACCTCGGCGACCCCAACAAGATCGGCGACGAAACCGACGCACGCAATGTCTGTCACGATCTGTCGAGCGGCAATGAGGATGGCGGGCACACTGCCATGGAGAACTGCCTGCAGAAGGATCCGGATATCAACGTCGTCTACACCATCAATGAACCCGCGGCCGCGGGCGCCTACCAGGCGCTGAAGGCCGTCGGCAAGGAGAAGGACGTCCTGATTGTCTCGGTCGATGGCGGCTGCCCGGGTGTCAAGAACGTTGCCGAGGGCGTGATCGGCGCCACTTCACAGCAATATCCACTGCTCATGGCCTCGCTCGGCATCGAGGCGATCAAGACCTTTGCCGACAGCGGCAAGAAGCCTGAGCCGTCGCCCGGTCTGAACTTCTACAACACCGGCGTGACGCTGATCACCGACAAGCCTGCCGCCGGCATCGAATCCATCGACACGAAGCAAGGCCTCAGCAAGTGCTGGGGTTGATTTGATCCCCTGATCGGCTCAACTTCAAAAGAACAATAGAGAATGTGGAGCGGTTTCGGCCGCTCCACATCACAGGCGGGAGGTCGACTTGAGCGTCGAAACAACCAGGAGCAAGGGACCGCAGGAATTCGAGACGGTCCTGGCCACTAGCGACACCAGCGTCGCTTCATTCGAGACGCATTCCCGCTCGACGCTGGAGAGCATCCAGCACCGCTTGCACAAAAGCCCTGCCATGGTGCCGCTGATCATCCTGATCATCTCGGTGGCTCTGTTCGCAGTCTTTGTCGGCGGACGCTTCTTTTCTCCTTTCACCCTCACCCTGATCCTCCAGCAGGTGGCGATAACCGGCATGGTCGGCATCGCGCAGACACTGGTGGTGCTCACCGCCGGCATCGACCTGTCCGTCGGTGCCATCATGGTGCTGAGCTCGGTCGTCATGGGCCAGTTTGCCATGCATTACGGTGTTCCAGCGCCGGTGGCCGTTGCCGTCGGGCTGCTTGTCGGCGCGATTTGCGGCTTGATCAACGGCATTCTCATCGCCTGGGTGAAACTGCCGCCCTTCATCGTGACGCTCGGCACCTGGTCGATCTACGCTGCCATCAACTTCATCTATTCCGGTAACGAGACCATCCGCAGCCAGGATCTCGAGACGACGGCGCCGCTGCTGCAGTTTTTCGGCGGATCGTTCAGGATCGGCGGCGCCGTCTTCACCTATGGCGTGCTGTTGGTGCTGATCATGGCGGCAATTGCCTGGTACGTGCTCAATCACACCGCGTGGGGCCGGCACGTCTATGCGGTGGGCGACGACCCGGAGGCCGCGGAACTGTCGGGAGTGCGCGTCAGCCGGATGCTGGTCGCGGTCTACACGCTGACTGGTATCATTTGCGCCATCGCCGGCTGGGCCCTGATCGGACGCATCGGATCGGTCTCGCCGCAGGCCGGGCAGTTCGAGAACATCAATTCGATTACCGCCGTGGTGATCGGCGGCACTTCGCTGTTCGGCGGCCGCGGCTCCATCCTCGGGACCATCTTCGGTGCGCTGATCGTCGGCGTGTTCGCGCTCGGCCTCAGGCTTTGGGGGACAGATCCGCAATGGACGCAATTGTCCGTCGGCGCCCTTATCATCATCGCTGTTGGTATCGACCAGTGGATCAGGAAGATCTCGGCATGAACCAGACTCACGAACCGATCCTTACCGCGCGCAGCCTGGTCAAGCGCTACGGCCGCGTCACCGCTCTCGACAGCGCAGACTTCGACCTCTATCCGGGCGAAATCCTTGCTGTCATTGGCGACAACGGCGCCGGCAAGTCGTCGCTTATCAAAGCCATTTCCGGAGCGGTCACCCCGGACGAAGGTGAGATACGGCTTGAAGGCAAGCCTATTGCCTTCAAATCACCGATGGAGGCGCGCGAGGCCGGCATCGAGACCGTCTATCAGAACCTGGCGCTGTCGCCGGCGCTGTCTATCGCCGACAACATGTTCCTCGGCCGGGAGATCCGCAAGCCCGGGTTCCTCGGCGAATGGCTGCGCATGCTCGACCGTCCGGCGATGGAAAAGCGTGCCCGCGACAAGCTCACCGAACTTGGCCTGATGACGATCCAGAACATCAGCCAGGCGGTGGAAACGCTCTCGGGCGGCCAGCGCCAAGGCGTGGCGGTGGCGCGTGCCGCCGCCTTCGGCTCGAAGATGGTCATCATGGATGAGCCGACGGCTGCGCTCGGCGTCAAGGAGAGCCGCCGCGTGCTCGAACTCATACTCGACGTAAAACGCCGAGGCCTGCCGATCGTGTTGATTTCACACAATATGCCGCATGTCTTCGAGGTGGCCGACCGCATCCACATTCATCGGCTCGGCCGTCGCCTGTGTGTCATCGATCCGAAGCAGTATACGATGTCCGATGCGGTCGCCTTCATGACCGGCGCCAAGGTGCCGCCGGAAGCGGCGCTGGCGGCTTGAGCAAGAACTTGAGGCCCATCGCCGAGGGGCCCAAACGCGCTGTTTCCAAATGCCAAATTGCCGCAGGGCAACCCGGCTTGCGATCACCTGAATCGATTGAACATCCGGTGGGATGTACTAGCATTGGCAGAGATGGTGAAAGCCGCATGATCCTGGCAACGTCACGAGAGGCAGCATGACGCGCGCGATGACAACCGAAGCTCCTCTGCCCACGCTCAAAAACCCGGATCCCAAGACGCTCGCCGAGGAAGTCTTGCAAGCCCTCAAATACAGGGTCGGCAAGGGCACCAACGTTGCAACCCAGTACGATTGGCTCACCGCCTCAATCAAGGTTGTACGCGACCGCATAGTCGATCACTGGATGCAGGCGACCCAAGAGGCCTACGCCCAGCAGGAAAAGCGCGTCTACTATTTGTCGCTGGAATTCCTCATCGGCCGCCTGATGCGCGATGCCTTCTCCAATCTCGGCCTGATGGACAATATGCGCGAGGCGCTGTCGTCGCTTGGCGTCGACCTCGACATCATTGCTGCGCTCGAACCGGACGCTGCCCTTGGCAATGGCGGTCTTGGCCGGCTCGCCGCCTGCTTCATGGAAAGCATGGCGACCGTCAATATCCCCGCGCATGGCTACGGCATCCGCTACGCCAACGGCATGTTTCGGCAGGAGATCCATGACGGCTGGCAGGTGGAGCTGCCCGAGACGTGGCTCGATCACGGCAATCCCTGGGAGTTCGAGCGCCGCGAACGCTCCTTCGAGGTCGGCTTCGGCGGCTCGGTGGAATCGGTCACGTCGAAGGACGGCCGGCTCGAGCGCCACGTCTGGAAGCCGACCGAACATGTTCTGGCCGTTGCCTATGATACGCCGGTGGTTGGCTGGCGGGCCAACCGCGTCAACACGCTGCGTCTGTGGTCCGGCATG
Source organism: Mesorhizobium sp. M0184 (assembly GCF_040322215.1). NCBI lineage: Bacteria > Pseudomonadati > Pseudomonadota > Alphaproteobacteria > Hyphomicrobiales > Phyllobacteriaceae > Mesorhizobium > Mesorhizobium sp. M0184. The sequence goes on from NZ_JAMYSZ010000004.1 coordinate 162,713, forward strand.
CCGGTCGACCCGATCCTGCTCGACAAGTTCAACGCCGGCGATCACATCGGCGCGCTCGCCGAAAGCAACAAGGCCGATGCGTTGTCGCGCGTCCTTTACCCGGCCGATTCCCACAAGGCCGGCCAGGAGCTGCGGCTCAGGCAGGAGTATTTCTTCTCCACCGCCTCGCTGCAGGACATCGTCCAGCGTCATCTCAGCCAGTATGGCGACCTGCAATCGCTGCCCGACAAGGCGGCGATCCATCTCAACGACACCCATCCTGCGATCGCCGTAGCCGAGCTGATGCGCCTGTTGATGGATGTCCACGGCATGGATTTCGACCAGGCCTGGAGTATCACCAAGCGCACCTTCGGCTACACCAACCACACGCTGCTTCCCGAAGCGCTGGAAAGCTGGCCCGTGCCGCTGTTCGAGCGGCTGTTGCCGCGCCACATGCAGATCGTCTACGCCATCAACGCCGAGGTGCTGCTCGAGGCGCGCGCCTCCGACCAGTTCTCGGACGAGCAGATCAGCCGCATCTCGCTGATCCAGGAAAATGGCGATCGCCGCGTGCGCATGGGCAATCTGGCCTTTGTCGGCTCGCACTCGATCAACGGCGTCTCTGCCCTGCACACGGAATTGATGAAGGAGACGGTGTTTGCCGACCTCCACAGGCTCTACCCGGATCGCATCAACAACAAGACCAACGGGATCACACCGCGGCGCTGGCTGATACAGTGCAATCCCGGCCTCACTGCACTCACCCGAGAGGCGATTGGCGACGGCTTCCTCGACGACATCGACGAGATAAAGCGGCTTGATCCTTTCGCCGAGGACGCCGCCTTCCGCGACAAGTTCGCCGCCGTCAAACGGGCGAACAAGGCGAGGCTTGCCAAGCTCGTTGCCGACCGGCTCGGCATCAAGGTCGACCCATCGGCGCTGTTCGACATCCAGGTCAAGCGCATCCACGAATATAAGCGCCAGCTCTTGAACATTCTCGAAGCGGTCGCGCTTTACGACCAGATCCGCTCGCATCCGGAGCGCGACTGGATGCCTCGCGTCAAATTCTTCGGCGGCAAGGCGGCGCCCAGCTATCACAACGCCAAGCTGATCATCAAACTTGCCAATGACGTCGCCCGGGTCATCAACCGCGACCCGGCGGTGCGCGGTTTGCTGAAAGTGGTGTTCGTGCCGAACTACAATGTCAGCCTTGCCGAGATCATGATGCCGGCCGCCGATCTTTCGGAGCAGATATCGACCGCCGGCATGGAAGCGTCCGGCACCGGCAACATGAAGTTCGCGCTGAACGGCGCGCTGACCATCGGCACGCTCGACGGCGCCAATGTCGAGATCAAGGAATGCGTGGGCGACGACAATATCTTCATCTTCGGCCTGACCACCGATGAGGTCGCCGAGCGACGCAACAATGGTTACGATCCGCGCGCTGTGATCGAGGGATCGCCTGAATTGGCGCAGGCGCTGGCCGCGGTTTCATCCGGAGTCTTTTCACCTGACGATCCGGACCGTTATCGCGACCTGATCAACGGTCTTTACCAGAGCGACTGGTTCATGGTCGCCGCGGATTTCGATGCCTACGCCGCCACCCAGCGCGACGTCGATACCGTCTGGCGCAACAGCCCGGATTGGTACGCCAGAGCCATCCGCAATGTCGCGCGCGTCGGCTGGTTCTCGTCCGACCGCACGATCCGCCAATATGCGAAAGACATCTGGCACGTGCCCGCCTGATGTGATTGCATGAGACCAGGAACAATGTGGCCCTAGTGGAGTGATTTGACCCTCGCATCCCTTGGAGGGTAAGGCGGCATGCGAATGTCGAATTCAAAACTCCACTAGAAACATACACTTGGTGCCCGGGGAGGGTCACTGCCTGATGAGCAAGCCGCGCGCGACCGTTGCGACAAGCGGGCCGGACGGACTGGCGCCAGCCGGCGATGTCGCGGCGATTGTCGCCGGCACGCACGGCGATCCGTTTGCCGTGCTTGGCGTGCATGAGGCGGGAAAGGGCTTTGTCGCCCGCTGCTTCGTCCCTCATGCCGAGTTCGTCACCGCCTATACGCTGACCGGCAAGAAGGCCGGCGAGCTGTCGAGACGCGACGACCGCGGTTTCTTCGAAGGCAAACTGTCGCTGCGCAAACGCCAGCCGCTGCGCTATCATGCAAGGAATTCCGGCGGTGACTGGTGGCTGACCGATCCATATTCCTTCGGCCCCGTGCTCGGCCCGATGGACGATTATTACATCGCCGAAGGATCGCATCTCAGGCTGTTCGACAAGCTCGGCGCCCATCTCATCGACCATGAAGGTGCATCGGGTGTGCATTTTGCGGTGTGGGCGCCCAATGCAAGGCGCGTCTCGGTGGTCGGCGACTTCAACGAGTGGGACGGCCGCAGGCATACCATGCGCGTCCGCCGCGACACCGGCATCTGGGAGCTGTTCATTCCCGACATCGGCGCTGGCCGCCCATATAAGTATGAAATCATCGGGCCGGATGGCGTGAGATTGCCGCTCAAAGCCGATCCGTTCGCCTTCAAGTCCGAACTGCGCCCGGCCACCGCCTCGGTGACGGCACTGCCGCCGGCGCATGAATGGGGTGACGAGGCGCACCGGAACTACTGGCGCAATGCCGACCACAGGCGCGAAGCCGTATCGATCTACGAGGTCCATGCCGGGTCATGGCGGCTTCACGACGACGGCAGCTTCCTGTCGTGGGATGAGCTCGCCGACAGGCTGATCCCTTACGTGGTCGAGACCGGTTTTACCCACATCGAATTCATGCCGATCTCCGAACATCCTTATGACCCGTCCTGGGGCTACCAGACGACGGGCCTTTATGCGCCGAGTGCCCGCTTTGGCGATCCGGACGGTTTTGCCCGCTTCGTCGACGGCGCCCACCGTGCAGGCATCGGCGTCATCCTCGACTGGGTGCCGGCGCATTTCCCGGTTGACGAACACGGTCTGGCAAAGTTCGACGGCACCGCGCTCTACGAACATGCCGATCCGCGCAAGGGCTTCCATCCCGACTGGAACACAGCGATCTACAATTTCGGCCGCCGCGAAGTGATTTCGTTCCTGGTCAACAATGCGCTGTTCTGGGCCGAGAAATATCACGTCGACGGACTGCGCGTCGATGCGGTCGCCTCGATGCTTTATCTCGATTATTCGCGCAAGGCCGGTGAATGGATTCCCAACGAGAAGGGCGGGCGGGAGAACCTCGAAGCGGTCAGCTTCCTGCAGCGTATGAACAAGGAGGTCTACGGCCACCATCCAGGTGTGATGACCATCGCCGAGGAATCGACCTCGTGGCCGAAAGTCTCGCAGCCGGTGCATGAAGGCGGACTGGGCTTCGGTTTCAAATGGAACATGGGCTTCATGCATGACACTTTGGAGTATTTCTCCAAGGAGCCGATCTTCCGCAAGCATCACCACAACGACATCACCTTCGGTCTGGTCTACGCCTTCAGCGAGAATTTCGTGCTGCCGCTGTCCCATGACGAAGTGGTGCACGGCAAGGGCACGCTGCTCAACAAGATGGCCGGCGACGACTGGCAGAAATTCGCGACGTTGCGCGCCTATTACGCCTTCATGTGGGGTTATCCCGGCAAGAAGCTGTTGTTCATGGGCCAGGAGTTCGCACAGCGCCGCGAGTGGAGCGAGGGGCGCGCGCTCGACTGGAACCTGCTCGATTTCCGGCTCCACCGCGGCGTCTGGCAGACGGTGCGCGATCTCAACTATCTCTACCGCTCGCGCCCCGCGCTGCATGCCCGCGACTGCGAGCCGGAGGGCTTTTCCTGGCTGATCGTCGACGACAGCGCGAACTCAGTATTTGCCTGGCTGCGCAGCGCGCCGGGCGGCAACCCGGTCGCGGTCATTTCCAACTTCACGCCGGTGCCGCGCGACAATTACCGCGTGCCGTTGCCGCACGCCGGAAAATGGCGCGAGATCATCAACACCGATGCCACGGATTATGGCGGTTCCGGCAAGGGCAATAGCGGCGGCGTCGAGGCTCAGGCGGAAGGAGGAGGCATTTCGGCGACGATGCTTTTGCCGCCGCTGTCGACGATCATGCTCGAATTCGTCCCGGACTGAGCTATGTCCTTGAACGAATAATGTGGGAGGATAAGAATGGCTGAAATAAAACGAACCCAGCCGCTGGCACGCGACGCCATGGCTTATGTGCTGGCCGGCGGCCGCGGCAGCCGGCTCAAGGAACTGACCGACCGCCGCGCCAAGCCGGCGGTCTATTTCGGCGGCAAGACGCGCATCATCGATTTCGCGCTCTCCAACGCGCTCAATTCCGGTATCCGCCGCCTCGGCGTCGCCACCCAGTACAAGGCGCATTCGCTGATCCGCCATTTGCAGCGCGGCTGGAACTTCCTGCGGCCCGAGCGCAACGAGAGCTTCGACATCCTGCCGGCCAGCCAGCGCGTCTCGGAAACGCAATGGTATGAGGGCACCGCCGATGCCGTCTACCAGAACATCGACATCATCGAGGCCTACGGGCCGGAATACATGGTCATCCTTGCCGGCGACCACATCTACAAGATGGACTACGAGCTGATGCTTCGCCAGCATGTCGAGGCTGGCGCCGATGTCACCGTCGGCTGCCTCGAAGTGCCGCGCATGGAAGCCACCGGCTTCGGCGTCATGCATGTCGACACCAAGGACACCATCATCTCCTTCATCGAAAAGCCCGCCGATCCGCCCGGCATTCCCGACAAACCGGATTTTGCGCTGGCCTCGATGGGCATCTATGTGTTCAAGACCAAGTTCCTGATGGAGCAATTGCGTCGCGATGCGGCGGAGCCCGGCTCGAGCCGCGACTTCGGCAAGGATATCATCCCCTACATCGTCGAGCACGGAAAGGCGATCGCCCATCGTTTCGCCAAATCCTGCGTGCGCTCGACCGCCGAGAACGAGGCCTATTGGCGCGACGTCGGCACGGTCGACGCCTATTGGGAAGCCAATATCGACCTGACCGACATCACGCCGGAACTCGACCTCTACGACCGCGACTGGCCGATCTGGACCTATGCCGAATTGAAGCCGCCGGCAAAGTTCGTCCATGACGAGGATGGCCGCCGCGGGTCGGCCGTCTCGTCTCTCGTCTCGGGCGATTGCATCGTCTCGGGCGCTTCGCTGAAGCGAAGCCTGATCTTCACCGGCGCGCGCATCAATTCCTATTCGACGCTGGAGGAGGTCGTCATGCTGCCCGACGTTCATGTCGGCCGCAACGCCAGGCTGAAGCGCGTGGTCATCGATCACGGCGTCAGGATCCCGGAGGGGCTGGTGGTCGGCGAGGATCCCGTCCTCGACGCCAAGCGTTTCCGCGTTTCGGAAAAAGGCATCTGCCTGGTCACGCAGGACATGGTCAACAGGCTGGGATCGTAGTGCATGCAGGTTCTGTCGGTGACGCCCGAGATCTTTCCGCTGGTCAAGACCGGCGGGCTCGCCGACGTAACCGGCGCCTTGCCCGTGGCATTGGCCGGCAACGGCGTCACCATGCGCACGCTCGTCCCCGGCTATCCCCAGGTGATGGACGCCTTCAGGAAAAAGAAGGCGGTTCAACAATATCCGCTGCTGCACGGCGGCAAGGCTTCAGTGCATGCCGTCCAGATCGCCGGGCTCGACCTGTTCGTGCTCGACGCGCCGCATCTTTTCGACCGTCCCGGCGGCCCATACGGCAATGCGACCGGCGCCGACTGGCCGGACAATTGGCGGCGGTTCGCGGCGTTGAGCCGGGTCGGCGGCGACATCGCCGGCGGCGCTATCTCGGGCTACCTGCCCGATATCGTCCATGCCCATGACTGGCAGTCGGCAATGACGCTCGCCTACATGCGCTACGGCAAGGCGGTCGGCACGCCGTCGATGATCACCGTGCACAACCTCGCCTTCCAGGGCCAGTTCGGCGCCGGCATCTTTGGCGAGCTTGGCCTGCCGGCGGCGGCGATGGCGCTTGACGGCGTCGAATACTATGGCGGCGTCGGCTTCCTCAAGGCCGGCCTGCAGGCCGCTTGGGCGATCACCACGGTCAGCCCGACCTATGCGCAGGAGATCCGCTTGCCCGAATTCGGCATGGGCCTCGACGGGCTGATCAACATGCGCTCCGTCGATCTCCATGGCATCGTCAACGGCATCGATACCGAGATCTGGAACCCGGAAACCGACAAGCATCTGGTTTCCAACTACACGGCAAAGACGCTCAAGGCGCGGATGCCCAACAAGGCCGCGGTCGAGGATCGCTTCAACCTCGATCGCGACGACAGCCCGATCGTTTGCGTCGTCAGCCGGCTGACCTGGCAAAAGGGCATGGACATATTGGCGGCGGCCGTCGACGGTATCGTCGCGGCAGGTGCGCGGCTGGCGATCCTCGGCTCCGGCGACGCCGGCCTCGAAGGCGCATTGCTTGCCGCCGCAGCCCGCCATCGCGGCCGCATTGGCGTAGTCGTCGGCTATGACGAGGGGCTCTCCCACACTATGCAGGGCGGCTGCGACGCCATTATCATCCCGTCGCGCTTCGAGCCTTGCGGGCTGACGCAGCTTTACGGGCTGCGCTATGGCTGCGTGCCGGTCGTCGCGCGCACCGGCGGCCTTGCCGACACGGTCATCGATGCCAACGAAGCCGCCATTTCGGCCGGCGTGGCGACCGGCTTCCAGTTTGCGCCCGCCAATGCCGGCGCCCTGCTGCATGCCATCCGCCGCCTTGTCGAGGCGCATGCCAACCCCACGGTCTGGACGTCGATGCAGCGGCAAGGCATGAAGGCCGATGTGTCGTGGGACAAAAGCGCCGAAAAATATGTCGAACTCTATCGCTTGCTGCTTTCGAAAAGGGCTGCCTGACGCATGATCCGCACTGTCGCTACCAAACCCTATACCGACCAGAAGCCCGGCACCTCCGGGCTGCGCAAGAAAGTCCCGGTGTTCCAGCAGGAGCACTATGCCGAGAACTTCATCCAGTCGATCTTCGACGCGCTGGAAGGGTTCGAGGGCAAAACCCTGGTGATCGGCGGTGACGGCCGCTTCTATAACCGCGAGGTCATCCAGAAGGCCATCGCCATGGCCGCGGCAAACGGCTTCGGCAAGGTGATGGTCGGGCAGGGCGGTATATTGTCGACACCTGCCGCTTCGCATGTCATCCGCAAATACAAGACCTTCGGCGGCATCATCCTGTCGGCCAGCCACAATCCGGGCGGCCCGCATGAGGATTTTGGCATCAAGTACAATGCCGGCAATGGCGGCCCGGCACCGGAAAAGCTGACCGACGCGATCTTCGCCAGGACCAAGGCTATCTCGAGCTTCAAGATCGCCGATATCGGACCGGTCGACATCGATACGATCGGCACGGTCAAGACGGGGGACATGACCGTCGAGATCATCGATCCGGTCGCCGATTATGCCGAACTGATGGAAAGCCTGTTCGATTTCGACGCCTTGCGGGCGCTGTTCAAATCAGGCTTCCGCATGCGCTTCGATGCCATGCATGCGGTGACCGGTCCCTATGCCAAGGAGATCCTCGAAAACCGGCTCGGTGCGCCCAACGGCACCGCCCGTAATTTCATCCCGCTGCCGGATTTCGGCGGCCACCATCCCGATCCCAATCTGGTCCACGCAAAACACCTCTATGACGAGATGATGGGACCGGACGCGCCCGATTTCGGCGCCGCCTCCGACGGCGACGGCGACCGCAACCTGATCATCGGCAAGGGCATTTTCATCACCCCATCGGATTCAGTGGCCATGCTCGCCGCCAATGCCCATCTGGCGCCGGGCTACAAGGCGGGGCTGAAAGGCATCGCCCGCTCGATGCCGACCAGCGGTGCTGCCGACCGGGTCGCCGAAAAACTCGGCATCGGCATCTATGAAACGCCGACCGGCTGGAAGTTCTTCGGCAATTTGCTCGATGCCGGCATGGCGACGATCTGCGGCGAGGAGAGTGCGGGGACCGGCTCCAACCATGTCCGCGAAAAGGACGGCCTGTGGGCTGTGCTTTTATGGCTCAACATCCTTGCCGTGCGCGGCGAAAGCGCCAAGCAGATCGTCACCCAGCATTGGGCGGCCTATGGCCGTAACTATTATTCGCGCCACGACTACGAGGAGGTCGAGATTGATCGTGCCAACGCGCTTGTCGACGAGCTGCGCGCCAAGCTCGGCTCGCTGCCTGGCACCAGCGTGCGCGGCATGACGATCGCCAGCGCCGATGATTTCGCCTATCACGATCCGGTCGACGGCTCGGTCAGCAAGAACCAGGGCATCAGGGTGTTGTTCGAAGGCGGCTCACGCGTCGTCTTCCGCCTGTCCGGCACCGGCACCTCGGGCGCGACGCTGCGGCTTTATGTCGAGCGCTACGAGCCGGACAAGAACCGCCACGATCTCGACACCCAGGAGGCGCTTGCCGATCTGATCGCGGCGGCCGACGACATTGCCGGGATTCGCAGCCATACCGGCCGCGCCAAACCGAGCGTCATCACCTGATGTCGTCGGGACTATCCGCCGGCTATCGTCCGCGATTTGGCGGGCTTGCCGGGGAGGGCGGCATCCGCTTCGCCGCATGGTCCTCGTTGGCTCGGCGCATCTGGGTTTCGATTTTCGACGAACACGGCAACCGCGAAATCGACCGGCTGGAACTCCAGTCGGAAGGCGAGGGCGTCCACGCACTTTTTGTTGCCGGTCTCGCCGCCGGCACCCGATACGGGTTCCGTGCCGATGGCGACTACGCGCCGGAACACGGTCTCTGGTTCGATCCCGACAAGCTGCTGGCCGATCCGTATGCCGTCGAGATCGACAGGCCCTATGCCTATGACGGCCGGCTAGCCGCGCGCCGGGGCGAGGGGGCCGACACGGCGCCGCTGATGCCGAAAGCCATCGCCGGCGCCTTGCCGGAACCCTTGCCCGCCTTGCCGCCGCTGTTTCGGCCCGGCGGCCTCATCTACGAAGTGCCGGTACGCGCGTTCACAAAGCTGCATAAGGACATTCCCGAGAAGCAACGCGGCACCATTGGAGCGCTCGCTCACCCCCTCGTTGTCGAGCATCTGCAAAAACTCGGCGTGGCAGCCATTGAGTTGATGCCGGTGACTGCATCGATCGACGAACGGCATTTACCGCCGCTCGGTCTGCGCAACGCCTGGGGTTATAATCCCGTGACCTTCATGGCGCTCGATCCGCGACTGGCGCCCGGCGGTCTGGCCGAGTTGCGCGGAACGGTCGCCGCGCTGCGCGAGGCCGGCATCGGCACCATTCTCGACCTGGTGTTCAACCACACCGGCGAAAGCGACCGGCTCGGCCCGACATTGTCGCTGCGCGGGCTCGACAATCGCGCCTATTACCGGCACGAGGCCGACGGCGCTCTGGTCAATGACACCGGAACCGGCAATACGCTCGCCTGCGAGCATCCGGTCGTCCGGGAAATGGTCCTCGACACGCTTCGCCACTTTGTCCAGCGCGCCGGTGTCGACGGATTCCGCTTCGACCTGGCGCCGATCCTCGGCCGCGTCGACGGCGTTTTCGACGCCGATGCGCCGCTGCTGAACGCCATTCGCAAAGATCCTGTTCTTGGCGACCGGGTGCTGATCGCCGAGCCTTGGGATATCGGACCGGATGGCTATCAGCTCGGCAATTTTCCGCCACCCTTCCTCGAATGGAACGACATATGCCGTGACGATATCCGCCGTTTCTGGCGCGGCGACGGCGGCATGATCGGTGCCTTGGCGACGCGGCTTGCCGGTTCGTCCGATGCCTTTGCCAAACCAGGCCAGACAACGAGCCGCAGCATCAACTTCATCGCCGCGCATGACGGCATGACGCTGGCCGATATCGTTGCCTATGAGCACAAGCATAATGAGGCCAATGGCGAAAAGAACCGCGATGGCCACGACGACAACCTGTCCTGGAACAATGGCCTCGAGGGCGAGACCGGCGACCAGTCAATCGTTACGGCCCGTTTCGATGACCAGTGCGCGCTGCTGGCGACGCTCTTTGCCTCGCGCGGCACGATCATGCTGACGGCCGGCGACGAGTTCGGCCGCACGCAGCGCGGCAACAACAACGCCTACGCGCAGGACAATGACATCACCTGGCTCGACTGGGCCGGGCGCGACCGGGCACTGGAGCTGTACACGGTTCTGCTCGCCAAGATGCGTCGTGCCGTGCCGGCGCTTTTGGACACAACATTCCTGACCGGAGAACCGCCTGCGGGCTCGGAAATCCCAGACGTAGCCTGGCTGACGGAAACCGGCATGCCGCTCGACGAGGCCGCCTGGCACGATGCCAGGCGGCACCGGCTGGTCCTGGTTCTCGGGAGCGGTGAGAACAGTCGCCTTGCGGTGATCATCAACGGCGACCGCCGGGCCTGCATGTTCACGCTGCCGGAACGGGCGGGTTTTCTTTGGCGCCCAGCTATCGAACCGGATAGTAGCTATATCTCGCGGCCGGTGCCTGGGCGAACGGTCCTGTTCATGATCGAAAGCAGGACAGCGCGGGCGGGCGCAGGGGAGAGCCATGATGGCTGACAATGCCGAATGGTGGCGCGGCTGCGTCATCTATCAGATCTACCCGCGCTCCTTCCAGGATACGACAGGCGACGGCAGCGGCGATCTCCGCGGCATCACCTCGAGGCTGGCCCATGTCGCATCGCTGGGTGTCGACGCGGTGTGGCTGTCGCCTTTCTTCAAGTCGCCAATGGCCGATATGGGCTACGACGTTTCGGATTACTGCGCCGTCGATCCGATGTTCGGCACATCAGAGGATTTCGACGCGCTGGTTGCCGAGGCACACCGGCTCGGCCTGAAGGTGATCATCGATCAAGTCTTGTCGCATTCGTCGGATCGGCACGAATGGTTCGTCGAAAGCCGCACGAGCCGCGACAACCCCAAGGCCGACTGGTACGTCTGGGCCGATGCGAAGCCCGACGGCACCGCCCCCAACAACTGGCTGTCGCTTTTCGGCGGCCCGGCCTGGGAATGGGACGCAACGCGCAGGCAATATTACCTGCACAATTTCCTTGCCTCGCAGCCGGACCTGAATTTCCACAACCCGCAGGTGCAGGACGCCTTGCTGGAAACGGTGCGGTTCTGGCTCGAGCGCGGCGTCGACGGTTTCCGGCTGGATACGGTCAACTATTACATCCACGACCGCTGGCTGCGCAGCAACCCGCCTTTGGCGGAAAGCGTCGCCGGCACCAATACGGCACCCAGCCCCTATCTCTATCAGGAGCATCTGTTCGACAAGAGCCAGCCGGAAAACCTTGCTTTCCTCAGGCGCTTCCGGGCCTTGCTTGACGAATATGAAGGCCGCGTCGCTGTCGGCGAGATTGGCGACGAAACGCGTTCCTTGCAGACGCTCGCCGCCTATACCGGCGGTGGCGACAAGCTCCAAATGTCCTACACGTTCGACCTGCTCGGCCCGCAATTCTCGGCGTCGCATGTGCGTGGCTGTGTCGAGGCCTTCGAGAGTAAGGTATTCGACGGCTGGGTTTGCTGGGCGTTCTCCAACCACGATGTCGTGCGCCATGTCAGTCGATGGACAAGGCCGGGCGGCGATCCGGACAGGGTGGCGAAATTCTCGATCGTGCTGCTTTCTTGCCTGCGCGGATCGATCTGCCTCTACCAGGGCGAAGAACTCGGGCTGGAGGAGGCCGAACCGGCGTTCGAGGATTTGCGCGATCCCTTCGGCATCCGCTTCTGGCCGGCAATCAAGGGACGGGATGGGTGCCGAACGCCGATGGTCTGGGAGGCTGGCGCCGACAATGCCGGCTTTTCGACCGGCAAGCCGTGGCTTCCGGTCCCGGCAAGCCATCGCGCCCAGGCGGTCGACGTCCAGGACGGCGAGCAAACCTCCGTCCTGGCGAGCTACCGGGCGATGCTGGCCTTGCGCAAGCAGCATCCGGCGCTGGTTCGAGGCTCGATCCGGTTCCTCGATGCCGAAGGCGACGTCCTTGCTTTCATTCGCGAAGGCGATGACGAAAAGCTGCTCTGTGTCTTCAATTTCGCCGACGAGCCGGCCGGCTGGCAATTGCCACCGGATCTGGAAGCGATAGAGCCGATAGACCTTGGCGGTGCTGCCGGCGTCTTGCAGGAAAGAACTCTGTCGCTGCCGCCGCTGGGCTGCTTCCTCGGCCGGATCGGCTGAGCTCTATTTCATTATCTCATTGAACGAGCACGGAGCGCCCGCAAGTCGCGCCGACAACCCGCACATCGGCCTCGCCGACATGCACGCCGACAGCTGCAAGCACGTTATAGACCAGTTCGTCGACCGGCGCCGTCACGCCGTTCAGAACCGTTACCACCGCCGGCTTAACCGTTCCGAGCAGGGCCGTCACGTCCAGCCCGAGGCCCAGTGCGTTGACCGGGAGCGAGAGGCCGCTGACCAGCGATGTCGTGAGTGATTGCGTCAGGTTTTTTGTGGCGACAGTTTTTATCGTCTTGTTTGCGATATCGGTGCTGTCGAACGTCAATGCGGTCGGATCGTTGTTGGTGATGGCAAGTGATGACGAACCCTTCACATCGAGCAGATTGAGGGTGAGCAGCAGAAGCTTTACGCTTACCTGTGCAATCGTGGCATCGGAGAACGATTGCGGATTGCTGAAATCGGCGAAAGCCGATGGGTTGTTGTCGGCGTCGCTGGTGGCAAGGTGCAGCGAGGCCACGCCAGGCTGCGCGGCGATCGAGACCTTGATGCTATCGGGCCGGCCCGTCGGGCAGCTGATGTCGGTTAGCTTGGCTTCCGCATAGGCGACTTCGACATGCAGAGGCAGGTTGACGGACAGCAGGCTGATGCCGCCGCCGAGATTGGAATTGCCGATGCCCACTGTGGTGACCAGCTTGATGCGCGTCTGCGCGGTGCGCACCACGGTGCCTTTTTCCCCGACGGCCAGCCAGGGTGAATATTGCATTGGCTCACCGATGGCGATGGCGAGCGTGGTGGAGGTAAGTCCCGGAATAGTGGCGCCGAGATCGACCTGGACCTGGTTTGAGCCATTGGCCAGCGAGGCGGCGGCACCCAGCATGCCCATCGCGCTTGCGTCGACGGAAAAGCCGGGAGACTTTTGTCCGAGGCCGAGCTTACCGATCGAGCCAAGATCGATAAGATGACTGAGGGGTATCTTGACCGTGTTGGTGGCCCTCGACGCGATCGTCTGCAGCACAAGTTTGCTGGCGCTGCCCGACCCGGACGCATTGGCCATGGCGGTCGCGATCTGGCCTACCGTCGCTTTTGACGCCAGCACGTCGGAATAGCTGACACCTGTCAGTTGCAACTGTACGGCAAGGGCATCGACGAACGAAAGCACGTTTACATCGGCCGAGATCAGCGCGTTGTAGTCCATGACGCTGAGCGAAATGTTGGCGCCCAGCAACTTGCTGAGAAGCGCGTTGAGGATGCCGCCATTGACGCTGAGGAGCCTGGACCCGACCGAGAACATCGCTTGCGGGGTCACGCTGGCAATGGCTTCGGTGCCGACAACCGGAGTAGGGATGAGCGAACTGGCGAAATACCGGGCGGGGATTTTTTGCAGAGTGACGCGAACGGCGTTGTAAGGCGTTTTACCGGCTTCGAAGCGCTTGTCGACGCCAACGGAGGACGCCGCTGAGTATCGGCCGCCGGTGACCGACACGACGGTTTTGCCAACCGTGGGAACCATTGTCTGACCTGCCTTTTGAACAATGATGCCGGGCATTCGGTTGTCACTGAGCGTGGTTACCGCCGCGGCTTCCATATTGTTGATGTTCGACGCCGCGGTGATCGCCGCCAGATCGGTCATCGCCTGGGCTTCCCTGCGCTCCGTGTAGATCGAACCTTCGTCGACAGCGAAGGCCGCCAGCCCCAGCGCGAATGGCGCTGTCAGCGCCGTCATGACGGCAAAGTTCGCCTTCTTGTCGCCAACCATCGAGCGAGCGATCCGCCCGATGCTCCTCAGCAAGAACTGCGACATTTCAAATGCCTCCAATCCTGATGGTAGATCTGCGCGACATCGTGGTTTGCGGCATCGCAAGGCTTGGTAACAGGTTCCAGATCGGCAGGTTGCTGGCATCGTACTGGATCGACACGACGAACTGATTTCCGTCGGCCGTGCTGTCCGTCGCCTGATAGGTCAGCTTGCCGGAATCGACGAACGGGTATCCACTGGCATTGTTTTTGACGAAACTCGCCACCAGCGCCTGGCGCTCGGTTTGATTCAATCCGGCAATTGCGGTGCGGGCGGCATCGGCGGCGATTTGCTGCAAGGAGTTGCTTGCACCAAAATAGATACCATATGCAACCATTCCGAGCAAAAGAAGGATAAAGATTGGGGAAAGCAGGGCGAACTCGACCGCGGAAGTTCCGGACTCTTCTCCAATTTTGCGTAGATTCGTCCGTACGTGGCGCAATATTTTACGCTTCAATGCGACAGTATTACTGTCTATCTTGTTCATTGCCCTTGCCCGTTGGAACCCAAGGTCGATGTGCCGATTCCATCGAAATTTGTAACCCTTGGTTGCCTAAGAACCAATTAATACAATCCGGTAAACTGAAATGATCGGCCAGATTATTTCCCAGATCGGCGTTCTGGCCGGGAAACCCAGTCAAACTCATGGTTTCGACCATTGATTGGCCGCCCGCAAAACGACTGCCCCGGCCCCCTTACTTTGGGTGACCCCGAGAGTCTGTTGAAATAAAAAATCTCCACGTTACTGTTTGGCCACCAGCTGCCGGAGAGGGAACCGGCTGCGCGCTCGAAAGGAACCAACCAATCGGTTTCGGGGCGTCAACACTTGGAGACGTGGCTGAAGGGCGACGTCATTAGGGAGAACTCCATGCTGAAACATGTGCTGAAGGCGACGGTACTCGCCACGACCATGGTCTTGGCCGCCGGTACGTTCTACACGCCGGCTTTCGCCGAAACCGTCTACAACCGCGGAGCCGCCGCCGAAGCGGAGACGCTCGATCCGCACAAGACCTCGACGGTCTACGAAGCCGATATCATACGCGACCTGTTCCAGGGCCTCGTGATGCATGACCAGAAGACGAATCTCATTCCAGGCGCCGCCGAAAGCTGGACGGTGTCCGACGACGGCACCGTCTACACCTTCAAGCTGCGCAAGGACGGCCTCTGGTCGGATGGCAGCCCGGTGACGGCGGACGACTTCGTTTATTCGTTCCGTCGGCTTGAAGATCCGGCCACCGCAGCCGAATACGCTTCCATGCTCTATCCTGTGAAGGGTGCCGAGGAAGTCAACACCAAGAAGGGCAAGCCGGAGGATATGGGCGTCAAGGCGATTGATGCAACTACCCTCGAAGTCACGCTCAAGGCGCCAACGCCTTACTTTCTGGAGATGCTGACCCATCAGGCGACCTATCCAGTTAACAAGGCGTCTATCGAAAAGCTTGGCGCCGACTGGATCAAGGCAGGCAAGCTGGTCTCCAACGGGGCCTTTACAGCGGCGGAGTGGATTCCCAACGACCATCTGAAGCTGGTCAAGAATCCGAAATTCTGGGACGCCGCCAGCGTCAAGTTCGACGTGGTCAACTACATCCCGACCGAGGATCGCTCGTCCGCGATGAAGCGCTTCGAGGCCGGCGAATTCGACAGTTACGGTGACCTGCCGACCGAACAGCTCGCCGATCTCAAGACCAAATTCGGCGACCAGGTCCGTGTCGGGCCATATCTCGGCATCTACTATTACGCGATCAAGACCGACAAGGCGCCTTGGGACAACGTCGAACTGCGCAACGCTATCTCGATGGCGATCGATCGCGACTTCCTCGCTGAAAAAGTCTGGCAGAATTCGATGCTGCCCGGCTATTCGATGGTCCCTCCGGGTATCCAGGGCTACACGCCGGCACTGGCCAAATACGCCGACATGCCGCAGATCGACCGCGAGGACGCTGCCAAGAAGATCCTCGAGAAACTCGGCTATACACCCGAGCATCCGTTGAAGATGCAGATCCGCTACAACACCTCGGAAAACCACAAGAACACCGCTGTCGCCATCCAGGAACAGTTGAAGCCGCTTGGCGTCGAGGTCACGCTGCTCAACACCGACACCAAGACCCACTACTCCTTCCTCGAGCAGAAGGGCGACTACGATGTGGCGCGTGCCGCCTGGATCGCCGATTACAAGGACCCGGAAACCTTCCTCGGCATATCTCGCAAGGCCAGCGGCAACAATTATTCGAGCTATAACAGCCCGAAATTCGAGGCGGCCATGGACAAGGCCGCCGCCGCCGGCGGCAAGCCCGAACAGCGCATGAAGGAACTCGCCGAGGCCGAGCGCATCCTCGTCGACGACGTCGGCGAGATCCCGCTTCTCTACTACAGCTACCACGACATCGTTTCCTCGAAGCTGCACGGCTTCGACGACAATGTGATGGACATCCATCCGTCCCGCTTCATCAGCAAGGACTGATCCCTTAGCCAGGCCGCCGCGCGACTCAATGCGCGGCGGCGCCGGTTTGCCATCGCATCGGCCCGGGAACCGGATTCGATTTTCGACAATGTCGGTGCGAAGATTTGAAGGCTAGAGCGCAATCGTCCAGCCGGACGCGCGCTGCTCTGGATCAAGCGGGGCATCGATGCTGCGATTCGTTTTCCGGCGGCTCCTGACCGCCATCCCGACGCTGTTCGTCATCGTGACTATAGCGTTCTTTCTGATACGCGTCGCGCCGGGCGGCCCGTTCAACCAGGAGCGGGGCCTGAGCCCCGAGATCAGGGCCAATCTCGAAGCCCAGTTCGGGCTCAACGACCCGCTCTGGCTGCAGTACCTCCATTATTTAGGCAATCTTCTGCGCGGCAATTTCGGCCCCAGCTACAACATGCCGGATTTCACCGTCGGCGAGTTGTTCAGGGAAGGCCTGCCGATCTCGATCCAACTTGGCGCTTCGGCGCTCGTTCTGGCGCTGCTCCTCGGCAGCGTGCTCGGCACTGTTGCCGCGCTCAACCAGAACAAGCTTGCCGACTATTCTGTGATCGCGCTGGCGACCGCCGGCAGCACCATACCAACCTTCGTCATCGCCCCGATAATCCAGCTTGTATTCGGATTGACCTGGAAGCTGCTGCCGATCGGCGGCTGGGGCGACGGAGCCCTCATCAACAAGGTCGGCCCGGTACTGACGCTCGCTCTGCCGCAGATCGCCATCGTTGCCCGCCTGATGCGCGGCTCGATGATCGAATCGCTGCACTCGCATCACATCCGCACCGCGCGCGCTCTCGGCCTGTCCGACTGGTCAGTCGTCGTCAAGCATGCGCTGCGCGGCGCCATCCTGCCGATCGTCTCCTTCACCGGTCCGGCAGCCGCGGCCCTTCTCACTGGCTCGATTATTGTCGAGACCATCTTCTCTATCCCGGGCATCGGCCGCCATTTTGTCGTTGCTGCGCTCAACCGTGACTACACACTGGTGATGGGGACAGTGGTGGTGATCGCGCTCTTCACAATTGTCTTCAACCTGATCGTCGACGTCCTCTACGGGGTCGTCGATCCGAGGGTGCGCTATGACTGATATCGCAGTAGCCGCACCGGTCGTCGGCCGATCCCTGTGGGGTGACGCCTGGGCGCGCCTCAAGGCCAATCGCGCAGCCATGCTCAGCCTCTATTATCTTGCCTTCATCGCCGTCATCAGCGTGTTTGGGCCCTCTTTCGTGCCGCACCAATACACCACCATCTATGGCGATTACGTCCGTACGCCGCCGAGCTTCTCCGCCTATCCGAAGGCCGACATGATCGAAGGCGCTCTCGACGAGGCGATCAGGCGCATGCGCGCCGAAATCAAGGAGTGGCGGCAGGAGGGCAGCCGTGTGTTCGTTACCGTAAAATCGTCCAAGCCGATCGACGACCGCAACATTCGCTACCTTGATCGTTCCGATACCTTTGATGACACAAAGATCGAGAGCAAATCGCCGGACGGTCTCGAAATGGTGATGAGTGCCTCGATCAAGCAGCAATATTTCCTGTTCGGCACCGACAATACCGGCCGCGATCTCTTGTCCCGAACGCTGATGGCCGGGCGCATATCGCTGGCCATCGGCCTGCTTGCCGGCATCGTAGCCGTGGTCATCGGCGTGCTCTACGGCGCCACCGCCGGCCTTGCCGGCGGCAGGGTCGACGAGGTGATGATGCGTGTCGTCGACGTGCTCTATTCTTTGCCGTTCATCTTCTTCGTCATCATGCTGGTGGTGTTCTTCGGCAGGAACTTCGTGCTGATGTTCCTGGCCGTCGGCGCGGTGCTGTGGCTCGATATGGCGCGCATCGTGCGCGGACAGGCGCTGTCGATCCGCCGGCAGGAATATGTCCAGGCGGCGGAGGCGATGGGCGTCGGCCAGCGCGGCATTCTGCTGCGCCATGTGATCCCCAATTTGCTCGGGCCGGTGGTGATCTACATGACGCTGCTCGTGCCGCAGGTCATCATCCTGGAGAGTTTTTTGTCGTTCCTCGGGCTCGGCGTCCAGGAGCCGATGACCAGCTGGGGCGTGCTGATTTCGGTCGGCGCCCAGAACATCGGCTCGGCCAACTGGCTGCTTCTGTTCCCGGCCTTCTTTCTCGTCTCCACGCTGTTCGCGCTGAACTTCGTCGGCGATGGGCTGCGCGACGCGCTCGACCCGAAGGATCGTTGAGATGGCTGCTTCCGAAACCATCCTCAGCGTCAAGGACCTTTGCGTCCGCTTCCGCACCCTCGACGGTGTGGTGGAGGCGGTGAAGGGCATCAACATCCACGTCAAATCAGGCGAAACCGTCGCCGTCGTCGGCGAATCCGGTTCCGGCAAGAGCCAGACGATGATGGCGGCGATGAGCCTGCTCGCCTCGAACGGCGAAGCCACCGGCACCGTCGATTATCGCGGCCGCAATCTTTTGACGCTGGGCAAGCCAGAGCTCAACAAGATCCGCGGCCGCAAGATCAGCATGATCTTCCAGGAGCCGATGACTTCGCTCGACCCGCTCTATTCGATCGGCAACCAGCTGATCGAGCCGATCCGCAAGCATCGCGGACTTGGCGCCGCCGCGGCGCGCGAGGAGGCGCTCAAGCTGCTGCGGCTGGTCCATATTCCCGATCCGGAGCGGCGGATGAAATCCTATCCGCACGAGTTGTCGGGCGGCCAGCGCCAGCGCGTAATGATCGCCATGGCGCTGGCCAACGATCCCGACATACTGATCGCCGACGAGCCGACGACCGCGCTCGACGTCACCATCCAGGCGCAGATCCTCATGCTGCTCGCCGAACTGCAGCGCAAGCTCGGCATGGCGATCGTCTTCATCACCCACGATCTCGGCATCGTCAGGCGCTTTGCCGACCGGGTCTATGTGATGCGCTATGGCGAGGTGGTCGAGGAGGGCGAGGCGGAAGCAATCTTCGCCAACCCGCAGCACGGCTACACCAAGATGCTGCTTGCCGCCGAACCGACCGGCACCAAGGCGCCGCCGCCTCCGAATGCCCCTGTCCTGCTTGAAGGCAGGAACGTCGAGGTGACCTTCAAGATCGGCGGCGGATTTCTTGGCGGCGAGCCGCTGCTGCTGCGCGCCGTCGATCGCATTTCGATACGGCTGAAGCGCAACCAGACGATCGGCATCGTCGGCGAATCCGGATCGGGAAAATCGACGCTCGGCCGCGCCTTGCTGCGGCTCCTGCCCAGCGACGGTATCATCCGGCTTGGTGACCGCGACATTTCCCACGCCGACCGCCAGGCGATGCGGCCGCTGCGGCGCGAATTGCAGCTGGTTTTCCAGGATCCGTTCGGCTCGCTGTCGCCACGCATGACCGTCGGCCAGATCATCACCGAGGGGCTTCTGGTCCATGAGCCCAATCTGTCGGGCAGGCAGCGCGATCTCCGCGCGGTCGATGCCTTGCTCGAAGTCGGGCTCGACCCGAACACGCGCAACCGCTATCCGCATGAATTCTCCGGCGGTCAGCGGCAGCGCATCGCCATTGCGCGCGCCATGATACTGAAGCCGAAAGTGGTGGTGCTGGACGAGCCGACCTCGGCGCTGGACCGCTCCGTGCAGAAGCAGATCGTCGAATTGCTGCGCAAGCTGCAGGCCGACCACGAGCTGTCCTATCTGTTCATCAGCCACGATCTCGCCGTCGTGCGCGCCATGGCCGACTACATCATCGTTATGAAACAGGGCAAGATCGTCGAGGAGGGGCCGGCCGAGGCGATCTTCAGCAATCCGCAGGCAACCTACACACAGACACTGATGGCCGCGGCCATCGATGTCACGCGATTTCGCCTGAGCGCATAGCCTTGCTGGCGATCCGCCACATGTCGACGTCGCACAGCACAGGCCACATGGCGCGGGTATAGCGAAGCACATTCGGGGTGACATCGTGGCCGAGCCCGGCTTCCACGCGGCAGGTGCGGAACGCCTTCTCGATGCGCTTTGTCGGTTCGCCCAGGCTGTCATGGACGACCGGCCCGCAGTCGCAATCGATACGCTTCCAGCGGCGCATATGGGCGATCAGCCGTGACGGCAGTCGCGTCGGCGGACGCCATTTCTTGCTTTTTTTCGCGTGCTGATCTTTGCAATAGAGCACGCCGCGGCCTAGGTCCGGCCAAGCTTCTGCGGCCTCGCCATCCCAATTGAGTTGCAGGATTGAACGATGTCTGCAGCCAGTGTAGAGCCCCACAATGATAAAGCGGCAGAGATGAGCATACTGACCGTGCTTCCGGCGCAGCCGCAATGCCGCGCGCAGCAGTCCCGCTGCTTCCTCGCGCGTCAGCCAGCGCTCGCGCGCTGCTGGTTTGTCTGGCAAGGTGACGGACGGCTTCGGATCGAGACCGTATTCCTTGGCCCAAAAGTTGATCGCCGAGCGGAGGTCCTCAAGATCGCGACGCGGGCCTGATGTAAAGTCCTTGTCTCGCCACGCCGGGAGTAACGCACGGCGGGTCTCCATCGCCGCAGCGTTGAGCTTGGCGATTCGCTCACGCTCTACCCGATTGCGCTCGCGCGAACGGTGCTCGACATAGGCGCGGCAGCGATCTCCATTGATGCTGGCGACCGGCTCGGTGACGAAGAATTCGTTCAGAAAACGCATCCTGGCGAGAAATTCCTTGCGACCGGCAATCTTGGCCTGGCGTGCTTCGGCATAGGCGGCGAGGATGTCACCGACAGTCAGGCGGCGGGCATCGGCCCTGGAGATCGGGGGCTGATATTTGCCGGCGGCGGCAGGCCCGAGTTGAGGGCGCAGCATACCTGAAGCGCTAGACGCTGCTGCCGTGCGGGCATGATGATGGGTCATCACGATGGTCCCCTTTTTTGCTCCGAAGTTGTTCGTCCTGCGGATGGGGATCGTTAGAAGAGGCAACAAGACCGGCTTTGCAACAAGCAAAATGGGCGATAGTGCTGTGAGATGCAAAGACTTGCGAAATGCGGCGGAGGAATCGCACCGGCTTGGCTTTCGCGCCGGACGATAGGTTTTGGTGAGTTCCCGGAGGGTAGCCGACAGCCGCGTCAAAATGGTGGCCCGGGCTACCCCATGTTGCGGTCATAACTGAGGTGTAAATCTCACGCCGGCCTTCACCGGACGACTTGGCATGCCGAAGCGGGGGAGGTTTCGGGTGCCATGGAAAGTCGCTTTTTGCCGATGACGAACATCCGCTCGCGTCGGCATTAGCCGCGATCCGATGCCCCTGCGGGCACCGCTTAGCCTCTCCCCGGCCAGACCTGCCTTCTTGTCCGAATGTATAGGGGTAATTTGGAAAGAGCGCCTGCGGGCCTTGAACCGGGGATGTTTTTTCTGGTCGGAGTGGCAGGATTTGAACCTGCGACCCCATCGTCCCGAACGATGTGCGCTACCAGGCTGCGCTACACTCCGTGACCAGACCGCGGGCTTATAGCCGCCGCGTTTGGTTACTGCAAGCGCCAATGGCAGCGCTTCTGTCGCATTTCTTTCGCTTTCGCCGCCACGTCATACAGGTTTCAGTTTCCTGTCGCACAAACACGGCTTAAAGGGCATCTGGGTAACCGTCCACTTGCCTCGAAGCACCTGATTCAGCCGCCTGGAGTTTGCAGCCTTGTCGATGAAGATCGTTAGCGATGTCAGACCAAACACTTTTGAGTTTGAAACCTCGGCGCTGATCAAACCCTCCGGGTTTCGCGAATATGATGCGCGCTGGTGGTTCGGCCATCCCGGCTCGAACGAAACGCCGGAACTCAATCTGATCGGCGTCCAGGCGCTCGGCATGGGGCTCGGCACGCTGATCCGTCGCCTGGGTGCCGGACCCGACATCGTCACCGGTCACGATTTCCGTTCCTATTCGCTTGCCATAAAGCTGGCGCTGGTTTCCGGGCTGATGGCAGCCGGCGCACGGGTCAAGGATATCGGGCTGGTCCTGTCGCCGATGGCTTATTTCGCCCAGTTCGCGCTCGACACGCCCTCCGTCGCCATGGTCACTGCCTCGCACAACGAGAATGGCTGGACCGGCGTCAAGATGGGCGCGGCGCGCCCGCTGACTTTTGGTCCGGAGGAGATGAGCGCGCTGAAGGCGATCGTGCTCTCAGGCGATTTCGACCTTGTCGGTGGTGGCTCCTATGACTTCGTTGCGGATTTCCGCAAAACCTACCTCGACGATCTGACAGCGGGAAAGCGTATCTCCAGGAAGCTCAAGGTGGTGGCCGCTTGCGGCAACGGCACCGCCGGGGCTTTCGCTCCCGAGGCACTGGAAAGGATCGGCTGCGAGGTGATCCCGCTCGACGTCGAGCTCGATCATACTTTTCCCAATTACAATCCCAACCCCGAAGATATGCAGATGCTGCACGCCATTCGCGACAAGGTGCTGGAAACGGGCGCCGATGTCGGGCTCGGTTTCGACGGCGACGGCGACCGCTGCGGCGTGGTCGACAATGAAGGCAACGAGATATTCGCCGACAAGGTCGGCGTCATGCTGGCGCGCGACATTTCGCACCTCTATCCCGGCTCGACTTTCGTCGTCGACGTCAAGTCGACCGGGTTGTTCATGACTGACAAGGTGTTGCGGGAAAATGGCGCGGTCACCGACTATTGGAAAACCGGTCACTCCTATATCAAGCGGCGCGTCGCCGAACTCGGCGCCGCCGCCGGTTTCGAGAAATCGGGCCATTTCTTCTTCAATCCGCCGATCGGCCGCGGCTATGACGATGGCCTGGTCACGGCCATCGCCATATGCCAGATGCTGGATCGCAGCCCGCAAAGCAGCATGGCGGATCTTTACCGCGATCTGCCGCTGACCTTCGGCACGCCGACCATGTCGCCACATTGCGCCGACGAACTCAAATACGGCGTGGTCGAGCGCGTCGTAGGCGACTTTCGCAAGATGAAGGACGAGGGCGCCGTCTTCGCCGGCCAGAAGATCGCCGAACTGATCACCGTCAACGGCGTCAGGGTCGTTGCGGAGGATGGTACCTGGGGGTTGGTGCGGGCATCATCGAACAAGCCTGAGCTTGTGGTGGTGGTGGAGAGTCCGGTATCGTCCGAGCGGCGGCGGCAGATGTTCGAAGGCGTCGATGCGGTGCTGCGCCGCAGCTCCGAAGTCGGCGCCTACAATCAGACCTTTTGAGCACGAGGCTTGTTTTCATGACCGAACGGATCGTCAGTTTTGTGATGAGCGGCGGCGTCGGCTCGCGGCTGTGGCCGCTGTCGCGCGAGGACAATCCCAAGCAGTTCCATGATTTCTCCGGCGACGGCTCGATGCTGGCCAAGACGCTGCGGCGGCTGACCGCGCGGCTGGAAGGCGAAACGCCGGTTTTCCTGATTGCCTCGGAAAGGCATGCCGACCGCGTTCATGCCGACATTGCCGGTCACGAGCTTTCCGGCGGCGGTCCGCTCTTCGAGCCGACCGGACGCAACACCGCGGCGGCCGTCGCTTTGGCAAGCCTGCGCACGCTGTCGGAATTCGGCGACAGCCTGGTACTGGTGGTGCCGTCCGACCATGAGATCGCGACCGCGCAGCAGTTCTGGCGGAGCATCGAGGCCGGCACTGCGGCCGCGCGCCAAGGCAGGTTGGTGGTGTTCGGCATCAAGCCCGCCCAACCCGAGACCGGTTATGGCTACATCGAGGTGGCCGGCGAGCGCGACGGCATCTGCGATGTCTCGCGTTTCGTCGAAAAACCCGATCTCGCCACGGCGCAGAGCTATCTCGAGGCCGGCAATTTCTACTGGAACACCGGCATCTTCCTGTTTCGCGCCAGTGCCATGCGCGATGCGTTCATGGCTTTCCAGCCCGACATCTGGAGCGCCACCGAGGCTGCCTACCAGGGTGCCACATCGGACCTTTCCGGCCTCTACATGCCTCTGGAGCTCTATGCCGCCATCCCATCGACATCGATCGACTATGCGATCATGGAGCGCGCGAGCGGCATCGCCATGGTGCCGGCCGGTTTTCGCTGGAACGATCTCGGCTCCTGGCAATCGCTGCTCGACGTCGGCCCCTCCGACACCCAGGGCAACGTCATCGTCGGCGATGTCGTCGCCATCGATTGCGAGAACTCCTATATCCGCAGCGACGGCCGCCTGCTGTCGGCCATTGGCCTGAAGGACGTCGCCATCGTGTCGACGGCCGACGCCACTTTCGTCGCGCCGGTCAGCCACAGCCAGAACGTCAAGAAGATCGTCGAGCAGCTCGAAAAAAGCGGCCGCCTCGAGACCAGGTTCACGCCCGCCGACGACCGCGTCATCGAAAGCGGCGCCTGGCAGCGCCGCGTGCACCATTGGCTGTTCGAGGAGACGGTGCCGTTGTGGTCGACGGTCGGCGTCGATGAGCGCCATGGCGGGTTCCACGAGGCGCTCGGCTTCGATGCCGCCCCACTGATGAAACCCAAACGCATGCGCACTCAGGCCAGGCAGATCTACGCCTTCGCCGTCGCCAAGGCGCGCGGCTGGAACGGCCCGGCCGATCGGCTGATCAGCCACGGCCTCGAATTCATGGCCAGGCACGGACGTACCGACAATGGCGGCTGGGTACGCACGCTCAACATCGACGGCACTGTCGCCGACGCCGCCGAGGATGCCTATGACCATTCCTGCGTGCTCCTGGCGCTTGCGCATGCCCATATGTGCGGTAATCCCGATGCGTTGCGGCTTGGCGAGGAGACCTTCGCGTTCATCGACGCGCATCTCGAGGACGAACGCCTGACCGGCTTCCGCGAGACCTCGAGCGGCGAGGGCGAGCGCCGCTCCAACCCGCACATGCATCTGCTCGAGGCATTCCTGGCCTGGCATCAGGCGACGGGCGAGCGCGCCTATCTTCGTCGCGCCGCGCGCATCGTCGATCTGTTCCGCAGCCATTTCTTCGACCCGGAAAGCTGGACGCTGGGTGAGTATTTCGACAATGAATGGCGGCCGGCCCCTGGCGAGAAGGGCACGTGGACCGAACCCGGCCATCATTTCGAATGGGCCTCGCTGCTGGTCGACTTCGCCGGGCGCAGCGGCCAGAGCGGCTTGACCGCCCTTGCCCGGAAGCTTTACGCGTCGGCAATTGCCAATGGCCTGAACCGCGCCACAGGCCTCGCCTACGGCGCGGTCTCGCGGCAAGGGCTGCCGCTCGACCGCGTCTCGCGCAGCTGGCCACAGGCCGAAGCGATCAAGGCGGCGATCGCGCTGGACGGTTCGGGCGGTCCCGACCTGAAGCCGGAAATCGAGGCGCGTGTCGGCCGGCTGTTCCGCTGGCACATCAATCCCGCACCGCTCGGCCTGTGGATCGACCGCATCGACGAGCGCGGCCGTTCACTGGCAAGCGAGGTGCCGGCCAGCATCTTCTATCATCTGGTCTGCGCGCTGACCCAATATCTGGACGGCACGGCCTGCAAGGATCAGTACGGGCTGGCGACATCCCCGGTCTCGACATAGACCGACTTCAGTTGCGAATAGAGCGCCAGTGCCGCGAGCGAATTCTCGCGGCCGATGCCGGACTGCTTGAAGCCGCCGAAGGGGATTTCGACCGGCGTCAGATTGTAGGCGTTGATCCAGCAGGTGCCGGCCTGCAGTTCGGCGATGACACGATGGGCGCGCTGCAGATCGCGGGTGAACACGCCAGCGGCGAGGCCGAATTCGGTATCGTTGGCGCGCTCGATCACCTCGTCCTCGCTGTCGAATTTCAGCACACTCATCACCGGCCCGAAAATCTCCTCGCGCGCGATGCGCATCGTGTCGGTGACACCGGTGAACACCGTCGGCTCGACGAAGAAGCCACCATGGAAACCCTGCAGCGAAGGCACGTTTCCGCCGCAGGCGAGCACCGCGCCATCCTGCTTGCCGGCCTCGATGTAAGAAACCACCTTGTCGTGCTGCGCCTTCGAGACCAGCGGCCCCATCTGCGTGTCCAGATCGAGCGGATCGCCGATGCGGATTTTCTTCGTCCGTTCGGTCAGCCTCTCGACGAAACGGTCATGGATGCTGCTCTGCACGAAGACCCGCGTGCCGTTGGAGCAGATCTGGCCGGTCGAATAGAAATTGCCGAGCATCGCGCCGCCGATGGCATTTTCGAGGTTGGCGTCTTCGAAGACGATCAGCGGCGACTTGCCGCCGAGCTCCATCGTCGCGTGCTTCATCTTCGAGCCGGCGAGCGACAGCACCTTGCGGCCGGTCGGCACCGAGCCGGTCACCGAGACCTTTGCGACGACATCATGTCCGACAAGACCGGCGCCGACATCGCCAAAACCCTGCACGACGTTGAACAGCCCGTCGGGCAGCCCGGCCTCGGTGTAGATCTCGGCGAGCGCCAGCGCTGAAAGCGGCGTGTTCTCCGAGGGCTTGAACACCATCGCATTGCCCATGGCGAGGGCCGGCGCCGACTTCCAGCCGGCGATCTGGATCGGATAGTTCCAGGCGCCGATGCCGACGCAAACGCCGAGCGCCTCGCGCCTGGTATAGGCAAAGGGTCCGCCGAGATCGACGGCTTCGCCATTAAAGGCGGCGACGGCGCCGCCGAAATATTCCAGGCAGTCGGCCGCCGACGGGGCGTCCGCAACCAGCGTCTCCTGGATCGGCTTACCGGTATCCAGCGTCTCGATGCGCGCCAGATCGGCATTGCGCGCGCGCAAGATGTCGGCGGCGCGGCGCAGGATGCGGCCGCGTTCGACCGGCTTCAGCCGCGCCCAGGCCGGTTGTGCTGCACGCGCCGCCTCGATCGCGAGCTCCAGCACGTTCGGCGTCGCCGAGCGCAGCATGGCGATGGTCTCGCCGGTTGCCGGATAGATAACCGGCAGCGCTGCGCCGCGCTCGTCGTCGATATAGCGGCCGTTGACATAATGCGATGCCGTTGGCTGGGCGCGCATGACTGTTCTCCAAATCGTCTTGTCGCGGCATGCGGAATATGCGTCCGCCGGATCATGGCCTATCTGTCCGACACCTGCCAGCGCGGATTGATCCATGGTTCCTGGTTGGACGGTGGCAGCGGCGTACGCCCGAGAATGTGGTCGGCGGCCTTCTCGCCGGTCATGATCGACGGCGCGTTGAGATTGCCGTTGGTGACGCGTGGAAAGATCGAGGAATCGGCGACCCGAAGCCCTTCGACGCCAATGACGCGGCATTCCGGATCGACGACGCTCATCGCATCATCGGCACGGCCCAACTTGCAGGTGCCGCAAGGGTGGTAGGCGCTTTCGGCGTGGTCGCGAATGAAGGCGTCGAGCTCTTCATCCGATTGTACATGCGAGCCCGGCGACAGTTCCTTGCCGCGGTACGGATCGAAGGCCGCTTGCCCGAAGATCTCGCGGGTCAGCCGGATGCAGTGGCGGAACTCCGTCCAGTCGTCCGGATGCGACATGTAGTTGAAGCGGATCACCGGCTTCGATTTGGGATCGGGCGAGCGCAGCGTGACCGAACCGCGCGACTTCGACCGCATCGGCCCGACATGCGCCTGGAAACCATGCGCC
The DNA here is from genome assembly GCF_040322215.1 of Mesorhizobium sp. M0184. Taxonomy (NCBI): domain Bacteria; kingdom Pseudomonadati; phylum Pseudomonadota; class Alphaproteobacteria; order Hyphomicrobiales; family Phyllobacteriaceae; genus Mesorhizobium; species Mesorhizobium sp. M0184. The sequence continues at coordinate 190,517 of NZ_JAMYSZ010000004.1, forward strand.
TTGGCCGCCGCCTTGCCGTCATAGCGGACCGCGGCCGGGATGAAGTGATACTGGATATCGGGATAGTCGACGCCGGCGCGCGAGCGCACGAAGGCGGCCGCCTCGAAATGATTGGTGGCACCGAGGCCGGATTTGAAGAACAGCCATTGTGCCCCGATCAGCGCCTTCGAGAACGGGTTCAAGACGGAGTTCAGCGTGATCGGCTTTGTCGATTCCTGCTGGATGTAAAGTTCCATATGGTCCTGCAGATTGCGGCCGACTCCGGGCCGGTCGGCGATCACCGGGATGCCGTTCTCCCTAAGGTGCTGGCCGGGGCCGATGCCGGACAGCATCAGGATCTTGGGCGAGTTGATCGAGGACGCGGCAACGATCACCTCGCGCCGCGCTCTGACCACCTGAATCCGTTTGCGCACTTCGATCTCGACGCCGGTGGCGCGTTGATTCTCGACGATTACCCGCCGGGCGAAACCTTTGACCAGGCTGACATTTTTCCGCCTCAGCGCCGGCCTCAGATAGGCGCTCGCCGCGGACCAGCGACGGCCGCCGCGAATGGTCTGCTCCATCGGCCCAAAGCCTTCCTGCTTCGCGCCATTATAGTCGTCGGTCAGCTCGAAACCGGCCTGACGGCCTGCCTCGACGAAGGCGCCGTAGAGTGGGTTCGTCCTCGAGCCGCGCTGCACAGTCAGCGGCCCGCCATGGCCGCGCCAGCCATTCTCGCCGCCATTGCTGTCCTCCATGCGCTTGAAGTACGGGAGCACATCGGCAAAGCCCCAGCCGGTCGCGCCCTGTTCGGCCCAATGGTCGAAGTCGCGGGCATGGCCGCGCACATAGACCATGCCGTTGATCGACGACGAGCCGCCGATGACCTTGCCGCGCGGCGTCGCCAGCACGCGGCCGCCGAGGTGCGGCTCCGGCTCGCTGGCAAAGCCCCAGTCGTAGAGGCTCATATTGAGCGGGATCGACAGTGCCGACGGCATCTGGATCAGCGGGCCGATATCGCTGCCGCCATATTCGATGACGATCACCGAATGCTTGCCGTCCTCCGAGAGCCGGTAGGCCATGGCCGAACCGGCCGAGCCGGAGCCGATGATGACGAAATCCGCTTCAAGCATGGTTCATGCGCGCCCGTGGTTCATATGCGCAATGAAATCGGCCAGCGAGACGTTGCCGCCGGTTGCCATTACGAGAACGGTCTTGCCGGTGACGTCGACCTTGCCGCCGAGCAACGCCGCCAGCGAAGCAGCGCCGGATGGCTCGAGCACCAGCTTCAGCCGCTCGAAGGCGAGGCGCATGGCGCGCCGCACCGAAGCATCGTCGACGGTGACGCCGCGAACGCCGGCGGCCTTCACCGCTGCGAACGGCGCGTCGCCGGGCCGCCGCGACATCAGCCCGTCGCAGATCGATTTCGGCCCGATCGGCATGGTTTCGATGGCGCCATGCGCCAGCGACGAGCCCATGCCGTCAAAACCTTCCGGCTCGACGCCGATGATCTTCGTGGCTGGCGACAGGTAGTGAAAGGCCAGTGAAACACCGCCGATCAGGCCGCCGCCGCCGACCGAGCAGAACAAGAGATCGGCCTCCGCTTGCCTGGCGGCGATCTGGTCGAGTGCCTCCAGCCCGGCACCGGCCTGGCCGGCGACGATCTCCGGATCGTCGAACGGGTGCAGCAGCGCCAGGCCTTCGCTCGCAGCGATCTCGCGCGCCTTGGCGGCGGCGACTTCCTCACGCGCGCGCTCGCCATGGTCAGTCAGCACCACGCGCGCGCCGTAACCCAATGTGGCGTCGCGCTTGGCGGCCGGCGCGTCGATCGGCATGACGATGGTGACGGGAATGCCAAGCGCTTGGCCAGCCGCCGCTAGCCCCTGCGCAAAATTGCCGGAGGAGTAGGCGACGACGCCCTTTTTGGCTTCGTCAGGCGAGAGCTTCTTCAGCCGCCAGTAGGCGCCGCGCACCTTGAACGATCCTGCCCATTGCAGCGATTCGGCCTTGACGAAGACGCGGGCGGCGCCGGTCTCGCGCGCGAGTGCCGCCGATTCCAGCAGCGGCGTGACCTGCGTCGCCTTGGAGGTGACGGCATAGGCGTGCCTGAGATGGTCGAGCGAGGGGACGAGACTATCTGCCATCATTCGCCTCGCGGAAAGCGCTTCTGCTCTTCGAGCAGGTCGAGGTTCATGTGGTTGCGCATGTAGCGCTCCGATGCCTTCTGCAGCGGCTGGAATTCCCAGGGATAATGGGTGCCGTTGCGCAGCGCCGGGTAGACCACCCAGCGGCGTGCCTGGCTGGCACGCACCGCCGCGTCGAAGGCCGCCATGTCCCAGCGCGCCCGCACCTTGTCTGTGAAAGCGGCCACCAATGCCGCATTGGCCAGATCGGCGGCGAGATTGGTCAATTCTTGCGAATCCGATTCAAGATCAAACAGTTGCGGCGGATCGATCTCGCAATGGATGAATTTGTAGCGGCCCTCGCGCATCGCCACCATCGGCGCGTTGGAGCCTTCGGCGGCATATTCCATCAGCACCGGCGCGGAGCGTTTCTTTCCGTTCAGCAACAGCAGCAGCGACTGGCCGTCAGTCCACGGCGCAATCGCGCTGATGTCGATGCCGGCGAGGTCGCAAAGCGTCGGCGTCACGTCGAGATTGGAGACCGGCGTGTCGATCAGGCCGGCGGCGATGCCCTTGCCGGCGACCATCAGCGGCACCCGCGCCGAACCTTCGAAGAAGCACATCTTGAACCACAGGCCGCGCTCGCCGAGCATGTCGCCGTGATCCGAGCAGAACAGGATGACCGTGTCGTCGAGCATGTGTGTGTGCTCGAGCACCGACATCAATTCGCCGAGCTTGTCGTCGAGATAGGAGATGTTGGCGAAATAGCCGCGCCGTGCGCGGCGTATCTGCTCAGCGGTGATGTCGAACCTGTCATAGTCGCTGGCGCGGTAGAGCCGCTGCGAATGCGGGTCCTGCCTGTCGTAAGGAATGAAGCCGACCTCGGGCTCGAGCGCCGGGCAATCCTCGTAGAGGTCCCAGTATTGCCGCCGTGCGACGTAAGGATCGTGCGGATGGGTGAAGGAAACCGTCAAGCACCAGGGCCGATGTGCGGCATCGTCGGAGACGCGGGCAAAATCATAGAGCTTCTGCACCGCATGGAAGGCGACCTCGTCGTCATATTCCAGCTGGTTGGTGATCTCGGCAGTACCGGCGCCGCTGACGGAGCCGAGATTGTGATACCACCAGTCGATGCGCTCGCCGGGTTTGCGATAGTCGGGTGTCCAGCCGAAATCGGCCGGATAGATGTCGGTGGTCAGCCGCTCTTCGAAGCCGTGCAACTGGTCCGGACCGACGAAATGCATCTTGCCGGAAAGGCAGGTGTGATAGCCGGCGGCACGCAGATGATGAGCAAAGGTCGGGATCGACGAGGTGAATTCGGCGGCATTGTCATAGACCCCGGTGCGTGACGGCAATTGGCCGCTCATGAATGCGGCCCGGCCTGGCGCGCAGAGCGGTGACGCGGTGTAATTGTTGCAAAAACGCGCCGAACGCGCGGCGAGCGCCTTTAGATGCGGCGCGTGCAGGAAGTCTGCCGGCCCGTCTGGAAATAGCGTTCCGTTGAGCTGATCGACCATGACGATCAGGATGTTGGGTCGCTTGGATGTCACTGCTTCTGCCGTCCGCTGAGCTTCGTTTCGAGATAGTCCTCGACCAGTGCAATCGCGGTCGCGGCATCGGGAACACCGTCCTTCAGCGCGCGCCTGATATAGAGCCCGTCGATCAGCGCCGCGGTCGCTTCGGCGACCCGGTCGGCCTCGCTTCTCGGCAGGATGCCGGCCAGCCCGCTGAGCAGATTGGAATGCAGCCGGCGCGCATAGACCTTGAGCAGCCGGCGGAGTGCTGCCGATTTCTGCGCCTCGACATAGAAGGCGAGCCAGGCGGCGATCGTTTCGGGCTGGAACTGGATGTCGGAGAAGTTGACCGCGACCACCGCCGAGACGCGCTGGCGCGCCGTGCCGGCCGCGCGAAGTGCACGGCGCGTATCGGCGGTGAGCTCGCTCAGGATGTGCCGCATCGTCGCCAACAGCAATTCGTCCTTGGCGCCGAAATAATGGTGGGCAAGCGCCGAGGACACGCCGGCGCGGCCGGCGATTTCCGACATCGTCACATCAAGCGAACCGCGCTCGCCGATCGCCGAGATCGTTGCGTCGATGAGCGCCCTGCGGCGCAACGGCTCCATTCCGAGTTTCGGCATTCCTGCTCCGGCCTGTTGCGACAAGATTATTTTTTATTGACGCATCAATCAACAAAAATCCGGCCTGATTTGCTGGCAAAAGCCAAGCACTATGACCAGATGATCAAGATCAAGCGATTGTGCGGTTCTGGCCCCTTCACGAGGCCGGCGAAACGGTTCATGCTTGAACAATGCTGATGCGCGCGCAGTATCGCGTAGCCCGGGTCCACAGGATGGAGATCGCCATGACAGCATGCATCGTCGGTTGGGCGCATTTGCGCTTCGGCAAGCTCGAAGGCGAGACGCTGGAGGGCCTGATCACCAAGGTGGCAGTCGAGGCGCTCGATCATGCCGGCATCGGTCCGGATGACGTCGACGAGATCGTGCTCGGCCACTTCAACGCCGGGTTTTCCGGCCAGGATTTCACCGCGAGCCTGGTCCTCCAGGCCGACGACCGGCTGCGCTTCAAGCCGGCGACCCGCGTCGAGAACGCCTGCGCCACCGGCTCGGCGGCGGTCAGGCAAGGTATCCGCGCCATCGACGCCAATGCCGCCCGTATCGTGCTGGTGGTCGGCGCCGAGCAGATGACGACGACGCCCGGTCCCGAGATCGGCAAGAACCTGCTCAAGGCCTCGTATCTGCCGGAGGACGGTGACACGCCGGCAGGCTTCGCTGGCGTCTTCGGCAAGATCGCCCAAGCCTATTTCCAGCGCTACGGCGACCAGTCGGATGCGCTGGCGATGATTGCCGCCAAGAACCACAAGAACGGCGTCGACAATCCCTACGCGCAGATGCGCAAGGATTTCGGCTACGAGTTCTGCAGGCAGGAAAGCGAAAAAAACCCCTTCGTCGCCGGTCCGCTGAAGCGCACAGACTGCTCGCTGGTGTCGGACGGTGCCGCCGCGCTTGTCCTTGCCGACACGGCCACGGCGCTGAAGATGCGCCGCGCCGTCGCCTTCCGCGCCAATGAGCATGTGCAGGATTTCCTGCCGATGTCGAAGCGCGACATTCTCGCCTTCGAAGGCTGCGAGCAGGCGTGGAACCAGGCGCTGAAGCAGGCGGGCGTGACGCTCGGCGACCTGTCCTTCGTCGAGACGCATGACTGTTTCACCATCGCCGAACTGATCGAGTATGAGGCGATGGGCCTGGCCAAGCCGGGCGAGGGCGCCAAGCTGGCCCTGGACGGCGAGACGGCGAAAGATGGAAGGCTGCCGGTCAATCCGTCGGGCGGGCTGAAGGCCAAGGGCCACCCGATCGGTGCCACCGGCGTATCGATGCATGTGCTGAGCGCCATGCAGCTTGTCGGCGAGGCGGGCGGCATCCAGGTGCCGGGAGCAAAACTCGGCGGCATCTTCAACATGGGTGGTGCCGCGGTCGCCAACTACGTTTCCATTCTCGACCGGATCAGATAAACCCGCCCGCATTGCGGGAGGTGACATGGCAAATCCGGTTCTGGTCGAAGTCTTGCGCGGCGCAATCGTCGAGAGTGCCCATCGCGGCGCTGTTGCCGTCTTCGACGCCGACGGCAAGCCTGTCTGGGAGATCGGCGACACGGCACAGCCGGTGTTCCCGCGCTCGGCGGTCAAGGCGATCCAGGCGTTGCCGCTGGTCGAGAGCGGCGCTGCCGATGCCTACGGCTTCGGTGACCGGGAGCTGGCGCTGGCCTGCGCCTCCCATTCCGGCGAGCCGCCGCATGTCGAGCTGGCGCGCGCCATGCTGGCGAAAGCCGGCCTCGACGAGACGGCACTCGAATGCGGCGCGCATTGGCCGTCGAGCCACGGGGCGACGCTGGCGCTCGCGCGCGCCGGCCGTGCGCCGAACACCTTGCACAACAATTGTTCCGGCAAGCACTCAGGCTTCCTATGCACCTGCGTTCACAGCGGCATCGCCCATCGTGGTTACGTCAAGGCTGGCCATGCTTCGCAGGAGATGGTGCGCGAAGCGATGCAGGCGGTGACCGGTGCTGCCCATGACGCCGATCACCGCGGCACCGACGGCTGCTCGATTCCGACCTATGCCGTGCCGTTGCGCAGCTTTGCGCTTGGCTTTGCTCGCATGGCGACAGGTGCCGGCTTCGAGCCGGTGCGCGCCCGGGCGGCGAAGCGGCTGCTTTCTGCCTGCATGGCCGAGCCGTTTTTCGTCGCCGGCACGGGCAGGTCCGACGTCGCGATGATGGAGGCCGCCCTGGGCCGGATTTTCGTCAAGGGAGGCGCCGAAGGTGTTTTTTGCGCCGCCGTTCCGGAGCTTGGCCTTGGCATCGCGCTGAAATGCGACGATGGCGCCGGCCGCGCCGCTGAAGTGATGGTCGCGGCCGTGCTGGCTAAGCTGCTGCACGCCGACCACGCGCTCGCTGTGAAATTGATCGAACAGGCAAATCCGCCCATTGAAAGCCGGATCGGCGCCAAGGTCGGCGCGCTCCGGCCGACGGCCACCCTCAACTGACATGATTGCGCTCGACGGTCAGATGCGCATAGCCGGCATTGCCTGACGCGGCGAGGTCGCCGGTTACCGGCTCGGCCCAGCGCTGGCCGACGATCGCGCCGTTCTGGACCCCGTCGATGACGTTGTCGGAAATGATTGCCGTCCCGGCACCCTCGACCACGCTGACGACGATACCGGTCCCCGCCTTGCGGATGACGTTTCCCGTGGCGACCACATTGCGCATGAACGGTCCCCAGCCGATCTGCATGCCGTAGAGTGGCGCATTCTCGACGACATTGCCGAAAACTGTGGTGTCTGCCTCGACGCTGATGCCGACGCCGAAGCCGGGCGCGTCCGCAGGGTAGGGGCCGCTGGTCGCCAGATTGCGGACGATGTTGCCGGAGCACACGCCCATGCGGCCGCCTTCGTTGAAATTGACGATCGAAATACCATTGGCGGCGCCATCGACGATGTTGTTGCCGATGATCGCGCCTTCGAATGAGAATTCGGAATACACGGCCGTTTCGCCCGAGCGCGAGCAGGTATTGCCGGTGATCTGCAAATTGCTGGCACTGTTGGCGCGGATCGCCGAAAACGCGCAGTCCGAAACAATATTACCGGAGATGATGACGTTGCCGGCGCGGAACGCATTGATGCCGTTGCCGTTCTGGCCGGTTCCGCCGCCGCGCGCCTGGATGCGCTCGATCCGGTTGCCGCTGACGATGGTGCCGTCTTCCGCCGCCTGCCAGCGGTGCACGAGAATGCCGCCATTGGCGCAGTCGGAGACGCTATTGCCTGATATTTCCAGGCCATCGGCCTCGACCGAATAGATGCCGGCATCGGCCGCACCGGATATCTCCGAGCGCTGGATGCGGCCCGAGGCGTGTTCGAGCGCCAGACCGTTCTTGCCGCTGCCGGTCATCTGGCAGTTGTCGACGACCAGATGGGCGATGCGGCGCAGATCGAGCAGGCCTTGCGTGTAGTCGCCCATCCAGCGGTTGCTGCCATCGAACACCAGCCCGCTGAGTTCGATATGCTCGGCCCGTTCGGCCATGATGAGATGGCCATTGCCGCCATAGACGATCCGCGATGCGCCCGGCACGCCGGACAGGCGCACCCGGCCGGGCAGCGACAGGTTGGAAACGATATAGATCCCCGGCGGCAGGAACACCGGCATGTCGCGGTCGTGCGCGTCGCGCAGCAGCTTGGTGAAAGCCTTGCTCTGATCGTCTAGCGCGCCGGGCCGGACGCCGAGCTCGGTCGCGTTGATCGCGCCACGCATTGCGGCTTTCTCGATGCCGGGAAGGTTTTTCGCCGCTGCCTTGCCGAGCGAAAGCCCCATGACGGCAAAGCCGGCGGTCTGCGCAAGCAGCGTTCTTCTGTTCAACATCGGCACAGATCCCTTGCGTCCAACGCTCACGCCGCAGGATTCGTGCCAGACTAGCCCGGTCGAACTCGTGGTGAAAATCTGACGCTTGGCCCCTATTCGATCCTCGTTGGCTCAGCGATCACCGCATTTACCCCGTTGAAGGCAAGTTGCAGGAATGTCTGGTCGATCTCCGCGGGAGACAGCTTCGTATCCCTCTCAAGCCACCAGTGCATCACTTCAAAGAACGCGCCAACGATGAAGCGTGTGGCGATCTCAAGTCTGACTCCGCCTTCATCACCTTGGATATTCGCCAACTCATGGCGAACCTGCCTGCTTATCCAGCCGCGGATCTCTTCTGGCATTTCGCGCTTTTTCCCGCCCATCAGCGCACGGTGCATCTCCCGCGTGGCAAGAGCATGCTCGAACACCGGACCGCTGAAGGAAAAGCCCTTGGCATTTCTCTGCGAATGGCGTTCGGCACCACGTGCCTGCAAGCCCTTCATATGCTCGTCGATCGTTGCTTTCCTCAAGTAGTCCTTGTCGGGATAGTGCGTGTAGAAAGTCGAGCGGCCGACATCGGCTTCCCTGCAGATGTCCTCGACCGTGATCGCCGTATATCCCTTCTCGGCGGTCAATCTGAAAAGCGCCTGCTGCAGTCGGCTGCGGGTCCTGGCGACCCGACGGTCGATCGGTCCGGCTGGCATCGGCAACATCCTTTTCCGGCCAAAGGACACCAAATCGTCCAGTATTGGGCGCGTCGGTGCGATGTGGCCAGTAAAACTGATACTGGACACACTGTCCAGTATCATATGCTCTTGCGGAAGGCCCGGCGCGATGCCCGGCTGGCCGGAGATAAAGCAATGCACCAACGTCTTTTCGGAACAATAGTTGGAGGGCATGCGCTAGTCGCGCTCGTCAAAGTGGCCGTGGTGCTCGCGGCATTTTTCTCGTTGGGACAGGCAAATGCGGTCTTTTCCTTGGGAGTTCCCGTCCTCCTGCTTCATGCTGGTGCACTCGTCGTAGTCGCGAGCTTATTGATATGGCAAAGCGCTCACGGGCGGCTGTCCGCCAAGGACCGCAGACCGGCCGCCGGCGAGGAGAAGGCGCCGCATGTCGGCATCACGCTTCATTCCGCCGCCCTGTACGATATGCTGGCGTGGCTTCTGACCTTCGGTCGCGAACGTGCTTTTCGCGAAAGGATATTAAGCTTTGCGGAGCTGAAACCGGGAGAAGTGGTCCTGGATGTCGGGTGCGGCACCGGCACCACCGCGCTCCTCGTCAGACAGAAGGTGGGGCCGGAGGGGCGTGTGGACGGCGTCGACGCCTCAGCCGAAATGGTTGCGCGCGCGACGGCAAAGGCCCGGCGAGCCGGGCTACAAGTCGGGTTCTCGACCGCCACCGCTCAGGAACTGCCTTTCAAGGATGGGGAATTTGATGTCGTCCTCAGCACGCTGATGTTCCACCATCTTCCAAAGAAGGGCCGCGAGGAATTCGGCAGAGAGGCCTTCCGCGTCCTGAGGCCGGGCGGTCGTGTGCTTATCGTCGATTTTGCGAAACCGCCGCGCCGGAAGAGCACCTTTCGGCTCCACCGGCATGGTTACGTCGATTTGGACAAAGTTGCAGCGGATCTCGGCCGGCACGGCTTCAATATCGTTGAGCAAGGCGACGTCGGAACCAAGGGGCTCCGCTACCTAGTTGCGCAACCGGACCTTAGCCTTGCGGCCCTCGAAGCGCGATAGTGCGCCAAGTTGAGGCATTCGCATGGTCAGCTTTACACCCAAACAGCTGTCTAATCTCGGGTACTGAACCCAGATCTTCACCATTAGTCTCTTCATCAGCAATGGCTTGTGGAGTCGCCATTCCAAGCCTAAGTTCGTCAGATGAGCAGGGCCTTCACCCGCGAGGAAGACAGCGAAAACGCCATTGCCGGCATCGGCGAGCGGCCGATCAGCCATCACCGCAATCTGGTCACGGAACGCGGCATGGCGCTGATCGATGCCGAGGTGGCCGCTCTGCGCGACGAACTGGGCAGAGCCGAGAAGAGGGCCGACCGCGAGCGCATCGCGCTGGTTTCGCGCGATCTTCGCTATTGGACGGCAAGGCGGGAAAGCGCCGAGCTCTCCGTGCCGGAACCGGGCAGCGACATGGTTCGCTTCGGCATGGGCGTCACCCTGGAAAGCCACGACGGCAAGAAGGTGCATTGGAAGATCGTCGGCGAGGACGAAGCCAATCCCGCTAAGGGGACAATTTCCCATATGTCGCCGATGGCGATGGCGCTGTTCGGCAAGAAGGTCGGCGAAGTTGCCGTGGTCAATGGCAAGGAATGGGAAATCGTCAAGCTCTCCGACAGTTAGTCTTCGAGCTTAACGACATGATCGCGGAAGAACGCCGCGGCGCCGGCCTCGTCGATTTCGCCGGCGGCGACGCCCATGACGAATTCGTAAAGCATGCCGTCATTGGCCGACAGGGCATAACCATTCACAATCAGAAATGCGCCGGCCGCGACAATGGCGGTGCGTTTGTTGCCGTCGACAAAGGCATGATTTCTGGCAATGCAGAAGACATAGGCGGCTGCGAGTTCCTCAACCGACGGGTCTCCGTAGTTGGCCTTGTTTTCGGCGCGAGCGAGCGCCGATTCGAGGGCATTTTCATCCCTCAAGCCTTGTGCTCCGCCGTGTCGGCGCAACTGCTCCGCGTGCATGGCTTCGACTGCACGCCTCGTCAGAAACTCCCAGCTCATTCGGCGAGCTTCTGAAGCGCGACCTTGTATTTGTCCATGACCTCGCGGGCAGCTTTCATTTGCCGCTCGAAGCTGTCGTCCACCGGCCTCAGCGCAAAACCGTCACCTGTTTCAACGATTTGAAGCTGGTCGCCGGCCTTCAGGTTCAGACGATCGAGAAGCTCCCTCGGCAGGATCACGCCTTCGGAATTGCCGATCTTGCGAATGGTCGTTTTCATGGTGAGGCATCCTGTTGCAACACTGATTATAACTCAGCGCGTTTCTTGTTACAACAGACATTATAACAAAGCGTCAGCCGGCCTGCAGCAGCCGGTCCATCAGCCGCTCCGCCGCTTCCGGGATGACCGTGCCGGGCGGGAAGATTTCAGTGGCGCCTGCCTGCCGGACTGAGTCGTAATCCTGCGGCGGGATGACGCCGCCGGCGACGATCAGCATGTCTTCGCGGCCCAACTTCTTCAGTGCAAGCCTGAGTTCGGGAATGAGCGTCAAATGGCCTGCTGCCAGCGACGAGGCGCCGACGATGTGCACGTCATGCTCGACGGCCAGCCTGGCGATCTCGTCCGGCGTCTGGAACATCGGCCCGACGGTGACGTCGAAGCCTAGGTCGGCAAAGGCGGTGGCGATCACTTTCTGGCCGCGATCATGGCCGTCTTGCCCCATTTTGGCGACCAGAATGCGCGGCTTGCCGCCGGACTTCTCCTCGAACGCGACGATCTTGTCCTGCAGCCGGTCGACCACCGGATTGTCTCCGAGCGCGTTGCGATAGACGCCGGAGATCGTCTGCACCGAGGCGACATGGCGGCCGAAAACCTTTTCCAGCGCCAGCGAAATCTCGCCGACGGTGGCGTTGGCGCGTGCGGCCCGGATGGCGAATTCCAGCAGGTTTGCGTTACTCCCGGCAGCACGGGTAAGCGCATCGAGCGCGCTCTCGACGGCGGCGACGTCACGCGTGCCTTTCAGCCGCTGCAGCTTCGACAATTGCCGCGCCCTGACTTCGGCATTGTCGATCTTCAGCACGTCGACTTCGATGTCCGTGCCGGGACGCTGGGCATTGACACCGACCACGATCTGTTCGCCGGAATCGATGCGCGCCTGGGTGCGCGCGGCAGCCTCTTCGATGCGCAGCTTCGGTAGGCCCTTTTCGATCGCTGCGGCCATGCCGCCGAGGCTCTCGACCTCCTCGATATGCGCAAGCGCGCGCGCCGCCAGATCATGTGTCAGCCGTTCGACATAGGCGGAGCCACCCCACGGGTCGATAATGCGCGTCGTGCCGGATTCCTTCTGCAGGATGAGCTGTGTGTTGCGGGCGATGCGGGCCGAATGGTCGGTCGGCAGCGCCATTGCCTCGTCGAAGGAATTGGTGTGCAGCGACTGCGTGTGGCCTTGAGTGGCGGCCATCGCCTCGATCATGGTGCGGATGATGTTGTTGTAGGGATCCTGCGCCGTCAGCGACCAGCCCGAAGTCTGGCAATGGGTGCGCAGCGACAGCGAGCGCTCGTCTTTCGGCGAAAAGTTCTTCAGCATCAGGCTGGCCCACAAAAGGCGCGCTGCTCTCAGCTTGGCGACTTCCATGAAGAAATTCATGCCGATCGCCCAGAAGAAGGAAAGGCGCGGCGCGAAACGGTCGATGTCGAGGCCGGCCGCGACGCCGGCGCGCGCATATTCGATACCGTCGGCAATCGTGTAGGCGAGCTCGAGATCCGCCGTCGCACCTGCCTCCTGCATGTGGTAGCCGGAGATAGAGATCGAATTGAACTTCGGCATGTGCTTCGACGTGTAGGAAAAAATGTCCGACACGATCCGCATCGAGGGTTTTGGCGGATAGATGTAGGTGTTGCGTACCATGAACTCTTTCAGGATGTCGTTCTGAATGGTCCCGGTGAGATCCTTCTGCGCGACGCCCTGTTCCTCCGCCGCGACGATATAGAGCGCCATGATCGGCAGCACCGCGCCATTCATCGTCATCGACACCGTCATCTCATCCAGCGGGATGCCGTCGAACAGCTGGCGCATGTCGAGAATGGAATCGATGGCCACGCCGGCCATGCCGACATCGCCGGCGACGCGCGGATGGTCGCTGTCGTAGCCGCGATGCGTGGCGAGATCGAAGGCGACCGACAGGCCCTTCTGGCCGGCGGCAAGGTTGCGACGGTAGAAGGCGTTGGACTCTTCGGCAGTCGAGAAGCCGGCATATTGCCGAATCGTCCAGGGTTGCTGGACATACATCGTCGGATAGGGGCCGCGCACGAAGGGCGGCAGGCCCGGATAGGTATCGAGATGTGGCAAGCCCTTGAGATCGCCCTGGTTGTAGAGATGCTTGACGGCGATGCCTTCCGGCGTCATCCGCTGGCCTTTGACCTCGACCGGCACCCGCCGTGGCGGCGACCAGCCGATCTGGCTGAAATCCGGGATCATGGTACGGCTCCGATCGACTGATCGATACGGATCGGAAATAGCGGCTCGCACACCGCAACGCCTTCGGTGAAGGCAGGCCGCCGCTCCGCCGCCAGCGTCTCGACCGGACGCTCGGTTTTCGACGGGTGCAGCGTCGTGCCGACGATCGCCCGTTCGCCGGCCTGGTAGGCAGCGTTGCGGCGGGCGGAAGCTGCCTGGACGCGTCTCTGGATGTGGCCTTGCTCAAGGCTGGTCAGCACGCCGCCTTCCGCCTCGATCTGCTGGAACTCCTGCCAGGCCGCCGCGCAGAGCTCCGCAGTCAGCGCTTCGACGGCGCCCGAACCGCAAGCTGGATCGGCGACGTGGTCGATGTGGCTTTCATTGGCCATGATCAGTTGCGCGTTGCGGGCAACGCGGCGAGCAAACCCCGCCGGCAGGCCGTGCGCGATGGTGTGCGGCAGGATGGCGATCGAATCCGCGCCGCCGGCGGCAGCCGCGAAAGCGGCGATGGTGGTGCGCAGGATGTTGGTTTCCGGGTCGGCCGCCGTCATCATCCGGAAGGAGGTTTCGGCATGGATGCTGGCGGTGGAGGGCGGTATCGAGCAGGCCTCCTGGACACGCGCCCACAGCCTGCGCAACGCCCTGACCTTGGCCGTCGAAACGAACTGGTCCTGATCGACGCTGAGCGCAAAACCGATATGCGGCGCCGCGTAGACGAGCGGCTGGCGCGCCTTCTCGAACAGCCTCAAATAGGAGACGGCCGAGGCGAGCATGGTGCCAAGCTCCTGCGCCTCGGTGGCGCCGGCATTGTGGAATACCCGCCCGTCGGCCTCCAGCAGCACGCCGGGCAAACCCATCGAAAAGAAATGCGCCAGCGATTGCGGCATCGAAGCCTGTAAAGCCTCGATCGACATGCGCAGCCTGCCGGTCCCGGCAAAGATCGCCGCCGGATCGATGCCGAAGGAGAGGTTGAGCTTTGCCGGGTCGGAGCGGCGCTTGGTCAAAAACGCCACCAGCCAGTCGGCCACGGCACGGCTCCAGGGATGGGCGTCGATGCGGATCTGGATGCGGTTGAGCGGTACGCCGTCGAGCACGCCCTCCAGCGCCTCCGCCGTCCTCGGCAAGCCATAGCCGAAGGCGTTCGGCGCACCCTCGAAGACAAGCGACAGTCCGGTGGCACCCTGCGCGACGTCTTCCAGCGCCTGCGCACTGGCGCGGCCTATGTCCGGATCGTCGATGCGCTGGCTGACGATCCACGGTGATCCCGGGTTGGCGCGCACGACAGGCTCGGCGCTTACCGAACGCTCGTAGAGCGGCTCGATGCGGATGGCGTCGTCCGTATGCGAGACGAGCTTTTCCTCGAAGGACCCGCCGGCCAGCGCCTTCTCCGCCAGCGCCAGCCATCGTTGCCGGTCGACGTTCGGAAGTTCGGCATCCTGGGTCAAGGCACCGGCGCCCATCGGTTCTCCTCGTTCTAGCGGCCGCAGCGGCCGACTATGTCAGTCTACGGTCCCCGGCCCGATATCACAATGCAGCACACGTCCCGTGCAACACGCCTTCCGTGACGGTGACCGTCAACCGATTGCCAAACATGGGCGGGTTCCGCAAGCTCCAAAAAGCCATTTTCGGCGATGCCCATTGTCGCTGCGCAACGGCCTCACTATACCTGCGGCGGGGCTCCCTTTTCTTCAAGGGATCAGGGCATTCAACCCTATAGGTTTGCGGAGACCGGACACATGGCCGACGATACCAGTATCTTCATAGGGGCCAGCCGCAAGCCGGACGACAGCTATCAGCGGCCCGAACAGCTTTTGCTGCAATATGGCAATCGTCACGGCCTGGTCACCGGCGCGACCGGCACCGGCAAGACGGTGACCCTGCAGATATTGGCCGAGGGTTTCTCCAACGCCGGCGTGCCGGTATTCTGCGCCGACATCAAGGGCGACCTGTCGGGTATCGCCATGATGGGCACAGCGCAGGATTTCCTGGTCAAGCGGGCCGAGCAGGTCAAGCTCGATCCCTATGAATTCCAGGAATTCCCGGTTATCTTCTGGGATCTGTTCGGCGAGCAGGGCCACCCGATCCGCGCCACCATCTCGGAGATGGGCCCACTGCTTCTGTCGCGGCTGATGAACCTTTCCGAGGCGCAGGAAGGCATCATGAACATCGCCTTCCGCATCGCCGACGAGGAAGGCCTTCTGCTGCTCGATTTGAAGGACCTGCAGTCACTGCTCGCCAATATCGCCGACCGCGCCGAAGAGATCGGCGCCCGCTACGGCAATGTTACGAAACCTTCGGTCGGCGCGATCCAGCGCACGCTGCTGGTCCTGGAGCAGCAGGGCGCTGCCAATTTCTTCGGCGAGCCGGCAATGCGGATATCCGACATCATGCGCACCACGCGCGATGGACGCGGCGCCATCAGCGTGCTCGCCGCCGACAAGCTGATGATGAATCCGCGGCTCTATGCGACGTTCCTTCTATGGCTGATATCGGAACTGTTCGAGGAACTGCCCGAGGTCGGCGATCCCGACAAGCCGAAGCTGGTCTTCTTCTTCGACGAGGCGCATCTTTTGTTCGACGACGCGCCGAAGGTGCTGATCGACCGCGTCGAGCAGGTGGTCCGGCTGATCCGTTCGAAGGGCGTCGGCGTTTATTTCGTCACGCAAAATCCGCTGGATATCCCCGAAACGGTGCTGGCCCAGTTGGGCAACCGCGTGCAGCACGCACTTCGTGCCTATACGCCGCGCGAACAGAAGGCCGTCAAGACGGCGGCCGAGACGTTCAGGCCCAATCCCGATTTCGACTGCGCAACCGTGATCACGCAGCTCGGCACCGGCGAGGCGCTTGTCTCGACGCTGGAAGCCAAGGGCGTGCCCTCCATGGTGCAGCGAACGCTGATCCGCCCGCCGTCCTCGCGGCTTGGCCCGATCACGCCCGAAGAGCGCCGCAAGCTGATCAATGAGAGCCCGGTTGCGGGACAGTACGACCAGACCGTCGATCGCGAATCGGCTTTCGAGATCCTGCAGAAAAAGGCTAAGGACGCCCAGGAGGCACAGGCGCAGCAACAGGACGCAGGCCGTTCGCGCTGGACTATTCCCGGCTTCGGCAATGACGATCCCCAGCCGACCGGCGGCCGCCGCGCGCCGCGCCCCTCCAACCGCCAGACGGTGGCGGAGGCGGCGATCAAATCAGTCGTGCGCTCGGTCGGGTCGTCGGTCGGACGGGCGATCGTCCGCGGGATTTTGGGGAGCTTGTCCAGGGGCAGGTGAGGGGGCATCGGACCCGAAGGCGGGCGTCGGTGTTGGTAATTCTGTCTTACACATCAAGCGCCAGTAGCCAGATCTGGAGGACAGCGGACGGCGGCTATGCGCCAATAGCTGCCGTCGGGCCGTCTGCAAAAGTGTAACGCGTATCGGCGGTAGCTAGCTCAGCGTCGCCACCAGGCGCTCGGCGGCCTTCAAATCTGCTGTACTCAGGCCTTCCTCGAATTGCTCGTATACCGGCTGTAACAGCGCGCAAGCGCTGCCGGCTTCTCCTTGCCCGGCCATCAGCGTCGCCATGTCGACTGCGGTTCGCAGCTCCCATGCTCGCGCACCCTGACTGCGGCTCAACTCCAGCGCCTGCAACAGGCATGTCTCGGCTTCGGCGCGATTGCGTTCCGACACCTGGAGAATAAGGCTTCCCTTCATCCGCAGCAACTCCGGAAGGTACATTAGGTCGCCGTTCTTTTCGACTTGACCAAGTGAATCGTCGATCAGCACCATTGCTTCATCGACCTGACCGATCGCGGACAACCCCCTGACCAGCGAGAGGTTGAGTGCAGTTGTGAGCAATTCGTAAGGCGCCGCGTGGAGCTTCTGGAGAGAAGTTCGCAGTCCCTCGACACCACCTTGCGCGTCGCCTTGACCGATCGCGACGTCGCTTTTGAATCCTCGACCAACCAGCAGGTACGGAGCCATGGAATGGGATTCAGCGCGGGAAATGAGCATGTCTATGTATGCCTCAGCACTCTCCAGTTCGCCTGCCCACAGGAATACCGATATTCCCCAGATCAAGGCTATCGCCAGCGTCAGCGAATGATCCATGGCGGCGGCCTCTTCGACGGCCTGTCGAGCACGGTCCATGGCTTGGTCCGGATGGCCTTGCAGCCAAAGGTTCCTCGCCAGGATAGCCTTGGCCAGGATTTTGCCCTCGAAACCGAGATAGACCGTTGTGGTTCGCTGAGAGCGTGGCCCACGATCCAGCGCTGCCTCAAGCTCCGCGCGGGCTTCGGCCAGGTCACCACGAAGGTGAAGCGATATCCCCAGAATGGTATGCGCCAACGCAATCACGACCGGATCCTCCAGGGTCGCGGCTATGGCTGAACAGCGTTTTGCAAACTGGAGGGCGGTCACGAAATTGCCTGTCCGCAGGTGGAACATGTTGAGCGGACCCAGCAGGCGCACTTGATCCAACGTATCACCGCGTTCTTCGGCAATCGCCAGGCTTTTCTCCAGAGCGACGCGCGCCGCATCACGTCCTCCCCGCATGAACATCAGGGACACACCCAAGGCTGCCTGGAGATGCATCTCGTCAAGTCCGCCAAGAGCGGCATCGTCGAGAGCGAATATCGCGCGTTCTGACCAGCGATGACACTCCGGCAACAAGGACATCGCCAGGAAAACAGGCGCGGCAGCAGTGGCAAGTCCGATGCCGATATCGGCGTTTCCGCCCTCGCCGAAGCACCATTCCAGAGCGGCCCGCACATTGTTGATGGCGGCGAAGTGAGGAGCCCGCTCTTCGCCGGTCGCCAGACCTGGCCACTCGATACCTGTTTGCTCAAGCCATCTTCGATAGTAGGCTGCGTGGCGCACCGCCAGATCGGCGGCCTCGGCGTCATCTATGCTGATATCGAGGACGTAGGCGCGCGTGGTATCCAGGAGCCGATAGCGCATCATCGCTCCGAGCGGGCGCGTCGCTATGATCGACTTGGCAACAAGACTATCCATGGCATTAAGAACGGTCGATCTGTCGAGGGCAGCGCTTGTAACGACTTCCAAGACCGCATCGAGCGTGAAATGACCAAGGAATACAGCGAGCCTGCGAAGCACTGCGCGCTCCAGGTCGGTAAGTAGCCCAAAGCTCCAATCCAGCGTGGCCTGCAGGGTCTTTTGACGCGGTGGCGCGGTCCGCGATCCCAGCCACAGCAAAGTCAGACGTTGATCGAGAAGCGCGGCCGTTTGTTGCAATCCATAAGACTCGACCCGCCGGGCCGCCAACTCGATTGCGAGCGCCACACCGTCAAGCTTTCGACAGATGCTTGCGACGATCAGGGCTTCCGCATCGCTGACATCCAAGCGCGCGCCACTTGCCACCGCGCGCTCCACGAACAGTTGAATGGCCGGGAACGTCTGGACAACCGCCGCCGTAAGCCTTGGGTCGTCCGGCGGACAGGCAAGGGCATCCAATCGGTAGATATGCTCGCCTTCGACCCGAAGCGCTTCGCGACTTGTTGCCAGAATGTGGACCTGCGACGCCGCGTCGATGATGCTTGCGGCCAGAGGCGCCACCGCATCGACGAGATGCTCGCAGGTGTCGAGGATTAAAAGCATCCGCTTGTTGCGCAGGTAGGCGATCAGATTGGGCGTCGCGTCACTCGATTGAACCGACAGCCCAAGCATGGAGGCGACGGCTGTCGTCACCAGGTCGGGATCGCCGAGCATTCCCAGGTCGACGAACAGCACAGCGCCCGCGAAGGCGTCAATGAGGTGATGTCCGACCGCGATCGCGACGGTGGTTTTGCCGACGCCGCCCGCGCCAACGATTGTGACGAAGCGCGACGCATTCAGTCGAGCCGACAGCTGGAGAACGTCGTCGTCCCGGCCAACCATTCGGCCCAAGCGGCTCGGAAGATTCGCGTGCGGAAAACTGGCGGCAGCTGCAGGCTCTTCATCGCGCGGACCGCCGGTCTGCGAGACGGGCGCGATGAAGCAATAACCCCGCCCTGGTAGTGTCGCGATGTATCGTGCGCCGTCCTTTCCGTCACCCAGCGCCTTGCGGAGCCTGGTCATGTGAAACCGCAGGCTGCCTTCCTCGACTACGACATCGGGCCAAACCCGTGACATCAGATCCTTTTTGCCGACGATTTCATTCGGCATGGAGATCAGGACAATGAGAATGTCCAGTGCACGCGAACCCAGCGCCAAGGGAGCGCCGTCTTTTGTGACGAGCCTTTCGCTCGCAACCAGATGGAAAGGACCGAACGACAGCCCGTCCTTGGCCTGACCTGCCACTATCGTCATGGCGCTTCTCTCGGAGCCGCCCGCCACCAAGCTTATAGTCTAAGTCAAGTACAACACCTGCACCATAGGCGAACGGTGGCAGGACCCCGCTGCCCGGAGCCACCAGCGCTGACAGCGACTAACAGGGGGCTCACAACAAATAACGGGCGATTCTCGTCCTGCGGGCGTAAGTTTTCGGCAGCACCGAGCACCCCCCAGGAGAGACCCATGAATACGACCAAGACTCCCGAACTAATCGATCAGGACCGCCGCCTGGTTTTGAGCACGGCCGCAATGGGCATTGCCGCCGTAGGTACTGCCAGCCTGCTCCCATCGGTCGCCGCAGCCGCGGGCGATGCGATCCGGCCCTTCAAGGTCAGCTTTCCTCAGGAGGAAATCGACGAGCTTAGCCGACGCGTCGCCGCGACCCGCTGGCCGGACCAGGAGAATGTGGCCGACGACACCCAGGGCGTGCAGCTCGCCACAATGCAGAAGCTCGCGAAGTACTGGGCGACGGATTACGATTGGCGCAAGATGGAGACCCGGCTCCATGCCCTGCCGCAGTTCATCACCGAGATCGACGGGCTGGACATCCACTTCATCCATGTCCGCTCCAGGCATGAGAATGCCCTGCCGATCATCGTCACGCATGGCTGGCCTGGCTCGATCATAGAGCAGTTGAAGGTCATCGAGCCACTCACCAATCCAACTGCATACGGCGGGACCGAGGCGGATGCGTTCCACGTGGTGATCCCGTCCTTGCCGGGCTATGGGTTCTCCGGCAAGCCGACGGCACCTGGCTGGATCCCTGCCCGCATCGCCAAGGCGTGGGCTACGCTGATGCAGCGTCTCGACTACACGAAATACGTCGCACAGGGCGGCGACTGGGGCAACGCCGTGTCGGAGACGATGGCTCTGCAAGAGCCTCCGGGCTTGCTCGGCATCCACACCAACATGGCTGCCACCGTGCCCGCCGACATCTCGAAGGCGCTTGCCGCCGGCGGCCCGGCGCCCGCCGGCCTCTCGCCCGACGAGAAGCGGGCCTACGACCAGCTCGACGACTTCTACAAGAACGGGCTGGGCTACGCGATCGAGATGAACAATCGCCCGCAGACGCTCTACGGCATCGTCGACTCGCCGGTCGGTCTCGCAGCCTGGATGCTCGACCACGACATCCGCAGCTACGAGCTGATCGCACGCGTCTTCGACGGGCAGGCGGAAGGGCTGACGAAGGATGATATCCTGGACAATGTCACGATGTACTGGCTGACCAACACGGCGATCTCCTCGGCGCGTCTTTACTGGGACAACGCGCACCACCCGACGGGAGGCTTCTTCGACCCCAGGGGCATCAAGATCCCGGTCGCTGTGAGCGCCTTCCCGGACGAGATCTACCAGGCGCCGCAGAGCTGGGCTGAAAAGGCGTATCCGAAGCTTATCCATTACAACAGGCTCCTCAAGGGCGGCCATTTCGCAGCCTGGGAGCAGCCCGCGGCCTTCACCGCCGAACTCCGGACGGCATTTCGTCCGCTGCGCCAGCAAATCTGAACCCCCAGAGGGTTCCGCTTGCAGTCACACCTGCTCGACTGTCCAAGGCAACCCGATTGAGCCCGGGACAAAGGAGAACGTCATGTCAGCAATCGCGCAATCTTCCGCATCGCACGAACCCATCACGAAGATGGCAGCCCCCGTCGAGGATCATGAGATCGTCGATTCAAGCTTTACGGCTATCATCAACGCGCCGATCGAGAAGATCGACATTCCCAACTGGTGCTTCGCGCTGTCGGAACATGAATATCAGGGGTGTTCGCCCGCCCACATAGCGGCCGGTTTCACGACGGCGCCGGATGGCAAGCGCATGTCGATCAATGTCGAGATCATCGGCGGCAGCCTGATGGTGCAACACTATGTCGAGACGCTCGGCCGCAAGGATCACCTCATCCTGGAGTCGGTTTCAGACCTCTTCACGCCTACGGGCCGCACCACGATCCATGTGCATTGGGAGCTGAGCGTCAAGGCTATCGACAGTCGCCGATGTGAGTTTACCAACCACGTCCGGTCCTGGGCCACGAAGGAATTCATGGCCTTCTTCGAGCGCCAGGGCATCCCGTTCGAGGTGCTTCGGTCACAGCGCCAGCCCATGTCGATCGCTCACAACAAGGGCGAGACGCCGCTTTTTGCGGCCAGCATCGAACGAGCCGCGCTCAGGAACTGAGCGGCAGCATCTTTCTTGTGATCTAGCCGCTCCATGGAGGAGGCACAATGACGAGGCACGCACATGACCGGGAGGTCACCGCACTTCTGGTGATCGATCCGTACAACGACTTCATTTCCGATGGGGGCAAGATATGGCCCCGCATCCGGGCTGTCGCAGAGGCGAACGGCTGCGTGCCTCACATGCTGCAAGTCCTGAATGCCGCGCGTCAAGCTAAGCTTCGCGTCTTCTATGCAATGCATCATCGATACCGTCCGGGCGACTATGAGACATGGACTTACGTCGCGCCCGTCCAGAAGAGAGCATGGAAGAGCAAGAGCTTTGAATACGGCACCTGGGGCGGCGAGATTCGGTCCGAGTTCGAGCCCAAGCCAGGCGAAACTGTCGCCACCGAACATTGGTGTTCCAGTGGGTTCGCCAATACGGATCTGGATCTGCAGCTGAAAAGGCACGGAATCCAGAAACTCATTGTCATCGGACTGATCGCACACACCTGCGTCGAAGCGACCGTTCGCTTCGCCGCCGAGCTCGGCTACGACGTAACCATGGTGAGGGACGCGACGGCAGACTACTCGGATGAGGAGATGCACGCGGCTCTCGACATCAACATGCCGAACTACGCCAGCGCGATTGTCACGACAGACGAAATCATCGACTCGATTTCTGCCGTCCAGACCTCGGCCGCCGAGGCGTAGTGATGATCGATCTCACACGCGAGGGAATGGCTAACCGTGCGCATCTCACTCTGCACACCGGCGGACCGTTTCCGTGCGCTCGACGCGTCAAAATATGTCGAAGAGAACTTGGCTCTGGCCGACATCCAGCAGAGAGATCCAGAACAGGCTCGGTCATTACGTGGCAACGATCGGGCAGGACCAGGTCCCACCCAACTGGAAAGAAAACGACCATGTCAGACATCGCAACGGCCCGTCAGGGCGAAAAGACCTCCGACACCGCAAGCGCACGTCCCGTCGACCTGAAGTTCGAGGTTGTCGTTATTCCGGTCGCAGACGTCGACCGCTCCAAGCAGTTCTACGAGGGCCTCGGCTGGCGGCTCGATGCCGACTTCGCGGTCGGCGACACGTTCCGGGTTGTGCAGTTCACGCCTCCGGGCTCGCCTGGCTCGATCCACTTCGGCAAGGGTGTCACCTCGGCCGCGCCGGGGTCGACACAGGGTCTCTATCTCATCGTGTCCGACATCGTAGCGGCGCGCGCCGAGCTCATCGCTCACGGTGCAGATGTGAGCGAAGTGTTCCACCGTGCCGGTCCGGGACAGCCTGCTGTCAATGGTCGGGACCCGGAGGGACGCAGCTACGTCTCCTTTGCAACGTTCAGCGATCCCGACGGGAACGGCTGGCTGCTCCAGGAGATCACCACCCGGTTTCCGGGCCGGATCGACTCGAAGGCGACGAGCTTCGCCTCCGAGGGCGACCTGGCCGCCGCAATGCGGCGCGCGTCGGTCGCCCACGGAGAGCACGAGAAGCGGACCGGCGGCCAGCGTGACGAGAACTGGCCGGACTGGTACGCCGAATACATGGTGGCCGAGCAGTCTGGCGAGGAACTGCCGCAGTAGGACGAGCTTCCAGACGGCGGCACACTGCCGCCGTATTCGTCCGCGGCCTGCGGAGATCGTGGCGACCTGACGGCCTTTATCGGAGGAAATCATGAGTACCGCAGCCATCCCCACTCAGCGCGAACCTGAACTTCTTGGCCAGACCGTCGTCGTCATCGGCGGTAGCGCCGGCATCGGTCTGGAGACCGCCCGGCGTGCCCGCGCCGAAGGCGCCCGCGTCATCCTCACCGGACGCAATCGCGACCGCCTCGATCAAGCAGCGTGCGAGATTAGCGCTGAGGGCACCGCCGCCTTCGACGCCAACGATGCGACCCAGCTGAAGTCGTTCTTTCAAGATCTGCCGGACTTGATCGACCATGTGATGGTTACTGCCGGCGCTCCCCATTATCGCTCACCCCTCGAAATTCCTCCCGAGGAGGCACGACACGATCTCACGGACCACCTATTGCTCGCGCTCAATGTGGCACGCAGCGCCGCTGGCAAGGTCGGGTCGGCCGGCTCACTGATATTCATGGGCGGCACGGGCGCACGCCGCCCAAAACCAGGCCTCGCGATCGTCTCGACGGTTACCGTCGCGTTCCCCGCGCTCATCGCCAATCTCGCGCTCGAGCTCGCGCCGATACGCGTCAACCTGATCGCCGCAGGCTTCGTCGACACGTCGGCGTCGCTGCTCGGCGACAACCTCGACAAGCGGCGCGACGAACTGCGCGCGACGCTGCCAATCCGACGTGTCGTCGGACCGGCTGATGTCGCCGCGCTCGCCGTTCACATCATGAGCAACACGGCGCTGACGGGCGCGACATACGACGTCGACGGCGGCCAGCAGCTCGTCTCGTGACTACGCAGGAACAAAGCACATTGCCTCATCACAAAGAGACATCACCATGAACACGATCAGTGTTTGCGACAAAATCGATGAGCGCCGCCGTCGCCTGATCGGTGCAGCCGCAATGGGCATGACGCTTGCCGAACTCGGCATGACCGCGACAGCGAAGGCGGCGCCCAGCGGAGTCGACCAGACGACGGCCTCTGCGATGCACACGGCAAAGAACTCGTTCGGCGAACCCAGGCAGATCGATGCCGGTGTCCTTAATGTCGGCTATGCAGAGGCCGGCCCTGCCGACGGTCCGCCCGTTATCCTTCTCCATGGCTGGCCTTACGACATCCACACATATGTCGACGTTGCGCCCATTCTGGCGGCGAAAGGCCGCCGCGTGATCGTGCCCTACCTGCGCGGATACGGCACGACGCGGTTCCTGTCGGACGAGACGATGCGCAATGGTCAGCAGTCGGCCATCGCTGCCGACATCGTCGCGCTGATGGATGCGCTGGGTATCGAGAAGGCGACGATTGCCGGCTGCGACTGGGGCGCTCGGACGGCGAACATCATCGCCGCCCTGTGGCCGGAACGCTGCAAGGCGATGGTCTCGGTGAGCGGCTATCTCATCGGCAACCAGCAAGCCGGCAAACTGCCGCTGCCGCCGAAGGCCGAGCTGCAATGGTGGTACCAATATTACTTCGCTACCGATCGCGGCCGTGTCGGCTACGAGAAATATACGCGCGATTTCGCCAGGCTGATTTGGCAGCTCGCCTCGCCGCAATGGAATTTCGATGAGCCCACGTTCGAGCGGAGTGCTGCGGCCTTGGACAATCCGGATCACGTCGCGATCGTCATCCACAATTATCGCTGGCGGCTCGGCCTGGCAGAAGGCGAGGCGCAATATGATTCACTGGAGCAGCGGCTTGCTCAGGCACCCGTCATCTCCGTGCCCACGATGACGCTCGAGGGCGACGCCAATGGCGCGCCGCATCCGGACGCCAGCGCTTACGCCAAGATGTTTTCAGGCAGATATAGCCACCGGGTAGTCATGGGCGGCATTGGACACAACCTACCTCAGGAAGCACCACAGGCCTTTGCCGACGCCGTTGTCGAGGTCGACGCGTGATCGAGTTCGCGGCACCGCCCCTCCGGCAGGTACGACAACCACCAAAAGAATGCCTATGAACCCGATCGCAAGGGTTGTTTACACGGCCAGGACCGCAACCACAGGTGGCCGCGAGAATGGCACCTCGCGCAGCTCTGATGGCCTTCTGGACATCAGGCTTTCCATACCCGGATCGGCGCGCATCGGCACCAACCCGGAGCAACTGCTTGCAGCCGGCTGGTCGGCCAGCTTCGCAAGCGCGGTTGCGTCTGTGGCTCACGAACAAAAAATTACGCTGCCGGCCGGAGTGAGAATCGATGCCGAGGTTGATCTGAATCTCGGGGACGACGGCTACTCTCTCAGCACTCGGCTCAACGTCAGCCTGCCCGGCGTGGAGTACAATACCGCACGAGCCCTGATCGACGAGGCGCACGACATTTGTCCGTACTCGAAAGCGACGCGCGGCAACGTGCAAATTGCGATCAACCTGCTCTGAGTGGATTGCATCGATCGTTGAAGCAATTGGCATGGCCAGGGTTACATTTTGGATCATTCCTTCTCGCCAAGGTCTACAAAAACCTGCCACGGCATCGCACCTGTCAGAGCGCATCCAGCACAAATACGGTCAGGATGACAGGAGGGGTATCCCTCCGATCACCGTGATAATCCCTTCTGAGCGCGAAATGTCCGCTCTGGGTCATGAGCTGTCACTGGTGGCGTCTGCACACACGTGCGGCAAAGTCCGCCTCAACGTAGGCATCAAATCCAAAGGCGGGCACCGGAACGGGCAAGCCGACGCTCGGCAAAACCAGCAGGAGCCGTGAGCAATTCCGCCCCCGCGCTTTCGGCCAGCTCAGAAGATCGAGTTGGTCACCGCTTTTATCGGGCCGAGCAGGATCGATCCTTCCGGCACGCCGGCGTCGATCGGGATGGCTTTGCGGTTTGCTGTCGCCACCATCGGCTGGCCGATGTCGGCCGTCACCACGACCGGGGTCTTGTTCGGCACACGATCGTAGAGGTCGATAATGTCCTGGTTCATCAGGCGCACACAGCCCGACGACACCGACTTGCCGATCGACCGCCATTCCGGCGAACCGTGCAAGCGGTAGAGCGTGTCCTGGTTGCCCTGGAAGAGATAAAGCGCCCGCGCGCCAAGCGGGTTCTTGAGCCCGCCGGGCATGCCGCCATTGTCGGCGCTGTACGGTCTTAGTTCGGGCTGGCGGACGATCATTTCGTCCGGCGGCGTCCATTTCGGCCATTTCTGCTTCCATTGGACCACCGCATCGCCCGACCATTCGAAGCCGGCGCGGCCGAGGCCGACGCCGTAGCGGATCGCCTGGCCGCCCGGGCGCACCAGGTAGAGGAAGTGGTTGGTGGTGTCGACGACGATGGTGCCCGGCTGCTGACCGGTCGGATCGTCCACGATCTGGCGCAGGAACTGCGGGTCGATCTTGTCGACCGGTATGGCCGGCAGCTCGAAGCCGCCATCCGACATCGGCCCATACATCGTCACATAGTCGCCGAGCGCCGGCTCGACATAGGTCGGCGGCGGTGGCTCGACCGGCTGCTGCGACAGGGTGGTGCAACTGGAGACCGCGATCGAGGCGGCGCCAAGGGCTGCTGCGTTGAGGAAACCGCGACGGCTAAGGCGCAGAGAGGACGATTGGGGTGTGAACATGATTGCCTTTTTTAAGTCTCAAATCGCAACAAAGCATAAATGCGTCCTGTTGCGCAGGTGCCGAGCAATGCCCGGCGCGATAGGCGGTTCCAATTCTGGCCGCAGGGTGGACAAACAAAGGCAAAGCTGTGACTGGATCGTCACTGTTGCGCCGACGCAACATTTCCGGTGTCACCCCCCGGCGACCAGACCTTCAAGGGACGGCAGGATCAGGGCCGGTGGAAAATCCCGGTATTCCTCTGGCTGATTGGCGCGGTTGATCCACACCGTCCTGAAGCCGAATTTGGTGGCGCCGGCGATGTCCCAGCGGTTGGATGACTGGAAAGAGACAGCGTCCGGATAGAGGCGCCAGCCCGTGGTGACCATGTCGTAGACCGACGGATCGGTCTTGAAGCGCCTGACGCTGTCGACGGAAAAGACGTCGTCCAGGACCTGGTCGAGCGCGGCGGACTTGACGGCCGCCTCCAGCATTTCAGGCGAACCGTTGGACAGGATCGCCAGCCTTGCCCCCGATGCCTTGAGCGCCTTGAGCACGGCCGGCACCTCCGGATAG
Organism: Mesorhizobium sp. M0184; assembly: GCF_040322215.1. Taxonomy (NCBI): domain Bacteria; kingdom Pseudomonadati; phylum Pseudomonadota; class Alphaproteobacteria; order Hyphomicrobiales; family Phyllobacteriaceae; genus Mesorhizobium; species Mesorhizobium sp. M0184. The sequence goes on from NZ_JAMYSZ010000004.1 coordinate 217,863, forward strand.
CAGTCCAGCCGCCAATAAGCCTCGAGCAGCTTCGCTTTCAGTCCGGCATCGGCGGACGGAACCTTGCGCAGGGCGAAATCGAGCGCCTGCTCGGTGAGCTGCCAGAAATCGGCATAGGCCCCCATCAGCGTCCTGACCCAGGAATATTCCAGCTGCTTGGCGCGCCAGATATCGGACAGCAACTGGCCGTCCGGCCCGATCTGGTCGGCGTGACGGCGCACGGCCGCATGCACGTCGAACAGCGTGCCATAGGCATCGAAAACGTAAGCCGCGAACTGCATTCGACAGTTTTGAGGCCGCGTAAGGCAAGGCGCAAGCGCTGATTGCAGTCCGCCAGCCCGCTGGCCTTAACAAATCTCAGCCAAGCCGGTTGACGGCGGCCGCCAAAGCATCTTCCAATGCGCCGCAACAAGCATCGAACGGAACCTGGCAATGACATTGGCGACTGCGGCGCAATCCGCGACATGGACCTTCGTCGACGGCGACTGGTACGAGGGCAATATTGCCGTTCTAGGGCCGCGCAGCCACGCCATGTGGCTCGGCACCAGCGTGTTCGACGGCGCCCGCTGGTTCGAGGGCGTCGCTCCCGATCTCGATCGCCATGCAGCGAGGGTGAACGCCTCGGCGATCGCGCTCGGCCTGAAGCCGACGATGAGCACCGACAAGATCGTCGGCCTGACCTGGGACGGGCTGAAGAAGTTCGACGGCAAGACGGCGGTCTATATCAGGCCGATGTATTGGGCCGAGCATGGCGGCTATATGGGCGTCCCGGCCGACCCGGCCTCGACGCGTTTCTGCCTTTGCCTCTACGAATCGCCGATGATCTCGCCGGCGGGGTTTTCGGTGACGGTGTCGCCGTTCCGGCGCCCGACCATCGAAACCATGCCGACCAACGCCAAGGCCGGCTGCCTTTATCCCAACAACGGCCGGGCCATCCTAGAAGCCAAGATGCGCGGCTTCGACAATGCGCTCGTGCTCGACATGCTGGGCAATGTCGCCGAGACCGGGACCTCGAATATTTTCCTGGTCAAGGACGGCCATGTCCTGACGCCGGCGCCGAACGGCACCTTCCTGTCCGGCATTACCCGCGCGCGCACCATGGCCCTGCTAGGCGAATACGGTTTCACGACGACGGAAAAGACGCTGTCGATCCGCGATTTCCTGGAGGCGGACGAAATCTTCTCGACGGGAAACCACTCGAAAGTCGTGCCGGTCACCCGTATCGAGGATCGCAATCTGCAGCCCGGACCGGTCGCCAAGAAGGCGCGCGAACTCTATTGGGAATGGGCGCATTCGACTTCGCCCGGCTGACCCGCTAAAAAGCGGCCGGCGCTTCGTTTCCGGAGTTGTTCCAGACCAATCCAGTCCTATGTTAGTCCGGTATCGACACCGGATTTTTCCACGAGGGAGTACGACCGATGGCTTTTGAATTGCCCGCCTTGCCCTATGATTACGAGGCTTTGCAGCCTTACATGTCCAAGGAAACGCTGGAATATCACCACGACAAGCATCACAAGGCCTATGTCGACAACGGCAACAAGCTGGCCGCCGAGGCGGGCATGGGCGATTTGTCGGTCGAAGAGGCCGTCAAACAGTCCTTCGGCAAGAATGCGGGCCTCTTCAACAATGCCGCCCAGCACTACAATCATATCCATTTCTGGAAATGGATGAAGAAGGGCGGCGGTGGCAACAAGCTGCCGGGCGCATTGCAAAAGGCGGTCGACAGCGATCTTGGTGGCTACGACAAGTTCAAGGCCGACTTCATCGCCGCCGGCACCACCCAGTTCGGTTCGGGCTGGGCCTGGGTCTCGGTCAAGGACGGCAAGCTGGCGATCTCGAAGACGCCGAATGGCGAGAACCCGCTCGTCCATGGCGCAACGCCGATCCTCGGCGTCGATGTCTGGGAACATTCCTATTACATCGATTATCGCAACGCCCGGCCGAAATATCTCGAAGCCTTCGTCGACAGTCTCATCAACTGGGACTATGTGCTCGAGCTCTACGAAAAGGCCTGATCCGTTCCAGAAAGCCCCGGCAGAACCGGGGCTTTTCTTTTTCAGCATCAGAACGACAGCTGCAAAAATTTCACGCAAGCGTGAGGCGAAGCGTCGGAATTTTTAAGCCATCCTTGCCGTTTGTCATCGGGGTGGGGCCGCATCCTGAATTGCCTTCAACATGGAGCCAAGTGAATGAGAAAGCTTATCCTCGCCATCTCGATGCTCGCCTTCGCCGGTTCGGCGGCATTTGCCGACCCGGTAGCCGACCGGCAGGCCCTGATGAAGGAACGTGGCAAGATCGCCGCCGGCTTGTCGAAAGTGGTCAAGGGCGAGACGCCCTACGACGCAGCTTCGGTGCTGACGGCGTTGCAGGCACTGCAGGTCAATGCCGAGAAATTCCATGCCGGCGTCGACACGCTTTTCCCGGCGGGCAGCGACACCGGCGACACCACGGCGTCCCCAAAAATCTGGCAGGACATGGCCGGCTTCAAGACGGCTGAAGGCAAGTACCTCGCCGACGTCAAGGCGGCGGTCGCCGCAGCACCTGCGGATGCCGACGCGTTGAAGGCGCAGTTCAACACCATCGGCGGCGGCTGCGGCAACTGTCATCAAAACTACCGGGTGAAAAAAGGCTGATAGCGGGCAATGCGCTTGCTGAAGAAACTTGTCGGCGCCGCCTTCGTTCTGGGCGGCGCGGCCGCGATTGCCGGCTGGTTCCTGTCGGCTCCGGTCAGGCTCGATGCCGCAACGCTGGCTGAGCTTGGTCCTGGCGACGCCGCCAGGGGCAAGCGCATCTTCTACGCCGGCGGCTGCACATCCTGTCATGCCAAGCCTGGCTCGCAAGGCGACGCCCGTCTTCAGCTGGCGGGCGGCCTTGAACTCAAGACGCCATTCGGCACCTTCGTGCCGCCGAACATATCGCAGGATACCAGGGACGGCATCGGCGCCTGGTCGGTCGAGGATCTTGCCAACGCCATGCTGAAGGGCGTGTCGCCGTCGGGCGAGCATCTCTATCCGGCATTTCCCTATACCTCCTACGCGCGCATGAAGCCGGCCGACATTGCCGATCTCTACGCTTTCCTGAAGACCTTGCCCGCGGTCGCCGGCAAGGCGCCCGCCAATTCGCTGGGGTTTCCCTTCAACGTCCGACGCGGCCTTGGTCTGTGGAAATTGCTCTATTTGAGCGACCAGCCGGTCGTTTCCTTCGCCGACGGCACGCCGCAGCCGGTGCAGGCCGGCCGCTATCTGGTCGAAGGCCCCGGCCATTGCGGCGAATGCCACACGCCGCGGGATCTTACCGGCGGCACCAGGAAGAGCCAATGGCTGGCAGGTGCGGCCGCCGCCGAAGGCAGCGGCATCGTGCCGAACATCACGTCGGGCGAGGGCGGCATCGCGGACTGGTCCGAGGCCGACATCGCCAACTATCTCGAAACCGGCTTCACGCCGGATTTCGATACGGTCGGCGGCGCCATGGTCGACGTGCAGCGGAACATGGCCGTGCTGACCCCGGAGGACCGCGCGGCGATCGCCGCCTACCTGAAAGCCGTGCCGCCGCACCCCAACGGCTATCCGGCGCGTAAGAAGCCGTCGAGCTGACGGCCGTTGCGTCAGCGGTCGCCGAGAAAGTCGAAGCCGGTTTCGAAGAAGTGATTGTAGTCGCAGGTCATTTCCTCGCCGGGCGCAATGTCGCGCAAGGCATAGGTCTCCTCCGGCTGCGAGACATCGCAATTCGGGTCGTCGGCATGGTTCATGTAGCGCGCATCGTCGGCTTCGAAGACGATGTAGTTCGGGTCGCGCCGGTCCGGATAGGCGTAGCGGTCGAGATAGGTTTTGACCGGCCCGGTTTCCCGCTCATAGGTCTCCACCTCGATGCGCCGGTCGTATTTTGGGTCGAGCTTCCAGACCAGCGTGCCGCGGGCAATGTGGTTCTTGGCAAAGACGCCGATGCCCTGGATGGGCGATTTGTCGAGATAGACATCGACGAGCAACATGGCAGATCCCTGGGTGATTGTGTGTTGGCGCGGCTGTGAAAAGGCCGCGCACTGGGTAGCGCGCGGCCTTTGCAATTGCGAGCGGAAAATCAGCTGTGCCTGCCCATTATCCGAAGCCTCGTACGGCTCGTCGCCTGTCGAGACCCTAGCGCTGTTGCAGCGCCAGCCGGATGCCTAAGGCGCAATAGATACCGCCGACAGCCTTGCCTTGCCATCTCAGCACCGTCGGGTTTCGGCGCATGAATGCACCGAGGCCGCCCGCACCCACGGCGAAAACCACCGTGCTGACGAGGCCCAACAGAACAAAGATGACGCCCAATATTGCCAGTTGAAGCATCACCGATCCGTTTTCAGGCCGCACGAACTGCGGAAGAAATGCGAGGAAGAAAAGCGCGGTCTTGGGATTGAGAACCTCGGTCAAAACAGCCTGCCGAAATGCTTTGGCAGCGGGGATCGCAAGTGCGCTGGCGGCCGGATAGGCAGGCGTTTTCTCGATGATCGCGCGAATGCCGAGATAAATGAGGTAGGCTGCGCCGATGTACTTCACGATGCTGAAAAGCGCCGCCGACGTGGCAATGATCGCCGAAATGCCGACGATCGCCATGAAGGTGTGAACCACGTCGCCGGCCGCGATCCCGGCGCCGGTCGCAATGCCCACCCTGGTTCCGGAACTGGTTGCCCGCGCCACCGTCAGAAGAGTGGCGGGACCTGGGATGAAGACAAAGCCAAGCACAACCGCGACATAAGCTATCAACGTGGCGAGATCGATCATTGGTGGGCTCCGCAACTCTCACCGCCAATGAAGCCACGTCGCGGAACGGAAGGCAATGACGGCTCATCCGCCGATGTTCACGCCGCAAGCTCGGCCTTGCCCGTCACCTTGAGCCCGAAGGCGTAGGTGAAGGCGATTTCCTCCAGTCTTGAAAACCGGCCGGACGCGCCGGCATGGCCTGAATCCAGGTTGATCTTGAACAGCACCGGATTTTCACCCGTCTTGCGGTCGCGCAGCCGCGCCGCCCATTTGGCCGGCTCCCAATAGGTGACGCGCGGGTCGGTCAGGCCGGCCAGTGCCAGGATCGGCGGATAGTCGAGTGCGGCGACATTGTCGTAGGGCGAGTAGGCGGCGATGGTCCGGTAATCCTCCGCCGACGCGATCGGATTGCCCCATTCCGGCCATTCCGGCGGCGTCAGCGGCAAGCTGGCGTCGAGCATGGTGGTGAGCACGTCGACGAAGGGGACCTCGGCGACGATGCCGCCGAAGCATTGCGGCGCCATGTTGGCGACCGCGCCCATCAGCATGCCGCCGGCCGAACCGCCTTGCGCAACGATGCGGTCATGCTGTGTATAGCGTTCGGCGACGAGGTGGTGGGCGGCAGCGACAAAATCGGTGAACGTGTTCATCTTGTTCGCCCGCTTGCCGTCGTCGTACCAGCCATAGCCCTTGTCCTTGCCGCCGCGAACATGGGCTATCGCGTAGACAAAGCCGCGGTCGACCAGCGAAAACAGATTGGTGTTGAACGCGGCGGGTACGGCTATGCCGTAAGATCCGTAGCCGTAAAGCAGGCAAGGGGCGGACCCGTCGAGCGGTGTGTCGCGGTGATGGAGGAGCGAGATCGGCACCAATTCGCCGTCGGCGGCAGGCGCCATCAGCCGGCGCGTGACGTAGTGCTCCGGGTCGTGGCCGGACGGCACTTCCTGGGTCTTGAGCAGCACCCGCTCGCGGGTGCGCATGTTGTAATCGAAGACCTGCGCCGGGGTCGTCATCGACGAATAGGAAAAGCGCATGATCTCGGTGTCGTATTCGTAGGAGCCGGACAGGCCGAGCGAGAAGGCTTCCTCGTCGAAGGAGATCAGGTGCTCCTCGCCGCTCTTGCGGTCGCGTACGACGATGCGCGGCAGGCCTTCCTTGCGCTCGAGCCGGACCATGTGGTCCTTGAAGCCGATCACCGAAAGGATCAACCGGCCCGCTTCGTGCGGCACCAGTTCCTGCCAGTTGGCGCGCACCGGATCGTGGGCCGGCGCCGTCATGATCTTGAAGTCCTTGGCGCCGTCGGCATTGGTGAGGATGAAGAAGATGTCGCCGCCTTCCTCGAGTTCGTACTGCAGGCCGGTCTGGCGCGCCGCAACCAGCTTCGGCTCTGCGAACGGATCGTTGGCGCTCATGATACGGTATTCCGAGGTCTCATGATCGTTGATGCCAATCATGATCCACTCGTTGGAGCGCGTGCCGCCGACATCCATGAAAAAGCCGGGATCGGTCTCCTCGTAGATCAGCCGGTCGTTTTCAGGACCGTCGCCAAGCGCATGGAACAGCACTTTGGAAGGACGGTGGTTGGGGTCGAGGCGGGTGTAGAAAAAACCGTCATTGCCGGCATCCCACACACCGCCGCCGCCGGTGTCCGGGACCCTGTCCGCCAGATCGTTGCCGCCGGCCAGATCGCGGACGCGCAGCGTGTAGAATTCGGAACCCTTGTCGTCGAAGGCCCAGAGCAGCTTGCTGTGGTCGTCCGAATGATCGACGCCGCCCAGGCGGAAATAGGGCTTGCCCTCGGCCTCGGCATCGCCGTCGAGCAATATCTGCTTGTCGCCGCCGTCACGCGCCGTGCGGAAATAACGCGGCTGCTGGCCGCCAAGCTTGAAGGAGGAGCCGTAGGCGTAAGGTCCGTCCTTCATCGGCACGGAAGAATCGTCTTCCTTGATGCGTCCCTTCATTTCCGCGAAAAGCTGCTTCTGCAGTTGGACCGTATCGGCCATCAGCGCCGCCTGGTAGGCATTCTCGGCTTCGAGGTGGGCGCGGATTTGGCCGTCGAGCAGGGACGGATCCCTAAACATCTCTTGCCAATTGGCGGCCCTCAGCCAGGCATAATCGTCCGTCCGCGTTATGCCGTGATGCGTGTCGAAGATCGGCCGCCTCTCCGGCTGCGGCGGCGTGGCGGTCGGAAACACTGGGGTTCTGGTCATTGCGTCTCGCTGTGGAAGCTACTTGAATGGCGAATGAACACGCCGAGCAGCGCGGGTTCAAGGGCTATGATCTATTGTCGTGGTGGCTCGAGAGGACGGGCTGGAGGAGCGGATAACGAATATTTCTTCTCGGACTGCCGCGGTTCTCGCCGTCGCTGCGATGACCCTGCCAGTGCCGGTCAATCTCATGCAACTGCCTTCGCGGCTTGGCAAGTGGCCGATATGGCTGGGTCTACGGAAATACATTACCCCATTTCAATGACACAGCGCACCGCTCCGGCGACGGCTCGCGAGCAACAGTAACGCTTCGCAACCTATGATTTTACTGAATCGGCCGATCATCCAGGCTGTAATGCCGCCCGCAGGGTCAAGCATCGAACTCTATTTACCTGCTGCCGTTTGTGTAATGGCTGCTTGCCGCCGCGTCAGTCGATGCTGGTCTGACCAGAAAAAACGGCAAAGTTACACTTTGCACGAAAGAGTGAAGCTGAATGAGGAATATTTGACTTGTATCGCTGAATAGACCGCAAGAAGCGAATTGACTTACTTGGCGCTCAGGCTCATTAAGATGCCGCGACGCGAATCGCGGAGGCTTTTTCCTGCACAAGTTCGCGCGATGCCCTGCCTGCCAAAAATAGGGCGTAGACAGAAACAATTCTCGTTGGGACCTGAACGCCATGGATATTACCGAAACACCTTCCAGAAACAGTGACGCGCTGATCGAGCTCACCGCCGACGTGGTGGCTGCCTATGTCAGCAACAATCCCGTACCGGTCGGCGAACTGCCGAACCTTATCGCCGATGTCCATGCCGCTCTCGGGCGTGTCGGCGGGGCCGCCGAGCAACCTCCTGCCGACAAGCAGAAGCCGGCGGTAAATCCGAAGCGGTCAGTGCATGACGACTACATCATCTGTCTCGAAGACGGCAAGAAGTTCAAGTCGCTCAAGCGTCACTTGATGACCCACTATGATCTCACGCCCGACCAGTATCGTGAAAAGTGGAACCTGGACCCAAGCTATCCGATGGTTGCGCCCAATTACGCGGCCGCCCGTTCGCAGCTCGCCAAGAAGATGGGTCTCGGCCGCAAGCGCAAGGGACGCTGACAAGCGGCTCTTCCGGTTTGATACTCAAACGGCGCCTACAGGCGCCGTTTTCGCATTGTGGGGAGACCAAAGCTCAGCCCGCCAGTTCTTCATGCCGCCAGCAACTGCCGTGCGGTCAGGCGGTCTGCTTCAGCGCTGCCTCGGCGTCACGCTTGATGCGCTTGACCATCGAGCGAAGACCATTGGCGCGCTGCGGCGACAGGTGCTCGTCAAGTCCGAGCGCCTTCAATGTGGCCTCTGCGTCGGTCCTCTGGATTTCGCTGGCCGGCCGTCCCGAAAACAGCGCCAGCATGATGGCGACCAGGCCGCGCACGATATGCGCGTCGGAATCGCCCTTGAAGGTGATAACGGGGTCGGCACCCCCGCCTTGCTCGGTAGTCAGCCAGACCTGGCTGACGCAGCCCGGCACCTTGTTGGCTTGTATGCGTTGCTCGTCGGGAAACGGCGGCAGTGCTTCACCCAGTTCAATCACATAGCGATAGCGGTCTTCCCACTCCTCGAGCAGGGAAAAGTCGTCGCGGATGGTCTGGATCGTCGTCGTCATTCCCCCGGATATAGTCATCCGGCGCTGCCACGTCACGGAAAAAGAGGAGAAACGCCGCAGGCGCCGAGAGCGAGAGCCTTGCGGTTTAGCGATGAATTCGGCCGAAACAGTCTCAGTTCTTCGCCGGCAAGTGCAGTTTCGCCGGCAGATCGACTTTCGCCGGCAACACGATTTCCTCGGACACGCTGCCGGTGGTCGTCACCGTATCAGGTTCAGCGGCCTTCTCGTCCAGCATGGCGGCCGCGATCTTGGCGGTCTCCCTTGCCCGGGCGGTGATGGTGTGCATTGCCGATTTGCCGGTCTCGCACACGTCCGGCTTGCGCTCGCAGATGCCGGCGATATCGCCGACGGCTTCGCGCGCCGCAAACAGCGCCTGGAGCGGCCCGACGCTTTCGCGGCCCGCATCATCGGCGCCGACACCCAGCGGCAGCGCCAGAAGCACCAGCGAAAACCAGAAAGCAGCTCTTATCAGAAAGCCCATCTGTCTGTCCTTTATGACGTCATGCATCCGAACCGCACGACCCTTGTACGCGATACTGACACAGATGGGCAAAGGACGGCTTGTCCCGAAAGCAACAGTTTTCCTTAAATTTTAGGTAGATTCGAAACGAAGCGTTTTGAAGTTCATTTGCCTCGAACGGCTCAGATTTTATTCAGCAAATGATAACCATCCAACGGATTGTTTTTCCCCGTTATTTTTTTGCATGGTGACAGTTTGATGCCATCGGCCGCAACGTCAGGCGCGGGCGGTGTGGATAACGCTCCGTTTACTATGGCGGCAATTGCCCCGGTTTTTTCCCCGCCGGTATCCCGATATTTGCAGCCTGCCGGGGGACGATCGGCCCAGCCTTATCCATTCCTTAAACGCTGGATGCGAGTTTCGGAATCGACAAAAGCCGCCTGCAAAGCAGGGCCGTTCACGACCGGGTGCGTTGAGTTGAGTGCGATCAAGGCCAGATACGCCGAGTTGCCGGGCGCGATAGCCGCCGGTTGCGAACGGATGGTTCATCCGTCCGTGCTCGGCCAGAGCGATCGTCGCCGCTACAGTCGGTTCATTGGCGCCATGCTGGCGGCTCCTTTCTTCAGCGCGGGTGCAGCGGTGACGCTGGTCACGTCGGGCATGGGCGCGGCCGTGACCGTGGCTGCCATCTTTGCGGCGTTCGGCCTTTGCTGGTTCGCCGCCCTGCTGGTGGCTGCATCGGGCAAGATGACCCTGGCCGGCCAACTCGCCTTGGTCGTCGGCAGCGTTGCCCTCGGTGCCCTTATCGCTGCCGCCGGCGGTGTGGCCTCGCCGGTTGCCTTGCTTGCGGTAGCGCTGCCGTTTGAAGCCTGGTGGATCGGCCAGTCGCGCCGTGCCGTGATCTGGGGCGCCATATCGGCCTTTGTCGCAGTCTTGCTGCAGCCTTTAGCCGGTTCCGTCTTGCCGCTCGACCAGACCGAAATCGCCGCATGGCACTGGCTGGTACCACTGGCCTGGGCACTCACGGTCATTCCGCGTATCGCTCCGCTTCGCGGCGCCGCCAACGCACAGCTCGATCCGGCCGGCAGCCACCGGCTCGAAGACCTGATCGACGCCGTCGTGCTGCGAATCGCTGCGCATGGCGAGGTTCTGGACGTCTCGGCTAAGGCACGCACTATGCTGAGGCTGCCACCGGAGCTGCTTTTCGGCACCGGACTTTTCGATCGCATCCATCTGTCCGACCGCGTCCCGTATCTCAGTGCGCTGGCCGATATGCGCGATGGCGCCCTGTCGCGCCGGCTCGACCTTCGCGTACGGCTGCCGCAGAGCAGCGGCGTGACGGCCGACAATTACCGGCCGTTCTCGCTCGAGATGATGCGCGCGCCGGGGCAGGAGACTGTCTTCACGCTTCTTCTGCGCGAGAACGACGAACTGACCGGCCTGCGCCAGGAGCTTGCCGCTGCCAATGAGGCGGCTGCCTCCGCCGAGGTGGCGAAAGGACGCTTCCTTGCCGTCGTCAGCCATGAGTTGCGCACCCCGCTCAATGCCATCATCGGCTTTTCCGACATGTTGCTGCACGAGATGTTCGGCAGCTTCAAGGATCCGCGCCAGAAGGAATATGTCGGGCTGGTCAGGGATTCGGGCCAGCACCTGCTTGCCGTCGTCACCTCGATACTCGACGTATCGCGGATCGAATCGGGCGCTTACGCGACCGAACCGGAACCGTTCCGCTTCCGCGAAGCGGTCGAGATGTGCCAATCGATGATGCGCCTGCAAGCCGAGGCAAAGGCCATCGATCTGCAGGCCCAGATCGCGCCGGACGCAGGCGAAATAAATGCCGACCGTCGCGCCGTGCAGCAGATCCTGATCAATCTGGTCTCTAACGCGATCAAGTTCACGCCCGAAGGCGGCAATGTCGTCATCGGCGCCAAGCGCATCGGCTCGCGGCTGCATTTCTGGGTCCGGGATACTGGCATCGGCATCGCCGAGGAAGATTTCGCCAATCTCGGCAAGCCGTTCATGCAGATCCAGAACGACTATACCCGCCGTTTCGAAGGCACAGGCCTCGGGCTCTCGCTGGTGAAGGGGCTGGTGGCGCTGCACGAGGGCACCATGTCGATCGAAAGCATGCCGGGCGAGGGCACTACGGTGACGATCAGCCTTCCCGTGAGCGGCCCGACGGGCCGCTCGGCGGAGAAGGCCGGCGTGGTGCCGATGTCCGCGGCCAAAGCCAGAGCGGACGATGGCAAGGGGGAGAGCAATGGGTCGCTCCGCAAAACAGCCTAAGGCGGTCAAACGCCGCGGCAATGCCTTCGAGCACGGAGCTATGGCTCTGGGCAGCCTGATCTCGCGCAATCCTGTTGTGGTCGGCGGCTCCACCGCATTCCTGGTGACGCTGTTCTACGTCTCGGCGAACGCGCTTTGGTACCAGCCCTTTCCGCATGCCGGCGCGTTTTTCGTCACCAGGAGCATCGAGCGCTTTCCCCGGGCGGACAGCGACGAGCCCGAAACCACCATCAATATCGTGCGTCCGGCCGCTGCGCCGATCAAGAGCGACCCGGTCGTCGAGCAGGTCCAGGGCATATTGAAGGATCTCGATTTCTATTCCGGCACCGTCGACGGGATTCCCGGACCGAATACGCGCAAGGCCATCCAGGCCTATCAGCAGAAGGTCGGATTGAATGCCTCCGGCGAGATCGACAGCGTCCTGCTGGATCAACTGGGCGCCACGCCAAAGACCGCGGCCGTGGTGCCGCATCCGGTGCCGCGGCCGGTCGAAACGGCCGCTGCTCCGGCCGCCATTCCAGCGTCCGCACCGGCAAATGCGGTGGCGCAAACGCCTGATCCCCGCATCGTCAAGATCCAGGCCGGACTGAAGGCGTTCGGCAATGACGACATGCAATTGGATGGCGTCGTCGGCGCGCGCACCAAGGCCGCGATCAAGGAATTCCAGGCGCTGTTCGGCCTGCCCGAGACCGGCGAGCCCGACGAGATCGTCTACGTCAAGATGCGCGAGATCGGCCTGACCAACTAAGGGTCGAAACGGCCGCTCGCCGATCGCCTGGCAAAGACCGGTTACGGTCTTCCGGCCAATGCTGTAAGGACCGCCGCATGTCCAGGACTTCTCCATGCGGGTAACCACCGATCTGTGGGTGTCGGCGCTGTTGCGCCGGGTTTTCAGCGCCGGCGGCTTTGCCGCCGTGGTCAAGCGCGGCGCGACGGAAGCCGGCGCGGTTTTCGTGCTGGCGCGGGGCAGGCTGGGGGAGATAGCGCTGTTCGGGCCGGCGCCGCAGACGAGTTACGATTCAGCCAGGCCGGACGACCGTTTTTTCAGCCTGCTTGGCGAAGGCGACGATGCCGCCATCTTCGACGCGCGGCTGGAGCGCGAGAAGAGATTCGATCCGGATATCTGGGTGGTCGAGATCGAGGCGGGCGCCATTCCCGTCGAGGAGCTTATCTCGGTCAAGGCGTCTTAACGGCAAGCCTTCAGATGCGACGCGCCTTTGGGCTGGCGGCTATATCGGCGCTGTTCGGCTTGCGCAGGTCGGCATTTGCGGCGACGCGCCCAGGCTTGCGAACAATTTTCGATACGGTGTCGGCCTTCCAGCCGCGGAGCCGGTCCAACGCCGCGTCGCGGTGCAGCAGGCGGTAGCGGTCGAGGAAGATGCGGATCGCCTGCGGGTGCGGAAACTCGGTCGGATAGATGGCGGCCGTGATCAGGAACGCCTTGTCTTCGCTGAGGTCGAGCGCGCGCAAGGCGGCCAGCAGCGGTGTGTAATTGTGGCTCGCGGTGAGCGTCCGCGCCGTTGAAAAATCGACTTCGAGCGCATCGGCGAGCGCTGTCTGGAAGAATGCTGCATTGCCGGTCAGCGCGGTCTCGCGCAGCTTGACATAGGTTTGTGGCTCGACGAACGGACCGATAGCGCCGCCGCTCTCGGTGCGCATCATGAATCGCAACCGGCGGCGTACAGTTTCAGCGGCATCGGAAGCCTCTTGCCTGTTGACCTCGCCCGCAACCACTTCGGCGTTTTCGGAGGCGGCTTTGGCGGTTGTTTCCGGCTGCTGCTGCGACCGCACCAGCGTCGGCCTTTCGAGCACTTTGATGAGATCCGCGATCGTTTGATTGAGATCCTTGCGGCGGGCAATGGCACGGGCATGCGGCAGGCCGTGACGTCCGATCAGCGCGATCAGGTCGACGTCGCTGAGGGCGCGCGAGCGGATGAGCAGCGGAGCGGCGATGTCGACCCGCTCCTGGCAAAGCCGCCGCACCAGCGCGGCGGGTGCATATTCGCATTCGGAAAGGGCTGCCGCGACGTAGCGGCGCGATTCGACCGAGACATTCTCGAAAAGCGGCAGCGTCAGGTCTTCGAGCTGCGCGATTTCCCGGCGCGAAGGGCGGGTGAGCGAGCAGAACGCCGATACCGCGGCGCGAAACAGCCTTTCGGCCTTTCCCGATTCAGCTCCTGCTGCGATTTGCCTGAAATCCGAAGCTGACACGAAGGATACGCCCGACACTCGACACGATCTGGACAGCGCTCTGCCGGGCTGTACCGGTTTCGCGTCTCCCAAGAACAAAGATCAATTTAGCGGAGATCCGTTAGCGCTCCGTTAACCTACTGCCTTCTTAATCGACTATGGAGGCGTTGCGTTGTGCTCCGGGGCAACCGAGAGGAATACGCGAACCATGGGCATGGTACTGTCTTTCGTGCCGCGAACGGCGGCAACCAATCGAGCACAACAAGCCGCGCCGGCGGCAGTGATCATCTTTCCCGGGGTGCGCTACGAGCAGCGGCCGCTGACGGGCGAAACGCGGCCGGCCGGCCCCGACAAGCCGGGACCTTCGGGAACATTGCCGGTACCGCATCACTGAGCATCGGAACCGGCTTAAAAATCCTGCAGTTCGCAGGAACTCTGTTCGAGAAACCGCGAGACGATCGGTTTCCAGCTGTCGTCGGGCACGAACGAACGGATGACGAATACGCCTTCCTCTATCGGCGCCTCGACGAAGATGGCCCCTTGCAGTTCCTCGGGAAGATCCTTGCGGACCTCGATCATCTGAGCCGGCGTCAGCACAACGGTGTCGAGCATGCCTGCGGTCGCGCTGTGGTCGTTGAACGAGTAGATGTTGTGGCCGCCGCGGTCATAGACCGATATCGACCAGAATGGCACCTTGCCCGGCGCCTTGACCCGCACCATCCCCTCGGCAAGGTCGAAGCGGCATGCCGCCGCATAAAACAGCGGATCGACCGATTTCACCACCGGCGCGCCGCCGGCTTCCGCGTCGAGCCTGGTCATCTTGTAGAGATCCGAGGCCATGGCCAATCGCGACCAGGCGTCGCGTTCGGAGAACTCGGGGACGAGCAGCAGCACGATGACGTGCACGATGCCGGCGCCGAGCAGGCCGAGCAGCACGGCATGCAGCAGGCTACGCATTGCAGCCGACCTTCTGGATTTGTGGCAGCGTGACGTCCGAGAGACCGGTGCTGCTGGCGATCGGCGTGTCATAGAACGTAAGCACCAAGTACATCTTGCCGGCGCCGCTGGTCAGCAGCCAGTTGCCGGGCGCAGGGCGGCTGCCGACGGAAATGACCACCGAATTGTCGGCCTGGCGCAGCACTTGATAGGACTGCAGCGCAGCCGGCCTCGGCTTGCCGGTCTCGACCACGCCAAGCGACTGGTCGGCGGCATAAAGCGTCCAGAACCGGGCGGTGGGAAAGCCGCCCGCAATCTTGTAGGCACATTGCCGCTTGAGCTGTTCGCCGCCGGAATCGCGCTCGGCGATGAAGGACAGTCCTTCCGCCTGTCCGAGCGCCAGCACGCCTTCGCGAGCCACGCGGGCCTTCGAATAGGGATCTGCCGTCGGCGTGCCGATATCGGGGAAGGCGGTCCATTGGCCGATCCTGATGGCGCCGACGCCATCCTGCAGCTTCAGTGCATACCAGACGCTGCCGCCACCGCCACCGACGGCGATGGCAAGCGAAAGCAGTGTCAGGAAGGCGTTCTTGAGCATGAGGAGGCAGGGAACCGAAGGCCGGGACTGAAAGATTGCCGCTCGGGGATATCGCGGCGCAGGGCCTTGTGGCAAGCGGCCCCGCGCAATTGGCCGTCACAGCGCCGACAGGGTCTCCGGCGCAGCAGGCGCGTCGAGCACGGGTGCCGCCTGGAACAGCCTGGTCAGTTCCTTCAGGGTCTGGGTGGTCCGGCTGGACAGCACCGGCGGACGCTCGGCTGCGGCATCGGCTGCTGCCTGTTCGGCGTTCTTCTTTTCCGCTTCCTCGGCCTTGGCGGCAATTTCGGCATCGACGAAGGGGTGATCGAGGCCGGGGATCGGTCTGAGGTCGATATTCTGGTGCGCATAGAGCATCAGGCGCTGCCACACCATGGCCGGCAGCGTGCCGCCGGTCATCTTGTTGGTCGCGGTGAAGTCGTCATTACCGAGCCAGACGGCGGCCGTGTAGTTGCCGGTAAAGCCGACAAACCAGGCATCGCGGTAGGACTGGGTCGTGCCGGTCTTGCCGGCGACGACGATGTTTGGAAGGGCTGCGCGCCGGGCTGTACCGATCACCGGCACCGCCGCCAGCATGGTGTTCATGTATTTGAGCGCCTGCTCCGACAGCACCCGGTGCGGCGGCGGCGCATCCTTGGCGAAGTCGTAGACCACCTCGCCGGTACGGGTGAAGAGTTGGCTGACGCCGTGCCGGGTTCCGGCAAGGCCGTTCTGGGCAAATACGCTGTAACCCGTCGCCTGGTCCATCACGGTCATGCCCGACGTGCCGAGCACCATGGTCTTGTGCGATTCAAGCGGCGACTCGACGCCCATCGCCTCGGCCATCGCCTTGATCGGCTTGATGCCGAGATAATCCTTGGCCAGCCGCACCGGCACCGTGTTGATCGATTTGGCCATCGCCGTGATCAGCGTGACGTTGCCGGCCGACCCGCCATTGTAATTGTGGGGCGACCAGCTGCCCCAGGAAATCGGTCCGCCGGAAACCACCGAATCCGGCGTGAAGCCATGCTCCATCGCCGTCGCATAGACATAGGGCTTGAACGAGGAGCCGGTCTGGCGAAGCGCTTTGGTGGCGCGGTTGAACTGGCTGGCGCCGTAGTCGCGGCCGCCGACGATCGCCCTGACCGCGCCATTGGTCTCGATGACCACGATGGCGCCCTCGGTGACGTTGTATTCCTTGCCGAACTGGCGGAGGTGGAACTCCATCGATTCTTCGGCCGCCCTCTGGATGTTGGCATCGAAGGTGGTGTGGGCGACAAGCGAGTGCGGGCCGCCTTTGGCGGCGATCTTCTTGACCTCGTCGAAGGCCCAGTCGAGGTAATAGTCGGGGCTCTTCTGCTCGCCGCGGTCGACGATTTCGGCCGGGTGCAGCCTTGCCTGCAGCACCTGGCCTTCGGTCATGAAGCCGGAATCGACCAGATTGGACAGCACCACGTTGGCCCGCGCCCGGGCGGCGGGCAGGTTTATGTGCGGCGCATATTTGGTCGGCGCCTTGAACAGGCCGGCCAGCATCGCCGCCTCGGCAAGGTTCAGGTCCTTGACGCTCTTGCCGAAATAGAAATCGGCTGCCGCCTCGATGCCGAAGGTGCCGCCGCCCATATAGGCGCGGTCGAGGTAAAGCTGCAGGATTTCCTTCTTCGACAGATTGGCTTCGAGCCACAGCGACAGGAACGCTTCCTTGATCTTGCGCTCGAACGTCCGCTCATTGGTCAGGAACAGGTTCTTGGCCAGCTGCTGGGTGATGCTCGAGCCACCCTGGACGACGGAATTTGCCCGCACATTCTCGAATATGGCGCGCGACAGGCCGAGCACATCGATGCCGTAATGGTCGAAGAAACGGCGGTCTTCGGTCGCCAGCACCGCCTTGATGACATGGTCGGGCATCTCGTCGACCGGCACCGAATCGCGCTGGATGATGCCGCGCTGGCCGATCTCGTTGCCGTAGCGGTCGAGGAAGGTGACGGCGAAGTCGCCTTGCGTGCGCCAGTCACCGGCGGTTATCTGGAAGGCCGGCAAGGCCAGCGCCAAAAGCACGACGATGCCGCCGGCACCGAGCGTAAAGCCTTCACTCAACAGTTCGATCAGGCCGCGGCGCCAGCCGCCGACGCGGAAACGCCGCGAGAAGATGGTCGCCGCCTCCCAGAACTGGCGCGCCCTGAAGCCGATTTCGTAGACCGAGGAATCGATCCATGCATCAACCGCCAGCAGCCTTGCGGCGATCGGACCTCTTCTCTTGCGTGGTTCCAAAGGACTGGCCATTCCAGGATCCGGCTGCGGCGATGCCGCCAACTGAGAAACCGCACACCGGCAATCTCATGGCGGCGCGCCGCTATGACTATTCGTCCATTTTGGCGCTGCCTACAAGGGCGATGAAGCGGGAGGTTTGTCGAGGGGCAGACGGCTCCCGTGCGGCGTCAGCGCAGGACGCTGACTGCCCTGCGCGAGTAGGTGGTGTCGTCGAGCTGGGCGAGCATGAACGCCGCTACGTCGGCCCGCGCCAGTGTCGGCAGCAGCGACGCCGCCCGGATGCCATTGCCGTGGCGAAATTCACCCGTTGCCGCCCCATTGCTCAGCTTGGGGGGCCGCACGATGGTCCAGTCGAGATTGGATTGAACGATCAGGCTTTCCTTCAATTCGTGGTCCGCCACCTCATGGCGCAGCACCAATGGCGCGATGATGTTGCCCAACAGGGGGCCCAGTTGTCGCCGGCTGTCGCGAACGCCAAGGAATGAAAGATAGATGAGCCGTTCGGGGCCGGCCTGCTGCATCGCCGCGACGATGAAGCCGATGCCGGCAACGACGGCCGGATCGCGTTTCAGCGGCACGCCCACCCCAAGACAGCTGAAAACCGCATCATACCTAACAACGGCGCGTTCGACTGCCTGCCGATCGGCGACGTTTCCGACGATCACCTTCAGATTTTCGTGGCTGATGGCAAGCTTGCCCGGCGTGCGGACGAAGGCGGTCACCGCATGGCCCTTCGCCAACGCCGCCGAGACAAGCAGTCGACCCGTCGCACCGGAAGCGCCGAAGATCAGCAGTTTCATCGTCCGCTCCTGGAAACCGTTAGCCCCGCTTACGCCCGGCGACGAAGGCGACAGGCGCCCCGGTCGGGCCGGGCAGCAACCGGCTGTCGGCATAGCCGCTCTGATCGACCAGGTCCTGGGCTGCGCCCTTTTCAAAAACCGTGCCGCCCCACATTGTGGTGCGGAAGCGGGCGAGGGCGTCTCCCAGTGCATCCGGTCCAGGATTGACCATTGCCAGCAGCAGCCAGCCGCCGGGCCGCAACGCGGCGTGGCTGCGCTTGACGATGGCCCTGACATCCGGCTCGGGGATGAAGGCGCTTGGTACGAAAACAAGGTCGAACGCGTCCGTGTCCGCGATATCCTGGCCCAGCCCGGTGCGTAGTTCGATGCGATGTTCGAGCCCGGCTGCCCTGACGTTGGCAGCGGCCTGCGCGATGGCTTCAGGCAGGGGATCGACACCGACCGCCTTCAGGCCGGGCCATTGTCGCAGCATCGACACCGACAGGGCGCCGACGCCGACGCCGATATCCAGGAAGGCTGCGCCCGGTGCGGCGAGCCTCTCCGGCAAACCGGCCAGTTGTGGCGCGATCAGCCGCTTCAGCAACGCCGGGAAGCCAGATGAAACGTCGCCGAAGGCCTGGCGTAAACAGGCTTCCAGGGCCTCGACGCTTTCGGAGGAGCGCGACAGCAGCTTGCCACCTGAAAGCAGGTCGACCCGGATGCTGGCCAGCACCGGCGTAAGTTCGATGACGCCAGCACTTGCCACGACGTCGGAGGCGCCGAGTTCGGCAAGCACGGCCCCTGTGCGCCGGGCCACACTGCCCTCGAGTGGCGTGCCGGAAATACGCGCCTCCATCGCCAAACCGAGCGCCACCAACGCATTGGCCGACGTCGCGTGCCGCGCCACCATCGTTCGCAAACCTTCGATATCCATCGATCGCTTCCCTGAATTGGATCAGGCCTATTCTCGCGCGGACGTCAAATTCAGGCGATTTGCAATTTCCGGGCATGCTTGTGCAAAACTGCACAGGTGCGCGGCGAGGAATTGATCTAGACTAGGTTCGTGACCAAGACCGGCGAACCGGACTGGAACGATTTGCGCTACTTTCTCGCTGCCGCCCGCGCGGGAACGTTGTCGGGAGCAGCGCGCGTGCTCGGCGTGCGTCACACGACGATCAGCCGGCGCCTTGCTGCTCTTGAGGCGGCACTCGGGGTTTCGCTTGTCGTGCGAACGCGGCAAGGCATCGAGATCACGCCGCTTGGCCAGACATTGCTGCCGCTCGGTGATGACCTTGAACGTACCATGCAAGCACTGACGGCGCTTGTGCGTTCGGGCAAGAATAGCGTTCGGCTGGCACTGCCGTCGGGCTTCAGCCCCCTTTTTGCCGAGCGTATGGCCGGGTTCCATAAGGCCCACCCCGATATCAATCTTGAACTGACGAGCGGCAGCAGGCCCGTGGACCTGCAGCACGGCGAGGCCGACCTAGCGGTCAGGATCGGCACCATCGCCGACGACGATTTGATCGCGCAGAAGCTTTGTGTTGCGGGCTGGTCGATCTATGCGTCCCAGCGCTATCTCGACCGTCACCCGATGCCCATCGATCCTCGCCAGCTGGCCGGACACGAGATCATTGGATTTCACGCAAGCCTTGCCGGCGTCCCCGGCGCCAAATGGGTTGAGGCGCACGGCGCCGGCGCGACAATTGTCCTTCGCGTTGCCGAAATGACGGAAATGCTGGCGGCGGCTCTGAGTGGCGCCGGTCTGGCGGTAATGCCCTGCATGTTGGCCGAAGCTGAACCGCGGATGGTGCGCCTTGCCCCAGACATTCTCGGCAGTCATCCGGTGTCGCTCGTCTATCGCCGCGAAATCGGGGCGGAGGCGCCGGTGCGCGCCGTCATCCGCTTCGTTTCTACCATCATCAAGGACCGTGCCGCGCTGATCAGCGGCGAAGCGCGATAAGCGTCTGGTGCCGCGCTTGCGTGGGTGCCGAAGATTGGCAGTCGTCACATGGGACGCTTGTCTGCGATCTTTTTCGGGTCGCGGCCTACCATGCCGGCGTCGGCTTTCCTGTGCCTGTCGGCAAGCCTGCGAATGCGATCGAAGCGGCTTTCCTCGGCCACTTTGGTCTTCGCCGCTGCCTTTGGCTTCGGGACGAATGCGATCATGGATCGATCTCCTTGCCGATGGGGCGCGCCGGGGAAGAACCCCGGCGGCTGTCTTTTCAGGCTTGTTTCGGGCAGCTGCTGGTCAATAGCCCATGCCGCCGGTCGAAGCAGCGGCGTCCTTGGCCGAAACGTCGGTGATCATGGCTTCCGCAGTGATCAGGAGCGCCGCAATGGAGCCCGCGTCCTGCAGTGCCGTCCGCACCACCTTCGCGGGGTCGACGATGCCGGCCTTGATCATGTCGACATAGACCTCGTTCTGGGCATCGAAGCCCTGATTGTGGTCCTTGCCGTCGGCGAGCTTGCCGATGACGATCGAACCTTCGACGCCGGAATTCTCGGCGATCTGCCGGATTGGCGCTTCGAGCGCTCTCGACACGATCGAAATGCCCGCCGTCACATCGGCATTGGCTCCGGTCAGCCCGTTCAGCACAGCCTTGGCGCGCAGCAACGCGACGCCGCCGCCGGGAACGATGCCTTCTTCGACGGCCGCGCGCGTGGCGTTCAGCGCATCGTCGATGCGGTCCTTCTTTTCCTTGACCTCGGATTCGGTCGCGCCGCCGACGCGGATGACGGCAACGCCGCCCGCCAGCTTGGCGAGACGTTCCTGCAGCTTCTCCTTGTCATAGTCGGAAGTGGTTTCCTCGATCTGCGCCTTGATCTGCTGGACGCGCGCCTGGATGGTGGTCTTCTCGCCGGCGCCGTCGATGATCGTGGTGGTGTCCTTCTCGATCAGCACGCGCTTGGCGCGGCCGAGCATGTCTATGGTGATGTTCTCCAGCTTGATGCCGAGATCCTCGGAAATCATCTGTCCGGCGGTGAGCACGGCGATGTCTTCTAGCATCGCCTTGCGGCGGTCACCGAAGCCAGGCGCCTTGACGGCCGCTACCTTGAGGCCGCCGCGCAGCTTGTTGACGACCAGCGTTGCCAACGCTTCGCCCTCGACGTCCTCGGAGATGATCAACAGCGGCCTGCCGCTTTGCACCACGGCTTCGAGGATGGGCAGCAGCGCCTGTAGATTTCCGAGCTTCTTTTCGTGGATGAGGACGTAAGGGTCTTCCAGCTCGGCGCGCATCTTCTCGGCATTGGTGACGAAATAGGGCGAGAGATAGCCGCGGTCGAACTGCATGCCTTCGACGACGTCTAGTTCGGTTTCGGCGGTCTTGGCCTCCTCGACGGTGATGACGCCGTCATTGCCGACCTTGTCCATCGCCTTGGCGATCATGGCGCCGACGCTGGTGTCGCCATTGGCGGCAATGGTGCCGACCTGCGCGATCTCGCCTGAGGACTTGACCTTCTTGGCGCGCGCCTGGATTTCCTGGACGACGGCGCTGACGGCAAGGTCGATGCCGCGCTTGAGGTCCATCGGGTTCATGCCGGCGGCAACGAATTTGGCGCCCTCGCGCAGGATGGAAGCGGCAAGCACTGTGGCGGTGGTGGTGCCGTCGCCGGCGAGGTCGTTGGTTTTCGAGGCCACTTCGCGCACCATCTGTGCGCCCATGTTTTCGAACTTGTCGGAAAGCTCGATTTCCTTTGCCACGGCCACCCCGTCCTTGGTGATGCGCGGCGCGCCGTAGGCCTTGTCGATGATGACGTTGCGGCCTTTGGGGCCGAGCGTCACCTTGACGGCGTTGTTGAGGATTTCGACGCCGCGCAGCATGCGGTCACGCGCGTCGGTGGAGAATTTGATTTCCTTGGCAGACATGATCTTTTCCGGTTCGGTTGTCGTGGCAAGGCGCTTGCAGCGCCTGAATCAAAGCTCGGAGCGTCCTTTGCGCGCGCGGGAGGGCGCGCGGGCCTTCCAATCAGGCGGCCTTCTTGGCAGCCACGGTCTTGCCGATGATGCCCATCTCGCTTTTTTCGATGATGCCCATGATGTCGGCCTCCTTCATGATCAGAAGGTCCTCGCCGTCTATCTTGACCTCGGTGCCGGACCATTTGCCGAAAAGAATGAGGTCGCCGGCCTTGACGTCGAGCGGGATCAGCGCGCCGCTTTCGTCCCGCGCGCCCGGCCCGACAGCGATCACTTCGCCTTCCTGCGGTTTTTCCTTGGCATTGTCGGGGATGATGATGCCGCCCTTGGATTTGGTGTCGCTTTCGGCGCGCCGAATGACGACGCGATCGTGGAGTGGCCGGAATTTCATGGGGACTCTTTCTGGGGCCGGCTTAGGCGGCCGCCCCCTCTCTATAGGCGCCTTGGCACTCGATTGATAGGAGTGCCAAAAAAATATTCATAGGGCATATAAAATATTGAACGTATTATCTTGCCTGGTCATGCCCTGGTGTTCGGGTCTTGCGGAATATTAATGAAATTGAATTTCTGTCTTTGAACACCTATTTTACGATGAAGTTCACATTCATGACTTTCGCTTCAAGGGAGATTTTACCGATGGCCGAAGGCAATCAGAACATCATGGAAAAAGCTCAGGCTCGCTTCATGGAAAATCAGAAGAAGACGGCGGAGCGGAACAAAGCAACTGCCGAATATCTCTCGGAGGCCAAGGCGAGGAGCATCAAAACGGCAAGGCTGAGGGAATTGCGACTGGCCAAGGAAGAGGCGGACCGCGCGGCGGAAGCTCTGAATCCGGTCGCACCAAAGAAGAAGCGGGCGTCGCGGACAGTCAAGAAGGCCGTATCTGCATCGACGGAGGCCAAATCATGAGCCTGACATTTCCCAACCCCAGCCGCAGCTACGACGAGGCAAGCAAACGCATTCGCTTCGTTGGCCATGACGGCATGTTCCAGATTTCCTTCTCTGTCGCAACCGATGCCATTTCCAAGATGCAGCCGGGAACGGCGGCTTCAGAAGCTACCTATCTGGCGGCCTTCGACACGGCTTCCAGCTCAATTCATGACGTCGCCAGGAATGCCTATGCCCGTACCCGCAGGAGCATGTACGTGCTGACTGCAGCCGATTTTCGCTAGATCCTTCCAGATCGCTCACAGGACGGTTGCTCAGGACTTGCGGTCCGCCTTGGCTCGCCGCTTGACGTCGCGACTGTTCCAGCCGGTCGACCATCGCGTCTGCATCGCGCGTATTCATGCCAACCATGAGCTGATGCTTGAGCTCGACCGGCTGGCCGGTGAAGACGTCGAGACGGTCCAGCTGTGGGGATGCTCCATGCGCAGTGCGTAGCGGTTTGCCATCCTGGCGTCCTTTGGTTTCCGCCCGATCGATGAATGTCGCTCGATCAGGCCTGGGCGATCTCGGTCAGGCCTGGGCGATTAAGAATACTGCCGCTAGGACAAGCTCCGTCCACAAAACGACGGACAGTTTCAAGGCCAGGCTACCGTGCTCCGAGAGCATCTCCCGAGTGCGGCTCACCAAGCTCTTGATGGTCATCGACATAGTCGTCGCCGCAATCGCGACCGGCGGCGCCTTGACCCCAAGCTTTCCGAAAACAGGCAGCAGCGATGGCTCGCGCACGAAACCGACCTCGAATGTTTGGAAACCAGACATCTTCATAGCACCGTTCTTTCAAACTCCATGCATGCAAATGAATTCGCGGGTTGGCATCACCCTAAAGGGCGTCCGTGATGCGAAACGTCGCCGGTTCCAGGAGCAGGCTTATTCCCGAGGTCACGAAGGTTCATAATCCGCATGAGACGCGCTGATTCGCGCTTTGCCGGGATGCCTTCATGCAACGCAGCTACGCAGCCGGGAGGTCGACGCGACGGGCGAAGGGAAAGACGATGACCGCGCCGGCCGTCGAATTGCAGAGGGCCATATTCGAGGCAGTGAACGGCGATCCCCACCTGTCGGCGGCACTGGGCGATGCAAGATTGTTCGACCATGCGCCGGAAAATGTTGCGTTCCCCCACATGACCTTCGGCCGCACCAGCGTCTACGATGGGGCAACGGGGATGGAGAACGACGCAGAACAGTTGCTGACGTTGCATGTCTGGTCGAAATCAGAGGCCAGCAAGGAAACCAATGACATCATGGACCTTGTTAGCACCCGCCTGCGCGATACGGCTCTCTCGCTCGGCGAACATCGCCGCGCCTACCTCAAGCTCGAATTCGCCGAAGCCCGCTACGACGAGGACCTTTCGGCCCATCACGGGCTGCTGCGCTTCCGCGCCGTGATCAAGGACGAGGGCTGACCACCGGGCACTTTTTGCAAATCGGGCAATTTTGTTCTTGCTTTGTGCCGGCAGCTATGCTACTAATTCCCCTATGGTGCTGATGGCGCCAGCGACCCGCCGCAGAGGCGGGTTTTTTGTTTCAGGTTCGGTTCGCCTGAACTGCCATCGGTTGCCTTGGGCCGGATGCTTCGTCCTCCCAAATGGTCCTGCCCGCCAGATGATGCCGGTTGTCGGCGAAGGATTGGAGGGCTAGGTTAAACATTGGCGATTTCGCGGAGCCGGGCGGCGAAATGGCAATCCGGTAATCTCGCGCTTCAGGGGTGTGGCGGGCATGCATTCGAGCGTTCACCGTTCATATCACGTTCAGCACCGGCGCGTTAGAACGCTGACCATGAACATCCTTCGCCCCCACTTCCGGACCGCGGCACTGGCGCTCGCAGCCGCCGGTCTGCTTGCGTCGCAAGCGATGGCGATCCCCGCTGTCGTGCCCGAGCAGCCGCAGCCGGTCGTCCTCGCCGCCTCCGACTGCTACGCGATCGGCCAGCAGGTGGCCGAGCAGAATGGCGGCACCCTGGCCAAAGCCTCGCAGTCGACACGCGGCGGCCAGCCGGTCTGCATCATCGTCGTGCTCGTTCCGGGCAAGGAAGGGCAGCGTCCGCGTCGCTCGGAGATCGTCGTTCCGCTGAACTGAACCGTGCCGTTTCCCAGTCTGCCGGAATCGGCCTATATCTGACCAGCTTCAACAGGCCTCCCGCATGCGCGTACTCGTCGTCGAAGATGACAAGGATCTCAACCGGCAGATCGGCGATGCACTGGTCGATGCCGGCTATGTCGTCGACCGCGCTTTCGACGGCGAGGAAGGGCTTTTTCTCGGCGACACCGAGCCCTACGATGCCGTGGTGCTCGATATCGGCCTGCCGCAGATGGACGGCATCAGCGTGGTCGAACGCTGGCGGCGCGGCGGCCGCAAGATGCCGGTGCTGATCCTGACGGCACGCGACCGCTGGAGCGACAAGGTTGCCGGCATCGACGCCGGCGCCGACGACTACGTCACCAAACCCTTCCACATCGAGGAAATCCTGGCCAGGGTGCGGGCCTTGATCCGGCGTGCTGCCGGGCACGCTTCGTCCGAACTGACCTGCGGGCCGCTCCGCCTCGACACCAAGGCCTCCAAGGCCGACGTCGACGGCGTGCCGCTGAAGCTGACCTCGCACGAATTCCGCTTGCTTGCCTATTTGATGCACCACATGGGCGAGGTGGTGTCCCGGACCGAGCTGGTCGAGCATCTCTACGACCAGGATTTCGACCGCGATTCCAACACGATCGAGGTCTTTGTCGGACGGCTTCGCAAGAAGATGGGCATCGACATGATCGAAACTGTTCGCGGCATGGGCTACCGCATGCGTAAGCCGGAGGCGTAACGCGGAACCGCTGCCTACAAAACCCGCCGTCTCGAACACGCCGTCGCTGCGGTCATGGCCGCGTTCGGTGGCGTTTCGCGTCATCGCCTTTTCCACGGTCTGGGCGATCCTCACTCTGGTCGTCATCTTCACCTTGATCACCACGCTCTATCGCCAGGCCAGCGAGCGCGGTTTCGACAGCCTGCTTTCGGCGCATCTGTTCAACCTGATCGGCTCGGTCGGCGTTTCTGAAAGCGGCCAATTGACCGGCGCCCCCGACCTTGGTGATTTGAGGTTCTCGGAACCGAATTCCGGCTGGTACTGGTCGGTCGAGCCTGCCTCGGAAGGCGTGCACGGCGATCTCCATTCGTCGTCGATGACCAAGGCGATCCCGTCGCCAAGCGTTGCCGAGGTGCCCTTCAATGCCAGCTTCCAGCGCAGCTATTCAGCGGACGGCATCGAAGGCGAGCAGTTGGAGGTGTTCGAGAGCGAGTTCGTGCTCGATGCGAAAAACCGCGCCGCGCGCTTCCGCGTCATGGGCAACCAGACCGAGCTCGAGCAGGAAATCGCCACCTTCCAGCGGCGCCTTTTGACCTATCTGTCGCTGTTCGGCGTCGGCATGATCGCCATCAATGCGATTGCCATCCTGCTCGGCCTGCAGCCGCTGCGCCGGGTCAGGAATGCGCTTGCCATGGTGCGCGAAGGAACCGCGCAGCGCCTAGACGGCCGTTTCCCGGCCGAGATCGAGCCGCTCGCCAACGAGACCAATGCGCTGATCGAGAACAACAGGCGTATCGTCGAGCGGTCGCGCACGCAGGTCGGCAACCTGGCTCACTCGCTGAAGACGCCGCTTGCCGTGCTGCTCAACGAGGGACGGGCGCTGGGTGGCGCCAAGGGCCAGCTGATCGCCGAGCAGGCCGCTTCCATGCAAAAGCAAGTGGACCATTATCTGCAACGTGCCCGCGTCGCCGCGCAGCGCGACAGCGTCGTCTACCGTACGCCGGTGGCGCCGCTGGTCCAGCGCATGGTTCGGGTGCTGCAGAAGCTCAACCCGCAGACGGCGCTGTCGCTCTCACTGCCGGCCACCGACATCGTCTTTGCCGGCGAACGCGAGGACCTGGAGGAGCTGCTCGGCAATCTGCTCGACAATGCGATGAAATGGGCAAGGAGCGCGGTCGCCGTTTCGGTCAAGCCAATCTCCAGCAAGGGTGGCGCTGGCACGGAAGGCGCAGCCAACCTGTTCGAGATCAGCATCGAGGATGACGGCCCCGGCATTCCCGACGACAAGGCGCGCGAGGTGTTGCAGCGCGGCCGGCGTCTCGACGAGACAAAACCGGGCAGCGGGCTCGGACTTGCCATTGTCGCCGACCTTGTCAACGAGTATGGAGGCTCCCTGGCGCTGGAACGATCCGTCATGGGTGGATTGAAGGCGATGGTTCGATTGCGGAGCCTTCAGTAATGCTTTTCCAGATTGCTTTTCCAGGTGGCCGGCTGCGGCCAAATTTCCGACAAACATCGACATTATGGCCGCGCCAGCTGCTGACAGCGCGGCGGTCCAGCTCAAGAAAGCCGGTATTGGCATGAAGATTCGCGTCGCGCTCGTTTCCGCCCTGCTCGCCGTCTCCGGCTGCACAACGCTCGGCAAGGGCCCGGCCGTTTCGGTGACGCCGGCCGCGACGCCCCCCAGCGGCGCCAAGGTGGCGACGACGATCATCTCCGCCATGGGCGGCGGCCTCGTCGGCGGCTCTATCGGCGCCGGCCTGAGTGAGACCGAGAAGCGCAGCGCGCTCGAGGCGGAATACAAGGCGCTTGAATACACGGCGAGCGGCCAGAAAGTGGCTTGGAAGAGCGACGGTTCGGCCCATCGCGGCGAAGTGGTCGCCGCCCAGCCCTATCGCGTCGGCTCGCAGGACTGCCGGCAATACACCCATACGGTGTTTACCGGCACCGCCGGCGCCACCGCGCGCGGAACCGCGTGCCGCAATGCCGACGGCAGCTGGACGCCGCTGACGTAGCTGGCCGGCCGTCGATCCGCCGATTCCGGTCCGGCACTAAAGCGCGTCGCGTTCGACCGGCCTCATGCGACGCGCTTTAGGTTCTTGTTTTGATGCATGGTCGTTATCGCAAAACCGCTGCACACTTTTGCGCGACATGCATTATCGATCGGAGCGGCCCCCGCCAAAGCGTCGCAGCACGCTTGTGTTGGCAGGGCAAGGGTCTCGTTCTATTGGAAGAGCCATGCTGTTCTGGGTCATAGCCGCAATCCTGACGCTGGGCGCAAGCCTGGCGGTGCTGCTGCCGTTGGCCGGCGGATCGAAGAACGCGTCCGCTGCCGGCGATCACGACCTTGAAGTCTATCGCGACCAGCTGGCCGAGCTTGACCGCGATATGGCGCGTGGCCTGATCCAGCCAATGGAGGCCGAAGAGGCACGCGCCGAAATCGCCCGCCGCATCCTTCGCCTGAGCAATGCCGGCCACGCCGACGACACGGCGACCCAGCCGTCGCGGTCGACAAGGCTGGTGGCGACGGCGGCCGTGCTGCTGGTTCCGCTGGTCAGTTGGGGCCTCTATGGCCAGCTCGGCTCACCCGACCTGCCGTCGCAGCCGCTCAGCGAACGCCTGGCCAAGAACCCCGCCGACAGTTCGGTCGACGAGCTGATAGCCCGCGCCGAGGCGCACCTGGCGGCCAACCCATCCGATGGCCGCGGCTGGGACGTGCTGGCGCCGGTCTATCTGCGCATGCAGCGATACGCCGATGCGGTGACCGCCTATCGCAACGCCATCCGCCTCGACGGCGACAGCGCCGCCCGCCAGGCGGGTCTTGGCGAGGCGATCGCCAATGCGGCCGGCGGCATTGTCTCCGCCGAAGCGCAGGCGGCTTTCGAGGCGGCGTTGAAGCTCGATCCGGCCAATCCGAAGGCCTCGTTCTATCTCGCCATGGGCATGGCACAGGAAGGCCGCATAGCTGAAGCCACGGCGGCCTGGCAAAAGATGCTTGCCGCCTTGCCGCAGGGCTCGCCGTGGCGCGGCGCCGTCGAGCAGGCGCTGGCCGAATCCGCCGCCCGCAGCGTCGCTTCGGAGGCGCCCGCGAAAGGGCCGACCGCCGAGGATATCGATGCTGCCTCCTCGATGTCGCCGCAGGACCGGCAAGCCATGATCAGCACCATGGTTGCCGGCCTCGACGAAAGGCTTCGGCAAAATCCGCGCGACGAGGAAGGGTGGATGCAGCTCGTTCGTTCCTATGCCGTGCTGGGCAAGACAGATCAGGCGCGTGATGCGCTCAATCGCGGTATCGCCGTCTTTGGCGCGGACAGCGACCAGGCCAGGAAATTCACCGCCTTTGCCGCCTCGCTTGGCGTGACGGCGACGGAGTAGACGATGACGCGCAAGCAGAAACGACTGTCGGTGATCGCAGCGGGGCTGGGGTTTCTCGGTGTTGCCACGGGGCTGACCTTCTATGCGCTTGGCCAGAAGGCCTCCTATTTCTACATGCCGGCCGATCTGGCCACCGCCAGCCTTCAGCCGGGCCAGCGCATCAGGCTCGGCGGTCTCGTCGAAAAAGGCACGGTCGAGCGTAGCCAAGGCGCCACCGTCGCCTTTTCGGTGACCGACAACCAGAAGGACGTCAAGGTCACCTATACCGGCATTCTTCCCGACCTCTTCCGGGAAGGACAGGGCGTGATCACCGAAGGCTCGTTTGGCCCTGACGGAATCTTTGTCGCCGACAGCGTGCTGGCCAAGCATGACGAGACCTATATGCCCAAGGAAGTGGCCGACGGCCTCAAGGCCAAGGGCGTATGGCAGGAGAGCAAGAGTGACTAGCGGGTGCGGTGACAATGGTTGAAACCGGACATTTCGCCCTGATCCTGGCGTTTGCGCTGGCCCTGGTGCAGACGATGGTGCCGTTGTTCGGTGCGCGCACCGGCAACCACAAGATGATGGCCGTCGGCGCACCGGCCGCGCTGACCGGCTTTGCCTTGACGGCGCTGTCTTTCGTGGCGCTGACAACCGCCTACGCCGGCTCCGACTTCTCGGTTGAGAGCGTCTGGGAGAACTCGCATTCGCTGCAGCCGCTGATCTACAAGATCACCGGAACCTGGGGCAATCACGAAGGTTCGATGCTGCTCTGGGTGCTGATCCTGACGTTCTTCGGCGCGCTCGTCGCCGTCTTCGGCGGCAATCTTCCGGCGACGCTCCGGGCCAATGTGCTTGCCGTGCAGGGAGCGATCGGCGCCACTTTCTTCCTGTTCATCCTGACGACGTCGAACCCGTTCGTCAGGCTCAATCCGGCGCCTATCGAGGGCCGCGATCTCAACCCGATCCTGCAGGACCTCGGCCTCGCCATCCATCCGCCGCTGCTTTATCTCGGCTATGTCGGTTTCTCGATCTGCTTTTCCTTCTCTGTCGCTGCCCTCATCGAGGGCCGCATTGACGCTTCGTGGGCGCGCTGGGTAAGGCCGTGGACATTGGTTGCCTGGATGTTCCTCACCGGCGGCATCGCCATGGGCTCCTACTGGGCCTATTACGAGCTCGGCTGGGGCGGCTTCTGGTTCTGGGATCCGGTCGAGAACGCATCCTTCATGCCGTGGCTGGCGGGCACGGCGCTGCTGCATTCGGCGATCGTCATGGAAAAGCGCTCGGCGCTGAAGATCTGGACGCTGCTTCTGGCGATCCTGACCTTCTCACTGTCGCTGCTCGGCACCTTCCTGGTGCGTTCCGGCGTGCTGACCTCGGTGCACGCATTCGCCACCGATCCGACGCGTGGCGTGTTCATCCTCTGCATCCTGACGCTGTTCATCGGCGGCTCGCTGGCGCTGTTTGCCTTGCGCGCCTCCCGGCTGACGGCCGGCGGCCTGTTTCACCCGATCTCGCGCGAAGGCGCGCTGGTCCTGAACAATCTGTTCCTGACCACCGCCACCGCCACCGTGCTGGTCGGCACGCTCTACCCGCTCGTCGTCGAAGCCCTGTCTGCCGACAAGATTTCGGTCGGCGCGCCGTTCTTCAACCTGACATTCGGCCCGCTGATGGTGCCGTTGCTGGTCGTCGTGCCGTTCGGGCCGCTCCTCGCCTGGAAGCGCGGCGACATTTTCGCCGTCGCCCAGCGCCTGATGGCGGCTTTCGCGGCGGCGCTGCTCGCCGTGCTGGTGACGGCCCTGTTCATCGATGGCGCTTCGGTGTTGGCGGCACTCGGTGTCGGCCTTGCCTTCTGGCTGATCTGCGGCGCGCTCACCGATCTCGCCGTCAAATCCGGCTTCGGCACCGTCGTGCCCGCCACCATGCTCAGGCGCTTCGCCGGCCTGCCGCGCTCGGTCTTCGGCACAGCGCTTGCGCATCTCGGCCTCGGGCTGACAACGCTCGGCATTGTCGGCACGCTTTGCTTCGGCACCGAAAAAATCTTGGCGATGCATGCCGGCGAGACCGTCGAACTGTCCGGCCACAAGCTGCGCTTCGAGGGGCTCTATCCGGCCCAGGGGCCTAACTACAGTGAGGATCGCGGCCGCTTCGCCCTGCTAGGCGCCGACGGCAGCGTCGCAGGCGAGATCACCTCGGCCAAGCGCTCATATCCGGTGCGCCAGATGACCACAACCGAATCCGGCATCAGGACGATCGGCTTCAGCCAGCTCTATCTTTCGCTTGGCGACGAGGGCAGCGATGGCTCTGTGGTCGTTCGTCTGTGGTGGAAGCCGCTGGTGACGCTGATCTGGGGCGGCGGACTGGTGATGATGGCGGGCGCGGCGATGTCGCTGCTCGACCGCCGCCTGCGCGTCGGCGCACCGTCGCGCCGCAAGGCTGCGGCCGGCGTGCCATCGGCGAGCCCGCAATGAAAAGGGTCACGCTGGCCTCGCTGGTCCTGCTGCTGGCGCTGTTGTTCGCCGGCGCCGCGCAGGCGGTCAAGCCCGACGAGGTGCTCGCCGACCCGGCACTCGAGGCGAGGGCGCGCGCTTTGTCGGAAGGCCTGCGCTGCATGGTCTGCCAGAACCAGTCGATCGACGAGTCCGATGCCGACCTCGCCCGCGACCTGCGCATCCTTGTGCGCCAGCGCCTGGTCGCCGGCGATACCGACCGGCAGGTGATGGACTATGTCGTTTCGCGCTACGGCGAATTCGTGCTGCTGAAGCCACGCTTCAATCTGCGCAATGTTTTGCTCTGGGGGACGCCAGTTCTTCTGCTGCTCGTTGGCGGGACATTCATCCTGCTGGCCGCCCGTTCGCGCCGTTCGACGGTGACCGCTGCATTAACTGCCGAGGAACAGGCGGCGCTGGACAAGATGCTCCGCCGCGATTGATCGATACATTACGAAAGTTTCATGTACCGGAAATGGCGCCGTAATGTGCGGCCCTCTATTTCCTTTGTCGAGGATGCCAATCAAGGGGCGTCCCTTGAAAAGAGGATACGAGAACCATGAATGTTGCCCCCAATTCATATCTACGCACCCGCAAACGCCTTCTGGCCGCAGCCGCATCCCTGGCCATTGCCGGCGCGATCGGCTTTGGTGCTGTTGCCACCGGGACAGCCCCGGTGCTGGCCGACGCCGTGCGTGTCGAGGCACCGCAGGTCCCGAGCTTCGCCGATGTGGTCGAGCGCGTTTCGCCGGCGGTCGTCAGCGTGCGCGTCAAGGCCAAGATCCAGTCGACGGCCGATGACGGTTCCGGCCAGATGGACGACGAGGACGGCTTAGGCAATCTTCCCGACAACCCGCAGCTGCGCCGGTTCTTCCGCGAATTCCGCGGCTTTGGCGATCAAGGCGGCGATCAGGGCCCGAACGGAATGCGCCGTTTTGGACACCGTGACCGCAACAACGACCAGCCGCGGCCGGTGGCGCAAGGGTCCGGTTTCTTCATCTCCGATGACGGCTATCTCGTCACCAACAACCATGTCGTCGAGGAGGGCACCGCCTTCACCGTGGTGACCAATGACGGCAAGGAACTCGACGCCAAGCTGATCGGCACCGATCCGCGCACCGATCTTGCCGTGCTCAAGGTCGATGACGGCAGCAAGTTCACCTATGTCGACTTCGCCGATGATTCCAAGGTTCGCGTCGGCGACTGGGTGGTGGCTGTCGGCAATCCGTTCGGCCTCGGCGGCACGGTTACCGCAGGCATCGTTTCGGCCCGCGGCCGCGATATCGGCGCCGGCCCCTATGACGACTTCATCCAGATCGACGCCTCGGTGAATCGCGGCAATTCGGGCGGCCCGACCTTCAACCTCAACGGCCAGGTCGTCGGCATCAACACCGCGATCTTCTCGCCCTCGGGCGGCAGCGTCGGCATTGCCTTCGACATTCCCGCTTCGACCGCCAAGCAGGTCGTGCAGGATCTGATGAAGAACGGTACAGTCCAGCGCGGCTGGCTCGGCGTCGAAATCCAGCCGGTCACGCCCGAAATCGCCGAGTCGCTTGGCCTTGGGTCCGGCAAGGGCGCGCTCGTTGCCAGCGCGCAGGACAACGGTCCCGGCAAGAAGGCCGGCATCACCGCCGGTGAGGTGATCACCCAGGTGGACGGCAAGGACGTTGCTTCGCCGAAGGAACTCGCCCGTCTGATCGGTGCTTACCCGCCCGGCAAATCTGTCGATGTCACGGTGTGGCGCAACGGCAAGAGCGAGGCGGTTAAGGTCGATCTCGGCAAGCTGCCGTCGAGCGACAAGCAGGCCTCGGCCGACCAGCAGCCTGCCCCCGCGCCGAAGACCGACACGCTCGCCGATCTCGGCCTGACCGTCACCAAGTCTGACGATGGCAAGGGCCTTGTGGTGACCGATGTCGACCCCGACAGCGATGCCGCCGATCGCGGCATCCAGCCCGGCGACGTCATCACCTCCGTCAATTCGGCGGAAGTGAACGGCACCGGCGACGTCGACAAGGCGATGGCCGACGCGGTGAAGTCCGGCCGCAGGGCGGTGCTGATGCAGATCACCCGCGACGACAGCAACCGCTTCGTCGCACTGCCTGTCGCCAAGGGCTGACGACCGGTTCGACTTTTCCGGTGCGGCGGTTTTCAACACCCCCGAGCCGCCGCACGGGAAAGCAAGGGCCTGAATACGCTAGTCAGTCATCGTGTTCCGCCCCAGCGGCAGCGGGCTTCCCATCGCCCGCTGCCGCTCGAACATGCCGCTCAAGGCGTGAAGCAGTTTTAGGCTACGACATGCTAAAACAAAGACTTACCGCGTATCCCTGAATCACTTTGTTCGCGATACGCCATGGAGAAGGCCACGATGCATATGCCGGCCACTCAATCTTCCAGCGAAATCGCGTATAACGGTTCTATGAAGATTCTCGTCATAGAAGACGATCGCGAGGCAGCCGACTACCTGCAGAAGGCGTTCGCCGAGGCCGGCCATACCGCCCATGTCGCCGGCGACGGCGAAACCGGCTTCGCGCTCGCCGATTCCGGCGACTATGACGTCATGGTCATTGACCGCATGATGCCGCGCCGCGACGGCCTGTCGGTCATTGCCGGGCTCAGGTCCAGAGGCAATACGACGCCCGTGTTGATCCTGTCGGCGCTCGGCGAAGTCGACGACCGGGTCACCGGTCTGCGCGCCGGCGGCGACGACTATCTGACCAAACCCTACGCCTTTTCCGAACTGCTCGCCCGCGTCGAGGTGCTGAACCGCCGCGCTAGCGCCAGGGAAGCCGAAACCGTCTACCGGGTGGGTGATCTCGAACTCGACCGGCTGTCGCACTCGGTGCGCCGCGCCGGGCGCGAGATAACGCTGCAGCCGCGCGAGTTCCGCCTGCTCGAATATCTGATGCGCCATGCCGGCCAGGTGGTGACGCGCACCATGCTGCTCGAGAATGTCTGGGACTACCATTTCGATCCGCAGACCAACGTCATCGACGTTCATATCTCGCGGCTGCGGGGCAAGATCGAGAAGGGCTTCGACAAGCCGATCCTGCACACGGTTCGCGGCGCCGGCTACATGCTGAAAAGCGGCTAGAACCCCATGACTCTTTCCGTGCCGGCCATCATGAAGACGACGGCAGCGCGGCTTTCGGCGCTCTACCTCCTGCTGTTCGCCATCTGCGCGGTGCTGCTCGTGTTCTACATGACCTCGCTGTCGGCGCGCATGCTGACCGGCCAGACCCAGGACACGATCAACGAGGAGGTGCTCGGCCTCGCCCGCGCCTATCAGCGCGGCGGCTTGCCGCTGCTGGTCCGTGTCGTCGAGCAGCGCTCCCGCCAGCCCGGCGCCAATCTCTATCTGATCGCCGATGCCAACGGCCAGATCCTGACCGGCAACGTGCAGAGCCTGGAGCCGGGGGTGATCGAGGCCGAGGGCTGGACCACCGAACCGTTCTCATACCGCCGCTTCGGCGAGGGCGAGCTCGAGCGGCAGCGCAACCCGGTCTCCGACCCGAACGAGCCCGCCCAGAGCGAAGTCCAGGCCGAAGGCGAGAAAGGCCACAACGCCATTGCCCTGGTGCTGCGCCTGCCCAACCAGATGATCATGCTGGTCGGCCGCGACCTCGGCGAGCCGGAGCGCTTCCGCGCCGTCATTCGCCGCGCCTTGATGCTGGCGCTCGGCATGATGGGCGTCGGCGGGCTGCTGATCTGGTTCTTCGTCGGGCGCGCGGCGCTGAAGCGCATCGACAGCGTGTCGGAGGCGAGCCGCCGTATCATGGGCGGCGATCTTTCCGGCCGGCTGCCGGTCACCGGCGCCGGCGACGAGTTCGACCGGCTGTCGGAAAACCTCAATTCCATGCTGGCCAGGATCGCCACGCTGAACGAGGGCCTGAAGCAGGTCTCCGACAATATCGCCCACGACCTGAAGACGCCGCTGACCAGGCTGCGCAATCGCGCCGAGGCGACGCTTTCCGGCAAGCACAACACCAGCGACTACCGGCAGGCGCTGGAAGGAACGATCGCCGAATCCGATCAGCTGATAAAGACCTTCAACGCCATCCTGATGATCTCGCGACTGGAAGCCGGCTATTCCTCGGAAAGCACCACCAGGGTTGATCTGGCCGCTGCCGTGCACGACGTCGTCGAACTCTACGAGCCGGTAGCGGAGGAGGCGGGCGTGACGCTCGAAACTTCGGTGCAAGGTTCCTTCGCCGTCAACGGCAATCGCGAGCTGATTGGCCAGGCGCTGTCCAACATCGTCGACAACGCGATCAAATATTCGACCGACTCGACCTCCAGGCCTACGGTTCGCGTGACGCTGGAGCGTGTCGGTAGCGAGATCAGACTCGCCGTCTCCGACAACGGCCAGGGCATTCCCGATGATGTCGACCGCGCCAGGGTGACCGAGCGTTTCGTGCGGCTGGAAAAGAGCCGCTCGCAACCGGGTTCCGGCCTTGGCTTGAGCCTCGCCAAGGCGATCGTGACGTTCCACAATGGACGGCTTGAGCTTCTGCCCGGCAATCCCGGATTGTCGGTCGTCATGAGTTTTCCCGGGCGGGAGGATCGCTGATGGTGGCGAGGATGGCAGTGCGACGCCTCGAAACGGACTGGCTGTTGAAGCCGGCGATAAAGCTCGTTCCGCTGGATGCAAGCCGCGCCAGGCAGGAATTGTCGGAGATCGCCGACGCCGCGCGGCAAAAAGAACTGCCGCGACTGGCGAAATTCTTGGCAGGCAAGGGGGTCGTCCAGGATTTCCTCGCCGCCGTGTTCGACCTGTCGCCGTTCCTGCGCGATACCGCGCGCCGCCGGCCGCGGATACTCGATGCGCTTTTCGACGGGAGCGTCGAGGCGCGGCTGTCATCGATCGGCGCCGCGGTCGACAAGGCAGCACGCGTACAGGCCGTCTCCGAAAGCAGCCTGATGATGGAGCTGCGCCAATGTAAGGCGGAGGCGCATTTCCTGATCGCCTTGGCCGATCTCGCCGGCGAAGCCGAGACCTCCCTGACGGTGCGGCGACTGAGCGACCTTGCCGACGCCTGCACGCGTGCGGCCGTCGATTTCCTGCTCCGCGACGCGCATGAGCAAGGCAAGCTCCGATTGCCGGATGCCAAAAATCCGGCGCGACGCTCGGGCTGGATCCTGCTCGGCATGGGCAAGCTCGGCGCGCATGAGTTGAACTTTTCCTCCGACATCGACCTCGTCGTCTTCTTCGACCCCGATGCGCCAGCTGTCGTCGATCCGCTCGATGCAACCGAGCTGTTTTCGCGCCTGACCCGCCGGCTGGTCCGCATTCTCCAGGACCGCAGCGAGCATGGTTATGTCTTCCGCACCGATCTCAGGCTTCGTCCCGACCCCGGCTCGACGCCGCTGGCGATCCCGGTCGAGGCGGCGCTGCGCTACTATGAGGCGCGCGGCCAGAACTGGGAGCGCGCCGCCATGATCAAGGCGCGCCCGGTGGCCGGCGATGTTGCTGCCGGCGCCGTGTTCCTGAAGGAACTGCAGCCCTATATCTGGCGCAAATACATGGACTACGCGGCGATTGCCGACGTCCATTCGATCAAGCGCCAGATCCACGCCCACAAGGGCCATGGCGAGGTCGCGGTCAAAGGCCACAACGTCAAGCTCGGCCGCGGCGGCATCCGGGAGATCGAGTTCTTCGTCCAGACCCAGCAACTCATCGCCGGCGGCCGCTTTCCCGAACTGCGCGGCCGCGAGACCGTGCCGATGCTCGGCGAGCTCGCCGCGCGCGGCTGGATCACCGTCGACGCGCGCGATGCGCTCACCAGGCAATACTGGTTCCTGCGCCGCGTCGAACATGCCATCCAGATGGTTGCCGACCAGCAGACGCATATCCTGCCGGAGGACGAAGAGGGGCTGGAGCGCGTCGCCCGCATGCTGGGCTTTGCCGATGCGGCAGGCTTTGCCGAAACGTTCCGCGCGGCGCTGCACCAGGTCGAGCGCCACTATGCAGCGCTGTTCGAAACCGCGCCGGAGCTTTCGGCCGGCATCGGCAATCTGGTCTTTACCGGCGACGTCGACGATCCCGATACCTTGCAGACCTTGCAGCGGCTCGGCTTCCAGCGGCCGAGCGACATCTGCCGGGTTATCCGCGGCTGGCACTTCGGCCGCTACCGCGTCACCAGGTCGGCGGAAGCGCGCGAGCGGCTGACCGAACTGACGCCGGCGCTGCTGCAAGCCTTCGGCCAGACGCGGCGGGCGGACGAGGCAGTGATCCGCTTCGACGAATTCCTTGCCGGCCTGCCTGCCGGCATCCAGCTGTTTTCGCTGCTGCAGTCGAATCCGGCTTTGCTGAAGCTGATGGCGACTATCATGGGCGCGGCACCGCGGCTGGCCGCCATCATCACGCGCCGGCCGCATGTCTTCGATGGGCTGCTCGATCCGGCGCTGCTGAGCGAACTGCCAAACCGCGCCTATCTGTCGGCGCGCCTTGCCGCCTTCCTCGAAGGCGACAGAGCCTATGAAGACGTGCTCGACCGGCTGCGCATCTTTGCTTCGGAGCAAAAATTCCTGATCGGCGTCAGGCTGCTTGCCGGGTCGATCGACCCGCCGCGCGCCGGCCGCGCTTTTTCCGATCTCGCCGACCTGACCATCGAGGCGGCATTGCAGGCGGTGATGGCGGAATTCGCTTTGCGTCATGGCTATATTGCCGGCGGCCGGGTCGCGCTGCTCGGCATGGGCAAGCTCGGCAGCCGCGAACTGACGGCGGGCTCCGACGTCGACCTCATCCTGCTCTACGATCACGACGCCGATGCGGAGGAGTCCGACGGCGACAAGCCGCTTGCCCCCTCGCATTACTACAGCCGGCTGACACAGCGGCTGATCGCCGCCGTTTCCGCGCCGACCGCCGAGGGCGTGCTCTACGAGCTCGACCTTCGCCTGCGGCCGTCCGGCAACAAGGGGCCGGTGGCCACCCATGTCGACGCCTTCAAGAAATATCAGCGCCAGGACGCCTGGACATGGGAGCACATGGCGCTGGCGCGCGCCCGCACGATCGGCGGCGATGCCAAGCTCTGCCGCGAGGTCGAGGGAGAGGTTGCCGCAGTGCTCGCTCTGCCGCGCGATCCAGCCAAGGTGATGGCCGAGGCATCCGAGATGCGCGCCATGGTCGACAAGGAGAAGCCGCCGCGCGATCCCTGGGACATCAAGCTGATCCCGGGCGGCCTCATCGATCTCGAATTCATTGCCCAGATTGCGCTGATCACCGGAAAGATCGAAGCCGGCCGCAGGGCCACCGGCACGGCTGAGGTCCTGTCGCGCCTGGCGCCGGATTTCGCCAGCGCCCAGGTCAGGCAGGAACTGGTGGATGCCTATTCGCTCTATCTGGCGCTGACCCAGATGATACGGCTTTGCCTCACCGGCGCGTTCGAACGCGACGACGTTCCGCCAGGGCTTTCGGATCTGCTTCTGGCCGTCACCGACCTGCCGGATTTCGGGGTGCTTGAAGCGCATGTCGGGGAGACGTCGCAGAAGGTCAGAAAGGATTTCGACCTTCTGCTTCGTGCGAAACAACCGTGACGGCAACCAGCCGTACGGGCGAGAGCATCGGGCCCAAAATTGCGACCTGCTTTGGGAGGTTCCGATGTTCAATCAAAGAGATAGAGCGGGGGATTGAAGGTCCGCCGCTCTAGCATCGGGGGTGACGATGCAACAGGAGAAGACCATGAGAAAGACAACCAGACTTGCACTCGTTTTCGCAGCCCTGGCCGGCGCCGTCGGCACCGCTGCCTATGCAGACGAGCACTCCGGGGCCGGGCCGCGCGACGGAATGATGATGCGCCTCGGCAAGGTCATAAAGGACAATGACGGCACCATCACCTTCGACCAGTTCTCCGACGCCATGAACGCGCGGCTGAAGAAGATGGTCGCCGACAATGGCGGCAAGCTGACCGTGGCACAGCTCGCCGACGCGCTGGAGAAAGCACGCTTCGAGCAGATGGCCAGGCGCATCATCGCCCGTTACGACACC
The DNA here is from genome assembly GCF_040322215.1 of Mesorhizobium sp. M0184. Taxonomy (NCBI): domain Bacteria; kingdom Pseudomonadati; phylum Pseudomonadota; class Alphaproteobacteria; order Hyphomicrobiales; family Phyllobacteriaceae; genus Mesorhizobium; species Mesorhizobium sp. M0184. The sequence goes on from NZ_JAMYSZ010000004.1 coordinate 257,428, forward strand.
AAGGGCGACGGCACGCTGACCGCCGATGACATCACAACCCGCCAGAAGAAGGTCTTCGCCATGCTCGACCGTGACAATGACGGGAAAATCGAGAAGAACGAACTGCCGAAGGGTCCCGGCGGTCACCGCCAATGGGACGGCGAGGGCAATGATGGCAGTGACGGCATGCAGTGAGAATTGATAACGCTCCGGCGGTGCGAGCCGCCGGAGACTTATGTGCGCGTCGACGCCTGAATCACCAGATCGGCCCAACTGCGAACGGACGGTGTTTCCATCGCATTCAGCTACTCTGTTCGGCGAGTCCGGTGCAGGGCGCGGCTTGTGTGGACCTGCAAAATCCGGTCGCGCAGATGGGCATAGAAGCGCGGCGGCAGCATGCCGTAATCAAAGCGGGACGGCTTCGTCCCTGGAATGGGCCTCAAATCGGGACCCGGCCAAGGAATTCATTGATCTCGGTCACGATGATCCACGACGGCATATCGTCGAGACCGAGGTGGGTTTTGAGTGGCGCAGGTATTTCTATTGCATCCGCATGATCAGCCGGAGCTGAGTGGGTAATCGGAACCACCGTTACAACTTCACGCCCCTCCACGATGCGACGGGCGGCGACAATTGCGCAGGGCCGGCTCTTGCGGCCTTCCTCCGCGCCTTTTTTGTTTTCCTCGCCCAGAGGTAGGAATAGGAAATCACCAGACCGGGGATAGGCTTTGGGAGGCTCACGGCTTCCAGTCTTTGAGCACCGCATCAAGTCCGCCGTATTGGGTCGGGACGGCGCTTTCGCCGATGGCGTTCAGCGTCTCGTCGTCCAATTCCTCGACCGGGCGGGCGACCCGTCCTCTGACCAAAACCTCGAACATAGCCGCTGACAGGAGTACTGTATGGGTCCGCCCATTCTTTGTGATTGCAACCGGCGTGCGCTGGGCGGCATCCTGAAAGCGTCCGACATTCTGCTGGAATTCCGTTGAAGTCACTCGCATCACACGCCCTCCTTTCTTTATCTAAAATAGATAAAATAGATAGACTTATCAAGGGAAAGTTCCCAAGCGACGCGCAAGCGCATGTTCGACTGATCATGCTGGGCCTGGTCACGAAGTCATTCAGGCAGCGGCCCTGACCGCTTGCGCCGCTTTCTTGATCGGGATGCGTACCGAGACGATCGTTCCGACGCTTTCGGTCGAGCGGATCTTCAACGCGCCACCCTGAAGCTCGGCCAGCGAGCGGGAGATGGCGAGGCCGAGGCCGGAGCCGGCATGGCTCTTGGAGAACTGGTTTTGCACCTGTTCGAATGGCCTCCCGAGCTTGCTCAGCGCCGCCTTCGGGATGCCGCAGCCATTGTCCTCGATCGTCAGGATCAGCGCGCTGGAAATGCTGCGGGCTCTGACCGAGATGTGGCCGCCTTGCCCGGTGAACTTCACCGCATTGGACAGAAGGTTGATGAGGATCTGCTTGATCGCCCTGCGGTCGGCGAACAGCGTCAGCGAATCGGCGATGCGGGTTTCGACGGTGATCGACTTTTCCGCCGCCTGCAGAGAGACGACGCGAACCGTCTCCCTGATGAGCGGGCAGAGATCGATTTCTTCCTGATCCAGGGCGAACTGGCCGGCCTCGATCTTCGACATGTCGAGGATGTCATTGATCACACCGAGAAGATATTTGCCGCTGCCGTTGATGTCGGTGGCATACTCTTCGTAGCGCGGCGAACCCAGCGGCCCGAACAGCCGCCGTTCCATCAGTTCCGAGAAGCCGATGATCGCGTTGAGCGGGGTGCGCAACTCGTGCGACATGTTGGCCAGGAATTCGGATTTGGCCCGGTTCGCCGCTTCGGCGCGCTCGGTTTCCTTCATGTATTTGCGATTGAGTTCGACGAGCTCACGAGCCCGTTCTTCTTCCGCGCGGCGGGCAAGGCTGAGGTCATGGATTGTCGCCATCAGCCGGCGCTCGCTGTCGACCAGCTTCTCCTGGTGCAGCTTGATCTGGGTGATGTCGGAGCCGACAGAGACGGTACCGCCGTCCCTTGTCCGCAACTCGTTCACCTGCAGCCAGCGGCCGTCGGCAAGCTGGCGCTCGAAGGTCACGCCTCCCTGCGGTCCGTTGGTGTTGGCAAGCCGCCGCTCCGAGGCAAAGGCCAGCATGCGTTCCTCCAGAACGGCGCGCGGAGCGCCCGGCATCACGTCGCGATCCAACAGGCCGTTGTCCTGCTGGTATTTGGAATTGCACATGATCAGGCGCTCGGACGAATCCCACAGCACGAAAGATTCGTTGATGTTTTCGATGGCCGTCCTCAGGCGCAGGTCCGCCGCTTCGGAGCGCAGCGCCAGATGCCGCTGCTCGGTGACGTCGACGGCGATGCCGATCAGCTGGATCTCCGGCGCTTCCGGGTCGATAACGTGTGCTCTTGCGCGCATCCAAACCCATTGCCCGTCGGCATGGCGCATCCGGAACACCTGGTCGATATGGTCGATCTCGCGTGCGACGATCCTGTTGGCGAGTTCGAACAAATCGCCGTCCTCGGGATGAATGATTTCATCGACTTCGCCGAACGACAGCATCGTGTCACAAGGCTCGTAGCCCAGCATGTCGTACATCGAGCGCGACCAGTACATCTTGCCGCGCACCATGTCCCAATCCCACAGGCCGCAGCGGCCGCGCACCAGCGCCATGTCGATGCGCTGGTGGGCTTCGAGATAGATGCGATCGGCGGCCTGGGCGCGCGCCGCCTGGCCGAAATAGGCGTAGAGGATGATGATCAGCACGCCGGCCGTCAGCACGAACAGCGTGACGTTGAGTGAGACCGTCTTGCGCCAGGCGACAAAAACTGCCTCCTGCGGCACGAACGCTGCCGCGGCACCCCTTCGGCCATTCGCCAGGCTCACTGCCGCGTACCAGTCCTGTCCGCCGATGTTGACCTCTATTACCCCGGCGCGGTCGCCGAACATGAACAGCGGCTGCCCGCCCTGCACGACGCCATCGAGCGATCGCCCCTCCCAGTGCATCGACTGCGGCGATACGGCAATGATCTTGAAGGCGCTATCGGTGATCGCCAGTACGTGGCTTCGGCCCATCGCGCCCTGACGACCGGTGCTCTCCAGCAGGTCCTGGATCGCGCCGGGCGCGGAAATCATGGTCGCGTCGGCGATCGAACTGGCCAGTTGGCCGGCGGCCAGCGCAAGGATCGCCTTGGCGTCGCGCTCGATCTCGTCGCGCTCGTTCATCAGCGACAGAAAGCGCAGTACTGCGATGATCAACAGAAACATGATGATGAGGGCCGGGATCGATCGCCGCAACAGCGGCTCGGCTGCCAGCAGCCGTCGGTAGGCAGGTTCGGCGATGAGCCGCGTATTGCCCGCGAGACCGTCGCTTCGCGCCTCGCGACGCTCAAACGCCGTCCCACCGGGCGCGCCCCACGCGTCCGCCTTCGCCATAAATGGCACTCCCCGATTTTCTGTCCCGCTTGACGATCCGGCAACGCCGCACTTCCGAATCGTCACTAAAGAATCAAAGGTGATTCGCCTTGTCCAGAGGCGCGGCGAAAAAAGATTAAAAATCGACTAAAATAATGGGGTTTTCGGGTGGTCTTCCCTTTTTCCCACAAGGGGAGAACGGGAGGTCGCTTACGCCAGGGTGCGCTCGACGATGTCTCGCAAATCGGCCGACAGCTTCTCGGTATTGGCGATCGAAAGCAACGCCTCCCTTGCCTTGGCCTGCCGCACCGGTTCGAGCGAGCGCCACGACCTGAGCGCCGTCGCCAGCCTGGCGGCCACCTGCGGGTTGCGTTTTTCGACCTGCAGCACCGTTTCGACGAAAAGCCGGTAGCCTTGGCCGTCGGCGCGATGGAAGCCGGTCTGGTTGGCGCTGGAAAACGTACCGATGAGTGCCCGTACCCGGTTCGGGTTGGCCATCGAGAAAGCCGGGTGGCTGGTCAAGGCGCGCACCGCGTCCATGGTTTGCGGGCCGGGCACGCTGGCCTGGGTCTGGAACCATTTGTCCATGACCAGCGGATCGGTTGCATATTTCGCCTCGAAATCCGCCAGCGCCTTGGTCGCCTCCGGTGAGCCGTGGTGACGGTGCGCAAGCACGGTCAACGCCGCGGCCCGGTCGGTCATGTTGGTCGCCGACTGGAAGTGCCGGGCAGCGAGTTCCGCACCTCCCGGGAGCAAGCAGAGATAATCCAGCAGGACATTGCGCAGTGCACGCCGCCCGGCACTGGCCGCGTCCGGGCTGAACGGACCATTGTCGGCGAGCCGATCGTAAAGGTTGGAGAATATCTCGCGGTTGGCCTCGGCGATCGCAACCGCCAGCGCCTCGCGCCCCGCGAAAATGGCGTCGGGGTCGATGTTCTTGCCGATGTCGCGGGCGATATCGGCCTCGCCGGGCAGCGCCAGCGCCAGCGCCCGATAGGCGGGTTCGAGCGCTTCGTCGCCGGCTGTCTTGCCGGCAAGCCCGGTCAGCCGGGCGCTGAACTCGGGTTGCCTGTGGTCCAGGATCTGGCGGAAGGCTGCAATCAGCGCATCGGTCAAAAGAGTGTTGAACGACTGCCAGCGCGAGAAGGCGTCGCTGTCGTGGCCAGCCAGAAAAAACTGGTCGTCGGGCCGCTGCTCGACCGAAAGCGTCACCGGCGCCGAAAAGCCGCGGTTGAGCGACATGGCTGGACGCTCGGCAATCCCGGAAAACCTGACGACATGGCGGCGTTTGCGGATATGGATGACACCGTCCTCGACATTCGCCCCTTCGGCGCCGCTGTGGGCTATTGCCTCGCCACCGGCGCCAACCAGGCCGAAGGCAAGCGGAATGTGCATCAGCCGCTTGCGGCTTTCTGACGGTGTTGGCGGCACCGACTGCTCGATTTCGAGCGTGAATTCCCGCGCCGCCGGATTATACGCCGAACTGACGGTCAGGTTCGGCGTACCGGCCTGATGATACCACAGCGAAAACTGCGACAGGTCGCGACCTGAGACGTCTTCGAACACTTTGATGAAGTCTTCGATCGTCGCCGCCTGGCCGTCGTGACGTTCGAAGTAGAGGTCCATGCCGGCGCGAAACGTCTCGGCGCCGAGGATGGTATGGATCATGCGCACGACTTCCGAGCCTTTTTCGTAGACCGTCGCCGTGTAGAAATTGTTGATCTCGCGGTAGCGGCGAGGCCGGACCGGATGCGCCAGCGGCCCTTGGTCCTCGGGAAACTGATGGGCGCGCAGCGTACGCACCTCGGCGATGCGCTTGACGGCGCGCGAGCGCTGATCGGCCGAGAATTCGTGGTCGCGGAAAACCGTCAGCCCTTCCTTCAGGCAAAGCTGGAACCAGTCGCGGCAAGTGATTCTGTTACCTGTCCAATTGTGGAAATACTCATGCGCGATGATGGCTTCGATATTGGCGAAATCGGCGTCGGTCGCAGTTTCCTGGTCGGCAAGAACGTACTTGTCGTTGAAGATGTTGAGGCCCTTGTTCTCCATTGCGCCCATATTGAAGTCGGACACGGCGACGATGTTGAAGACATCGAGGTCGTATTCGCGGCCGAATGCCTCCTCGTCCCATTTCATTGACCGTTTCAAAGCGTCCATGGCGTAGCCGGCGAGCCTCTCCTTGCCCGGTTCGACATAGATTCCGAGCTCGACCTTGCGGCCAGACAGGGTGACAAAACTGTCCGAGATCTTGCCGAGGTCGCCCGCCACCAGCGCAAACAAATAGGACGGCTTGGGGAAGGGGTCGTTCCAGACCGCATAGTGCCAGCCGCCGGCAAGCTCGCCGCCATCGGCCGGGTTGCCGTTGGACAAAAGCAGCGGCGCCTCACGGCGCTGAGCTTCGATGCGGACCGTGTAGACCGACAGGATGTCGGGACGGTCGAGGAAATAAGTGATGCGGCGAAAGCCTTCGGCCTCGCATTGTGTGCAATAGACGTCGCTCGAGCGATAGAGGCCCATTAGCGCTTCGTTCTGCGCCGGCGCCAACACGGTTTCAATTCTCAGCTGGAAGCACCTTGTCGCAGGGGGGCTGATGATTGTCAGTTGATCGGGCGTGGCGAGAAAATCCGCAGGGCTCGGTTCCTGGCCGTCGATGGCGATGCTGCGGAGCGTCAGCCCGTCGCCATCCAGCACCAGTGGCACCGACGCCGCAATCCCGTCGCGGCGTTCGACCGTCAGCACGGCGGTCACATGCGTTGCTTCAGGCGAAAGGCGGAAAGTCAGGCTGGTTTCCGGAATGAGATAATCACTGGGGCGATAGTCTTCGAGCTTGAAGACCTGGCCGGTATCTGTGCGCATTCCTTGATTTTTCCTGTCGATCCGGGAGCGGCGGGCGGTCCGCTGGTCCAAATAATTTGAAGTCTGCGCTCTTTACACGAAACGTTCCCTCGACAAAACTGCAGCGACGTCTATTTCAGGCGATCATTTCCCAAGCATCATCGCGAGGCTTCCATGACCGTCGTCACGCCGAAATTCGGAACGAGCGCCTCTGTGTTGCGTCGCGAGGATGTGGCCTTCATCAAGGGCGCGCGGGAGGCGGGTACGATCGGGTCGACGCCTGCCGCGCTCAATGCGGTGACCGACGCGCACTACCGCACCTACGGCATCAGGCATATCGACATGCCGGCAACGCCGGCGATCGAGGAAGCAAAAGGGGCGTGACAGCCAGACCGGATTTGCCAGTGCTTGCAGTTGGCGACCTTGCCGGCGAGCACAGCACGCTGACCGGGATCTTGCTCAAGATCGTATCGGTGGCGGTCTTCGTCGGCATGTCGTCCTGCATCAAGGCGGCAGGCACCGTCCCGGCGGGCCAGATCGTCTTCTTCCGCTCCTTCTTTGCCATTTTTCCGATCATCGCCTTCCTCGCCTTCCAGGGAAAACTCGGAACCGCCTTTTCGACAAAGCGCCCGCTCAACCACATTGCGCGCGGCGTCGTCGGTGTCTGTGCCATGGGGCTCGGCTTCTTCGCGCTGACGCGGCTGCCGCTGCCGGAGGCGATCACACTGAACTACGCGCAGCCGCTGCTGGTCGTGGTGTTCAGTTCGATCTTCCTCGGCGAAGCCATCCGCATCTATCGCTGGAGTGCGGTTGCCGTCGGCCTGGTCGGGGTGCTGATCATCTCGTGGCCGGAACTGACGCTGCTCAGTTCGGGCGCTGCCCTTGGCGATCAGGAGGTGCTTGGCGTCATCGCCGCCCTGATAGCCGCGGCGATCTCGGCCATCGCCATGCTCCTGGTTCGCAACCTCGTCCAGAGCGAGCGGACGGCGACCATCGTGCTGTGGTTTTCGGTAACCGCGAGCGTCATGGCGCTGCTTTCGCTGCCATTCGGCTGGCAGGCGCTGACGCCAGCACAGGCGGGGCTTCTGATTGCCGCGGGTTTTTGCGGCGGGCTCGGCCAGATCCTGATGACCTCGGCCTATCGCCATGCCGAGGCTTCCGTCGTAGCACCGTTCGAATACACTTCGATGATCCTCGGCGTCGTCGTCGGCTATCTGGTCTTTGGCGATATCGCCACGATCAACATGCTGGTCGGCGGCATGATCGTGGTTGCGGCGGGGATTTTCATCATCTGGCGCGAGCGCCAGCTGGGTCTCGAACGCACCCGCACCCGCAAGGCCGTCGCGCCGGAAGGGTGATCAGCCCGCTGCGTCGGTCCGCTCTTTCGCCAGCCGCATCAGCACCGCCCGCGTCTGCTCGTCGGCGGGGAAAAAAGATTCGATCGCCAGCTCCGCCAGCGTCACGTCGAGCGGCGTGCCGAACACGGTGATGGTGCTGATGAACGACAGCACCGCGTCGCCATGGGCAAGCTTGAGCGGATGGACAATCGCGTTCGGCTCGACCGGCGCCGGCCGGCTGCTTTTAAGGCCGGACGGATAGGCCCGAAGCTCGCGCTCGAGCTCGACCAGAACCGGATCGGCGGCAGCGTCGTTCTGCCGCTTCAGCCGCTCCAGAAGATGCGTCCGCCATTCCGCAAGGTTGACGATGCGCGGCGCGATGCCGCCGGGATGCAGGCTGAGGCGCAAAACGTTGACCGGCGGCTTCAGCAGTGAGGCGTCGGCGACATTGGCGAGGAACGGGCCGATGGCGGCGTTCGCCGACACCAGGTTCCAATGCCGGTCGACGGCAAGCGCCGGGAACGGCTCGTGCGCCTTGAGCACGGTCTCGACCGCCGCCATCGCCGGTGCCATCGAGGCATCGTCAAGTGGTCGTTCGCTGAAGCTCGGGGCAAAGCCGGCGGCCAGCAGCAGCTGGTTGCGCTGCCTGAGCGGGATCGAAAGCTGCTCCGCCAGATGCAGCACCATGTCACGCGAGGGTGCGGCGCGGCCGCTTTCAACGAAACTCAGATGCCGCTGCGAGATCTCGGCCTCCATGGCGAGGTCGAGCTGGCTCATGCGCCGGCGTGTACGCCATTCGCGAATGAGACTGCCGGCGGAAATCTGGGCTGCTGTCATAACGAGATGACTAGGCCGGCAGTGGGCGCATTTCAATTACCTGCGAGGTCATGATGCCGCCCTTCCTTCCTCGCAAGGGGAGGACGGAAGACGCGTTCTGCACCGTTACCCAAGTGCCCGCAACTTCGCCTTCACTTCGAGGAAATCCCGCCACGCCAGCTTCTTATGCGCCGGCGTTCTCAACAAATAGGCCGGATGCAGGGTCGGCATGGCGGGAATGGCGACGCCAGACGGGGTCGTGTGGACGCGCCAGTTGCCGCGCAGCCGCAATATGCCTTCGGAGGTGTTGAGCAGGGTCTTTGCCGACGGGCCGCCGAGATTGACCAGCACCTTCGGATTGACCAGTTCGATCTGCCGCTCGATGAACGGCCGGCAGATCTCGGTCTCGTGCGGCGTCGGCGTGCGGTTGCCCGGCGGCCGCCAGGGAATCACGTTGGCGATGTAGGCAGATGTCCGGTCAAGACCGATCGCGGCCAGCATGCGGTCGAGCAGCCGGCCCGAGCGGCCGACGAACGGCAAGCCCTCTATATCCTCGTCGCGGCCCGGTGCTTCGCCGACCAGCATCACCGCGGCAGTCGGATTGCCGTCGGCGAACACCAGGTTCTTGGCGGTGAATTTAAGATTGCAGCCGTTGAATGCCGCCATGTGCTGGCGAAGCTCGTCGAGGTTTGCCGCCGATCTCGCCAGTTGCCGCGCCAATGCCGCCTGCGCCTCGTCGGGCACCGTTGACATGGCCGGGGACGTTCGCACTGCCGGTGCCGTATTCGGTCTCTCGCCCATTTCGGCGCGCGACACGCTCGTCGAGCGATGAGGCGATGCATTTTCACCGGCCGGCAGAGCGGCCGCCGCAGGCACCCGCTCGGGCGGCCTGGCTTCTGCAAACCTGTTTACCGGCTGTTCTTCAAGTGCCTCGTCGACGCCGGCGCTGGCGTAGAAGGCCAGCAGCTCGGCGAGATCGGCTCGGCTAGTGTGGGGGGCGGCAGTCATGGTTTCACATTCGGACGCGGAGCTTGAATTTGCAAGTTCAGCTCGACGGTATGCGCGGATCCTGCACCAGATAGAACGTCCAGCGCGGCGTGTAGTCGGTGATCAGGAAATAGAAGCTGGCGGTCTTCAGCGGGTCGATCTTGCCGTTCTTGAACAGCAGGCGGTCATACGGTTCGAAATTGCGGTCGAAATCGGCGTAGCTGCTCGACCAGATATTTTCGGGCGTTTTGTTGCGCTGGTCGAACGACAGGCCGTCGCCGAACACGCTCGGCTGGTCGAGGATCTCCTGGAGTTCGAACTGGAACTCGACCCAGGCTTGGCCGCTATTGTTGAGCACGTCGATGCGCATATACATCAGACCATTGGCGAAGTCTCCCGCCTTGCCGAACGGCTGGATCGGCCTTGTCGTGCGAATGGCCAGCGTTACCGGCGTCGCTGAATTCAGCTCTTCGGTGATGACCAGCGGATCCTCTTTCGTGCCGATGCCGGAAGCCCCGGTGATGCGGAAACCGCCGCGCTCGTCGGAAAAGGAATAGGCGCCGGTCGCCCAGACCAGTTGCTGCTCGGCACGGGCATCGAGGGCCGTCAGTGGCAGAAGCGCCAAGAGCGCCGCACGGCAAAACCGGCCGGGCGTGAAAAAAAAGCGCGTCGATGAAAAGCCAGCCGGCCCGAATATGCGCATGGCGGGAAGTATGGCCGATAAGCAAGCCGTCGAACAATTAAAAACATCAGTGCGACATATCTGTGCAAACGGAATAGGATTGAAGATTGATGCTCGTCACCGCGAATCTGTGCGGCAGGACGCGACTTTTTGACGAAATCGGTATTGTCACGTCCGCGCCGGTTTCCCGTCGCTATTTGATGCGCTATGCAGCGCGTGAGCCAGCAAGATGCCGGGAATAGCGAGCCAGTGAGGGATCGATGAGCGATATCGAACGCGAAAGCATGGAATTCGACGTGGTCATCGTCGGCGCCGGCCCGGCCGGCCTCGCCGCCGCGATCCGTCTCAAGCAGGTCAATCCCGAGCTTTCCGTCGTCGTGCTGGAAAAGGGCGGCGAAGTCGGCGCGCACATCCTGTCCGGCGCCGTCGTCGATCCGATCGGCATCGACCGGCTGCTGCCCGGCTGGCGCGAAGAGGAGGGTCATCCCTTCAGGACACCGGTCACCGACGACCATTTCCTGGTTCTCGGCCCCGCCGGTTCGTTCCGTCTGCCCAATATCCTGATGCCGCCGCTGATGAATAATCACGGCAACTATATCGTCTCGCTCGGCAATGTCTGCCGCTGGCTGGCGACCAAGGCCGAGGCGCTGGGCGTCGAGATCTATCCGGGCTTTGCCGCGGTCGGCCTGCTCTACAATGAGGCCGGTGCGGTCACCGGCGTCGTCACCGGCGACATGGGCGTCGAGAAGGACGGCACGCACGGTCCGGGCTTTGCGCCGGGCATGGCGCTGATGGGCAAATATGTCTTGATCGGCGAGGGCGCGCGCGGCTCGCTGGCCAAGCAACTGATCGCCAAATACCACCTTTCCGACGGCCGCGAGCCCGGAAAATACGGCATCGGCCTCAAGGAACTCTGGCAGGTCAAACCGGAAAACCACCGGCCGGGCCTTGTCCAGCATTCCTTCGGCTGGCCGCTCGATATGAAGACCGGCGGCGGCTCCTTCCTCTACCATCTCGAGGACAACCAGGTGGCAGTCGGCTTCGTCGTTCACCTGAACTACAAGAACCCCTATCTGTCGCCCTTTGACGAGTTTCAGCGCTTCAAGACCCATCCGGCGATCCGCGGCACCTTCGAGGGTGCCAAGCGGCTGGGCTATGGTGCCCGCGCCATCACCGAAGGCGGCTGGCAGTCGGTGCCGAAACTGTCCTTCCCCGGCGGTGCGCTGATCGGCTGCGCGGCCGGCTTCGTCAACGTGCCGCGCATCAAGGGCTCGCACAATGCCGTGCTCTCCGGAATGCTGGCGGCCGAGCATGTCTGTGATGCGATAGCCGCCGGCCGCACCAATGACGAGCTGGCCTCCTACGAGGCCGCCTGGCGCGCCACCGATATCGGCAAGGACCTGAAGAAAGTGCGCAACGTCAAGCCGCTATGGTCGCGCTTCGGCACCATTGTCGGCGTCGGCCTTGGCGGCCTCGACATGTGGCTGAACACGCTGTTCGGCTTCTCGCCCTTCGGCACGATGAAGCACAGCAGGGCCGACTATGCCACGTTGGAACCGGCCGCCGCGCACCAGAAGATCGCCTATCCGAAGCCGGACGGGGTACTGACCTTCGACCGGCTGTCGTCGGTGTTCCTGTCCAACACCAACCACGAGGAGAACGAGCCGGTGCATCTGCTCGTCGCCGACATGGACCTGCAGAAGCGCTCTGAGCATGACGTCTATGCGGGACCCTCGACGCGTTACTGCCCGGCCAGCGTCTACGAATGGGTCGACAAGGATGGCAATGCCGCCGCCGATGCTGCGGCCAAGGATGTGCGCTTCGTCATCAACGCGCAGAACTGCGTGCACTGCAAGACTTGCGATATCAAGGACCCGAACCAGAACATAAATTGGGTGCCGCCACAGGGCGGCGAGGGCCCGGTCTACCAGAACATGTAAGTCACAAGATTTGCTCCGGACTAAACAAGATGAGGAGCAGCGCAACCGTAGGATTGTTGAATAAACCGCCTGCCTGTGTTTCCTTTCTGCGGCGACAGGGAGGAAGGAAAAATGCGCCTGGCAGTTCTGACGAGCGTTGTGGCGATCGGGGCATTGTGCGCCCCTGCAGCCTTGGCCGGCACTAAGGTGCTGGTCAAGACACGAACTTACAACATTGCCGGAACCACCGGCGCGGCCCTGATCGAGGCCATGGATCGCAGTGGGCCGAAGCACGGCTTCATGACCCACGCCATCGCGCAGACCGGCTACAGCGTCGATGATTGGACCTTCGACGCCCATCGGGAAAACGGCGTCTGCCGCCTGCGCCAGGCCAACGGGACGCTCAATCTCTTCTATACCTATCCCAAACTGGTCTCAGCCACGTCGCCTGCGCTGCAGAAGCGCTGGAAGCGGTTCTTCGCTGGCGTCCGCGCCCATGAAGAGACCCATGGCCGCATCGCCAGACAGATGATGCGGGCCACCGAAAAGTCGGTTCGAGGGCTGACAGTCGGTGATGACCCGCACTGTTTCGAGGCACGTCGCGAGGCAAAGCGCCGGATCAATGCCATCTATGCCGAATACGAGGCAAAGCAGATCGGCTTCGATGCGCACGAGCATCGCGACGGCGGCCCTGTCGAGCACCTCATCCGCGCTTTTGTGGGCCAGTAATAAGCCAGGTCGAGATTGGACTGCGGATTTTCAGCTTCGCGTCCCGCCAGGCAGCGCCGCAAGCGCGGTCGCCGTCTGGTGCTCGTCGAGCGGCTTTTGTTCATCCGACCGAAGCGAAAACTCCACCAGCACCGGCAGATGGTCTGAGCCGGTGTCCTCAAGGGTCGACGCCGAATGGATAACAATGGCGCCCTTGCTGAAAACCTGGTCGATCGGCAGTCCGGCGAAGCGCAGGAAATCCGGCAGCCTTCTGTAGAGCCAGGTCGGCCCGACCGACGGCATTACAGTCAGCTTGCCAAGCGATGCGACGCGCCGGACAGCGGCGCTCCATGGCGCTGCGTTGCAGTCGCCTGCCAGGATCGACGTCTCGCCAAGTGAGGCGATTTCGTCAGACAACCCTCCAATCTGCCGTGATTGGTTGTGCGGCCATGGCCAGGTGAGGTGGATGGCGGCGACATCGACGTCGGTTCCGCCGAAATCGACCGTGGCGATCGCCATCGCGCCGCGGCTGTCGCAGTGCGGCTCCGTGCCTATGGCAAACGGTCGTCTGGACAGCAGCGCAACGCCGAACACGCCATTGGGATATGGGCAGAGGATCCGGTGGGGATAGGCGCCTGATAGCAGCCCAAGCTTTGCCTTCCACATCTCGGACACCTCGTCGAGGGTGATCACATCAGGCTGGGTCCGGCCGATCAGCGACAGCACCTTCTCAGGCGTTGGATTGTTGAACCTGAGGTTCATCTGCAGCAGGCGGTAGACTGGCTCGTCACCGGGTTTGGCTTCGTAGGCGGCCTGCACCTGCCATAGCCGCGAAAGCGGCAAGGCATTCGGCGTGGTGGCAAAGGAGGCTATCGCAAACAGCAATGCGGCCGCGGCCTGCAGGCGAAACGAGGTGGCGAGCAGCGGCAGCGCGCAAAGCGCCATCAGCACCGAAAAATGGACGCGGAAATGAGCAAAGGAATCGAGGGCCGGATGCAGCGATCCGAAGAACCCGGCCACCAGCGCGGCCGAGAGTGCAAGCATTGCGACGAATGCCAGCGCAACCGTCATGTCCCGAACACGTGCCATCGCCTTGTCTATCGGCAGAAGTGCGGCTCAATCAAGATGACGAAATGTCCTGACCTGGACAGACACATGCGATTCGGCATTTACTGGAAGGCAGTTTCCGAAAAGCTCCTGAGTTTGCGCGAATGCAGTCGGTCCATCGGCATTTCAGCCAGCTTCTCCATCGCCCTGATGCCGATGGTCAGGTGCTGCGCTACTTGCCGCTTGTAGAACTCGGTCGCCATGCCCGGCAACTTCAATTCGCCATGCAGCGGCTTGTCGGATACGCAAAGCAGCGTGCCATAGGGCACCCGGAAGCGGAAGCCGTTGGCGGCGATCGTCGCCGATTCCATGTCGAGCGCGATCGCCCGTGACTGCGACAGCCGCTGGACCGGCCCGCGCTGGTCGCGCAGCTCCCAATTGCGGTTGTCGATAGTGGCGACGGTGCCAGTGCGCATGATGCGCTTGAGATCATATCCGGAAAGCCCGGTGACCTCGGCGACCGCTTCCTGCAGAGCCACCTGGATTTCGGCTAGCGGCGGGATCGGCACCCAGACCGGAAGATCGTCGTCGAGGACATGGTCTTCTCGTACATAGGCATGGGCCAGCACATAATCCCCGAGCGCCTGCGTGTTGCGAAGGCCGGCGCAATGGCCGAGCATCACCCAGGCATGCGGCCGGAGCACCGCAATATGGTCGGTGATCGTCTTGGCGTTGGAAGGCCCAACGCCGATATTGACCATGGTGATGCCGCCATGATTCGGCTTCTTCAGATGATAGGCCGGCATCTGCGGCAGGCGAGGGGGCGCAGCACCCTCACCGGGCGCGCCGTCCCCTGCTTTGGTCACGATGTTGCCCGGCTCGACGAACTCGACATATCCATCACCGCCATTGGCCATCAATTCGCGTGCACGGGCGACGAATTCGTCGATGTAGAACTGGTAGTTGGTGAACAGCACGAAGTTCTGGAAATGCTGGGGACTGGTCGCCGTATAATGCGACATCCGGTGCAGCGAATAGTCGATCCGTTGCGCGGTGAACGGCGCCAGCGGCCGTGCCTCGCCCAATGCCACTTCGAACGTGCCGTTGGCGATCTGGTCGTCGGTGCCGTCGAGATCCGGCACGTCGAACAGGTCACGGATCGGCCGTTTGATGCGCTCGGCAGCAGTGCCGTCGACATGCGTGCCTTCGAGGAAGGCGAAATGCAGCGGGATGGGAGTGGTCGATTCCGAAACCGTGACGGGAACGCCGTGATTGCGCATGATCAGCCGAAGCTGTTCGGTGAGGTAGCTTTCGAAAAGAGCAGGCTGGGTGACGGTGGTTGAGAAATGCCCCGGCGTCGGCATGTGGCCATAGGCCTGCCGCGAGTCGATTTGCGTGAAGGAACTCGTGGTGACGCCGATCTCCGGATAGAAGGCCCGGTAGCGCTTGTTGTTGTCACCGCCAGCGGCGAGCGCGGTAAATGAATCGCGCAGGAACTTGGTATTGCGGTCGTAAAGCACCTGCAAGGCGGCGACCGCCTTCTTGGCGTCGTTGAAGCTCTGCCGGCCAAACGGCTCCGGCGTGACCACCGATTCAATGGCTTGGGGATAGATTCGCTTTTCCATGACCCAATATAGAGAGTTGGACGCGCGGTTGGGAGGGGGTAAGGCGGCCTCAATACGCGCTGTCGGCGTTTTTCGGTCTGCTAACCGCGCTGAAGGCTAACCAGCAGCACAAAGCCGAGGCCTGACTTCCTCAACGCAGGCGCCTCGATCGTCGAGCCGGCATTGGTGCGCATCGTCGGCACCGCCAGTACCGGTACCGAAAGAACAGTCAGGATGAGCGCCGCGCGCGGCAGCAGCCGAAGCGTCTTGAGGGTGTTGGCGGCGAGGCGGTTCATTGGCGTTTTGCTTTTCTCTAAAGGTTCAGCTCTTTGTCGTTTCAGTGGCGAAGCTGGTTCGGGCAACCGAGCCGGCAGGAAATGGCGACGTCCCAGGCGCGGGCCGGGCGGCCGGCTTCGGCGACAAGGACGGCGAACAACATGCCGAACAGGCTCATCAGCAGGCAGACGATGGTGAAGCGGCGGGCAAGCATTGCGCGGTGTCTCCTTCAACACGCATGACAATGCCTTGCCCAGCGTGAACCGGCTCTGATCCCGGCGTTCATCTGGGGTTCAAAAATGGTTGATGATCTCTGAGAGGGTCCGCGTTGAGTGCAGCGACCCATGGCGACGCCATGGCTGCGAGACCGATAACATGAAAACGGGGCCGACTGGCCCCGCTCACCCCGGCAGGAAGGGCACGATCAGAGCTTGTGCCAGGTCTGGCTCTTGCAGATCAGCCCGCCGAGCACGCAGCCGCTCATCTTGAGCGAACTGCCGGAAAGCGAAGCCTTGCCCGAATAAGTCTTGTCGGTTTCCGGGTCGGTTATGGTGCCGGCATATTTGTTGTCGCCGGCAATCTTCAGTGAACCGATGTTCTTGCCGGCAAATTTGCCGGATTTGAGCGTAATCGAAAATGCCCCGCCGCCACCCGAAATGGCGGCAGTCGATCCGGCTTGCGTTTTCCAATTGCCTTCGATCGGATCGGCCCATGCCGCGCCGGTCATCATTATTGCGGCCGCGAGGGCCAGGCTCACTTGTCGAAACATGTCTTTCCTCCCTCAGGTAAGTCCAATCGGGCTCCGTCCCGGGTGTCTGCCCCTTACGCAAACGTAAGCTAGTCCAGCTCCCGGAAAAACAAAAGCGGTGCCGCGACGGAAGGGTTGCGGGTCTTTGCCCGCTCCCGATCGGCCGCGCCGGCGAAAAATGAAACGGGCCGCACACGTCTTTGTCTTCTGTGGTTAGCGGAGTCTTGATCCGCGCCTCGCAAGTTTTCTTCAAATCTTGTGCAAACCGGCGCGATTGCTGGCTTTGTATCCTTAACGAATTTTCGCGTTTACCTCTTGTTTTAGCTTTGTTTTCCTCAAATTAAGCACGCCATTTAACGACGGATTCAAGCCTCCGGAGCATTCTCGAAAGCATCGAAAGAGCGGCCGCCCCCGACGGTAATCAAGGACACCGAGGGACAGACGGAGACAGCTCTCGGGAGCCAGAACAGGGGATTTGAAATGGCACGTTTTGAAATGCTTGAAGCCGGCTTCGGCGCCATGGGGGCAACTGCCCAGGCCGATATTCTTTTCGAGTTGGGCATGATGTATGCGACTGGCCGCGATTGCGAGACCGATGTCGTCGCCGCCCACAAATGGTTCAACATCGCCGCGATCAAGGGTTCGGCCCGCGCCGCGGAACTGCGCTCCGAATTGTCTGCCGCCATGTCGAAGGTCGAGATCGCCAAGGCGCTGCGCGAAGCTCGCGAATGGATGACGATGCACTGAATTCGCCGGCATCGACTTCACAAGGGTACTGACCTCACAACAGGGACGCTTCGGGTCAAGGCCGCGCAGAGGGCCGGGCCCGAAAAATCAAGGCCGCGCAAGACGGCCGGGCCAACAAGATCAAGAACACGGCGGACGAGCCGCGCCATAAACCGTACAAACAGGGAAGGCGAGCGGATCCTGGTGGGGATACCTCGGGAGATCGATGAGAAAAGCTGCGACCGGCCGGAACAAGGCTGGCGCGGCTTTGTCTTTGGGACTGCGTGTGCAGGCCCAATCGAGCGCCGACGATGCGCCTAGACAGCTCCGGTGAAGGATGAAATTCTCCCGCCACTCTGGAAGAGGCGCGGCCGGGATGGTCGCGCGAGAATGGAGGAGTTGTGTCACCATGAAGAAATTCAGTATTTTGAGCGCCGCCATATTTGGTCTGATGATGACCGCGCCGGTCGCCTTCGCCGACGACATCACCTTTTCGGTGGTCGGACCGATGACCGGTCAGCTTGCCACCATCGGCGATCAGTTCAAGCAGGGCGCGCAAGCCGCCGCCGACGCGATCAACGCGGCGGGCGGCGTCGACGGCCGCCAGGTCAAGCTCGACATCGAGGATGACCAGTGCGATCCGAAGCAGGCGGTTTCGGTCGCCAACCGCATCATCGCCAACGGTGTCAAGTTCATCGATGGCCACGCCTGCTCAGGCTCCAGCATCCCGGCCTCCGCTGTCTACGCCGAAGCCGGTGCGCTGATGATGAGTCCGGCTTCCTCGAACCCGGTGTTGACCGACGCAGCGGCGAAAGCCGGCTGGCCGACGATCATGCGCCTCTATACGCGCGACGATGCGCAGGGCGCTTTCATCGGTCCCTGGATCGCCAAGAAATATGCCGGCAAGAACGTCGTCATCCTGCACGACAAGAGCGCCTATGGGCAGGGCGTGGCCGATGCCGTGAAGGCAACGATGAACCAGAACGGTCTCAATGAAATCCTCTACGAGGGCATCAACGCTGGCGAGAAGGACTATTCCGCTCTTGTTACCAAGCTCAAGGAGCTGAAAGCCGACGTCGTCTATTTCGGCGGCTATCACCCCGAAGCCGGCCTGATCCTGCGTCAGTCGGCGGAGCAGAACCTCAAATTCCAGTTGATCATGCCGGACTCGATCGCTTCGCCGGAATTCTGGCAGGTTGCCGGTCCGGCCGGCGAAGGCACCATGTTCGTCTTCCCGTCGGATCCGCAGGCGAAGCCCGAAGCCAAGGAAGCCATCGCCAAGATCAAGGCCGGCGGCTTCGTGCCGGAGGGCTTCACGCTGTTTTCCTATGCGGTGATCCAGGCCTTCGCCGAAGGCATCAAACGCGCCGGCAGCGACGATCCGGCAAAGGTCGCCGAAGCGTTGAAGAACGGCCAGCCGATCAGCACGGTTGTCGGGTCAGTCACCTTCGACGAGAAAGGCGACCTCAAAAACGCCAGCTACGACATCAACCAGTGGCATGACGGCAAATACGCGCCGATCCAGCCTTGATGGCCGCGGCGCCGCAAGACGCGCTGCTGTAATCGAATATGGCCGGGGTCAAACCCGGCCATATTGTTTTTGGCGACGCCTTTGTCACGCGTTCGAGATCACTTCGTGGATAGGGAAACAGCAGTCAACTGAGGTTCCTCGGCAAAGCGAACCAGCACTGTGCCGTCGGTTACCTGCGCGCCTTCGGCAGCAATCTCGGCGATAACCCCGTCATGGGGCGCGGCAATGGTGTGCTCCATCTTCATCGCCTCCAGGATCAGCAGCGGCTGGCCCTTGATCACGGACTCGCCTTTGGCTGCACGCACCAATTTGACCAGGCCGGGCATTGGAGCGCGCAGGCTGCCGGAAGCGGCGGCGGCTTCGTCGGCTCGGGCCAGCGGATCCGGCACGGCAAAACCGTAGCCGATGGCGCCATCGAAGACCGTGACGTGACCCGGCCAGCGGGCGAGGCGAGGCGCCGCGCGGAGATCCCGCGAATTGACGCTGTCATAGGGCGCATCCAGCGCCACCTCGAACCGCCCGTCCGGCCGCACCGACACGCGCGCGCCGATCTCCTGCTCGCCAAACTTCAGCAGGGTGCGCCGCGCTACAGCGTGGAAATGCGCATAGCCGGCCAGTGACGACCAGGGATCGTCCGAGGACGGCAAGTCGCGCGCACCGGACGCGGCAAGTGCCGCGGCGGCAATCGTCTCACCGCTCGGCGGCGGAACCGCCGTCAACGCCTGCTGGTGCCTGGCGATCAGGCCGGTATCGACATCGCCCGCCGCAAAATCCGCATCAGCGGCCAGCGCGGCAAGAAAGCCAGTGTTGACCGTCGAGCCGGCGATTTCGGTCTGCGACAGTGCCGTGCCAAGCGCGATGAGCGCCGTCCGTCTGTCCTTGCCATGAACGATCAGCTTGGCGATCATCGGATCGTAGAACGGCGAAATCGCATCGCCAGCGCGCACACCGGTTTCGACGCGCATGGTCGCACCCTCCGGTGCCGGCTGCGGAAATTTCAAATGGTGCAAGGTGCCGGTCGCCGGCAAAAACCCTCTTGCCGCGTCCTCGGCATAGATGCGCGCCTCGAAGGCGTGGCCGGAGAGCGCGATCTCGCTCTGCGTCTTCGGCAGTTTTTCGCCGGCGGCTACCCGCAACTGCCACTCGACCAGGTCGATGCCGGTAACCATTTCGGTGACGGGGTGCTCGACCTGCAGGCGGGTGTTCATTTCCATGAACCAGAAACGGTCGGCCTTCAAACCTTGCGAGGCATCGACGATGAACTCGATGGTACCGGCGCCGGAATAGTGGATTGCCTTGGCGGCTTTCACCGCCGCCTCCGTCATCGCCTTGCGCAGTGCCGGCGTCATGCCGGGGGCAGGGGCTTCCTCGATTACTTTCTGATGGCGGCGCTGCGCCGAGCAGTCGCGTTCGTGAAGATGCACGGCGTTGCCGAAATTGTCACCAAACACCTGCACTTCGATGTGGCGCGGCTTGTCGACATATTTTTCCACCAAGACGCGGTCGTCACCGAACGCGGCTTTCGCCTCGCGCCGCGCGCCCGACAGTGCTTCCGAAAAATCATCGGGATGCTCGACGCGCCGCATGCCTTTGCCGCCGCCGCCGGCGCGCGCCTTGATCAGTACGGGGTAGCCTATCTCGCGCGCCTTGGAGGCGAGCAACACGATCTCCTGCGCTTCGCCATGATAGCCCGGAACGACAGGCACGCCGGCCTTTTCCATCAGCCGCTTGGCCGCGTCCTTCAGTCCCATGGCACGGATCGAGGCCGCCGACGGCCCAATGAAGATCAGCCCCGCCGCGACCACCTGGTCGACGAAATCAGGGTTCTCCGAAAGAAAGCCGTAGCCCGGATGGATGGCCTCGGCACCTGTGGCCAAGGCCGCCGCGATGATCTTGTCGCCGCGCAGATAGCTTTCGTTGGCGGGAGAGGCGCCGATATGCACCGCTTCGTCGGCCATTTCGACATGCAGGGCGTGAGCGTCGGCGTCGGAATAGACGGCGACGCTGCGCACCCCCATCCTGCGTGCCGTGCGGATCACCCGGCAGGCGATCTCGCCACGGTTGGCGATCAGGATCTTGGCGAACATCGGGCCTCCACAGGCAGAGCTGCCGCCAACGGCGCGAATTCTCGTCACGCGAACTGCGGCAATGCCCTGCTTTGTAGTCTGGCGGTCAAAGGGTAGGCAAGCGAGGCCTGCCTACTTTGAGGCCGCGATTTCGCAAGCTCCCCCGGTCGTGACCCTGTAACGGTCGCGGGTAACCTGGCAGGATTTCATCGCCATATCCTCGGCAGCCTTTTGCGAGGGCGCATTCAAGCGCGAGCCGCACAGGATGTACAACGAACGCACCCGGGAATACGGAGTGGTCGCATAAGCTGAATGGCCGCTGGCCGCCACATAGGCCTTATATGCCTTGGTGCATGGCCGATCCGCGGTCGCCGGAAAATACGGGTAGAAGCGGACGTCGCCCTTGCTTCCAGCCAGCGATTCCGCCGCGCCGACATTGGGGCTCGAGATTAGAAGCAACCCGGTTATCAGCGAGAAGACTGCTTGTTTGACGCTTATAGATTTCATTTTTCCCACCCATTGAATACGTCGAAGGCCGACGAGTGTCGGTCTATTTGGAGGCAGCTATGGCGCAGGCCCCTGCAGTCGTGACCTTGTACTTGCTGCGCGCGGACTGGCAGGATTTCAACGCCAGCGCCTCCGCAGCCTTCTGGGATGTTGCATTCAGATAAGCACCGCAAATAGTGAATTCGGTTGCCCAGTTGAATGGCGTCATCGCATAGGCCGAGTGACCGCCAGCCGCCACATAGTCCTTGTAATTCTTGCCGCAGCCTCCGATTGTACCCGGTGCAAAATAGACCGGAAAGCGGCTGTCGCCCTTGCTTCCCGCCAGCGATTCGGCGGCGCCGACATTCGGTGCAGAGGCCACAAGCAGTGCAAGTACCGACATGGTTGCTCGCTTGATTGATAAAGATTTCATTGCCAAACCCATTTGAACCCCAAACACTGAAATATATTCGCCTACTTGGAGGCAGCGATTTCGCAGCCGCCGCCTGTTGTAACTCTGTAACTGTTGCGGGCGGCCTGACAGGATTTCAACGCCAATTCTTCGGCAGCTTGCTGTGACGGTGCATTCAAGCGCGAGCCGCAGATGATGTACAGAAAACGCACCCGGGAATACGGAGTGGTTGCATAGGCTGAATGGCCGCCGGCCGCTACATAGGCCTTGTAGGCCCTGGTACACGGATCCTTCGGGCTCTGCGGCAAATAGGGATAGAAACGGGTCTCGCCCTTGCTTCCCGCCAGCGACTCCGCTGCGCCGATGCCAGGGGTCACTAATATAAGCAATCCTGCAAGTAAATGCACAGTTGTTCTCTGAAAAACCCGCCGCCTCATCTTCGCCCAATCCCCATTGGTATTTGCGATGATCAATAGCCGTGATTCTTTCGTCTGGCCAGATCGAGAAGCAAAAAATAGTCTGGAGATGTGGTGGGTTGTCTCCCGCGCAGGGTCACACCCTGCCGAGTGAAGTAACGACCCGCTGATACAATTCGGCCGTCGGCTCGTCGAAGCAGCAGAAAATGACGGTTTCCGGAACGATGTTCTGGCCGATGAAGGCGCTCACGGTCCCGACAGCAATTTGCGTCGCCTGATCCTTCGGATAGCGGTAGGCCCCGGTCGAGATCGCTGGAAACGCCACCGTCCGGCAGTCCTTTGCGGCGGCGATTTCGAGCGACCGGCGATAGCAGGAGGCGAGCAGTTCGGCTTCTCCGTTGCTGCCACCTTGCCAGACCGGCCCGACCGTATGGATGATGTAGCGCGCGGGCAGCTTGTAGCCCTTGGTGATTTTTGCGTCGCCGACCTTGCAGCCATTCAATGTCCGGCATTCTGCCAGAAGCTCGCGGCCGGCCGCGCGGTGAATGGCGCCGTCCACGCCACCGCCGCCGAGAAGCGAGGTGTTGGCGGCGTTGACGATGGCATCGACCGCCAGCTTCGTGATGTCGCCGGTTTGAATGCGAATCCTCTGGCCGGTTTCGCTCATCTCACATCCTGAACACGCCGAAGCGTGTCTCCTCGATCTCGGCGTTGAGCGCGGCCGAAAGGCTGAGCGCTAGCACCTCGCGGGTCTTGGCCGGATCGATGATGCCGTCGTCCCAGAGCCTTGCCGACGAATAGAGCGGGTGCCCTTCATGCTCGTACTTCATCAGGATCGGCTTCTTGAATTTCGCTTCCTCCTCGGCGCTCCATTCCCCGCCCTTGCGCTCGATGCCTTCGCGCTTGACCACGGCCAGCACCGTTGCCGCCTGCTCGCCGCCCATCACCGAAATGCGGGCATTCGGCCACATCCACAGGAAGCGTGGCGAATAGGCGCGTCCGCACATGCCGTAATTGCCGGCGCCGAACGAGCCGCCGATGATCATCGTTACTTTCGGCACCTTGGCGGTGGCGACCGCCATGACCAGCTTGGCGCCGTCCTTGGCGATGCCGCCGGCCTCGTATTTTCGCCCGACCATGAAACCGGTGATGTTCTGCAGGAAAATCAGCGGAATCCTGCGCTGGCAGCACAGCTCGATGAAGTGCGCGCCCTTCAGCGCGCTTTCCGAAAACAGCACGCCATTGTTGGCGACGATGCCGACCGGCATGCCGCTGAGATGGGCGAAACCGGTGACCAGCGTGGTGCCGTAATTCTGCTTGAACTCATCGAATTCGGAGCCGTCGACGATGCGGGCGATTACCTCGCGCACGTCGTAGGGCTGGCGCAGATCCGTCGGCACGATGCCGTAGAGTTCATGTGGATCGTGAAGCGGCGGAATCGATTTCTGTAAGGCAAGGCTTACATTCTTGTTCCGATTCAGGTTTTTGACGATACGCCGGCATATGGCCAGCGCATGCTCGTCGTCGAGCGCATAATGGTCGGCAACGCCGGAAAGCCTTGTGTGCACGTCGGCGCCACCGAGGTCCTCAGCGGTGACGTCCTCGCCGATGGCCGCCTTCACCAGCGGCGGCCCGCCGAGAAAGATGGTCGCCTGGTTGCGCACCATGATTGTCTCGTCCGACATCGCAGGCACATAGGCGCCGCCGGCCGTGCACGAGCCCATGACGCAGGCGATCTGCGGAATCCCGGCGGCCGACATGTTGGCCTGGTTGTAGAAGATGCGGCCGAAATGATCGCGGTCGGGAAACACCTCGTCCTGGTTGGGCAGATTGGCGCCGCCGCTATCGACCAGATAGACGCAAGGCAGATTGTTCTGCAATGCGATCTCCTGTGCACGCAGATGCTTCTTCACCGTCAGTGGATAATAGGTGCCGCCCTTCACCGTGGCGTCATTGACGACGACCATCACTTCGGTGCCTTCGACGCGGCCGATGCCGGCGATGAGGCCGGCCGAAGGGATGTCCTCGCCATACATCGACCATGCCGCGAACTGGCCGATTTCGAGGAAGGGCGAGCCTGTATCGAGCAATTGGGCTAGGCGTTGCCGCGGCAGGAGCTTGCCGCGGGAGACGTGCCGCTCACGCGCCTCTTCCGAGCCACCGCGCTCGATGGCGGCGGCTTTTTCAGCAATATCGGCGACCAGCGCCCGCATGCGCTCGGCATTGGTGCGGAAGGCATCGGAGGCGGACGACATCTGAGAGGTGAGGGGGGGCATGGCGCTACCGGATCAGCTCGATCTTGCAGCCGACATCGAGGTCGCCCCAATCGCGATCAGCGGTGACGGCAATGGCATTCTCGCGAATTGCCAGCGCCAGGCAAGCCCGATCGCCCAGCGACAAGCCGCGATGCCGTGTCAATCGGCGAAGCTGCCCGGCGGCGATGCCCATCGCGTCGTCGAAAACGGCGATCGGCATGCCGAGACTGGCGAGGTCGTCCGCGGCCTGTTCCATGCTGCGTCCCTTGTCGATCAGCTTGGCGATGATTTCGGCCGCATTGACCGAACTGCATTGTGCATCCGGCGCGAACCCCAAAGCATTATCGGTGCCTTGCTCGTTGAGCAGGATTGCGAGCGCCGCCGAACTGTCCATGACGTAGGGCTTCATTTCGTCCGCTTTCCCGTTGTCCCTTCGGCGTGAAGCCGGTCGAGACGCTTGTCGCTTCGACGCTGCTCTTCCCGTCGCTCTTTCAGAAATTCGTCGACGACGCTTTCACCGGGCTGTTTCAACGCTGACAATTCGGCCTGGACGCGTCGCAGATTCTGCAGCCACGATCTTACCCGCAGCTCGCCGTTTTCGACATGCAGGATCATCTCCTCGCCAGGCTTCACGCCCATCTCCTCGCGCATCGCAGCAGGGATGACGAAGCGCCCGCCCTCGCCAAGCTTGACACGCTCGCGTTTCGCCGGAGCCCGAAGCGGCGTTTTGCGAGCGCCGGCATCGAACTGTGCTTGCGGATCTTCGTCAAATCCGGACTTTCCCGTTCTGCCCGCCATGGTTCGTCTCGCTTGGATTGTGGCACATATCCCGAAGTGTGCCACATCGTGCGGCTTCTGGCAAAATCTCAAAAAGGCGCCATCAGGCGCCCTCCACCATGATTTCCCGCCCGATCAGCCAGCGACGGATTTCGCTGGTGCCGGCACCGATCTCGTAGAGCTTGGCGTCGCGCAAAAGCCGGCCGGTCGGGTAGTCGTTGATGTAGCCGTTGCCGCCCAAAAGCTGGATGGCGTCGAGCGCCATCAGCGTTGCCTTTTCGGCGGCGAACAGAATACAGCCGGCGGCGTCCTTGCGGGCCGTCTCACCGCGGTCGCAGGCGGCGGCCACGGCATAGACGTAGGCGCGCGCCGCGTTCATCGTCGCATACATATCGGCGAGTTTGCCTTGCACCAGCTGGAATTCGCCGATCGGCTGACCGAACTGCCTGCGTTCATGCACGTAAGGTATCGCCACGTCGAGGCACGCTGCCATCAGCCCGACCGGCCCGCCGGCCAGCACGGCGCGTTCGTAGTCGAGGCCCGACATCAGCACCTCGACGCCGCGCCCTTCCTCGTGCAGCACATTGTCGAACGGCACTTCGACATTCTCGAACACCAGCTCGCCGGTGTTCGAGCCGCGCATGCCGAGCTTGTCGAGCTTTTGCGCCACGGAAAAACCGGCAAAAGCCTTTTCGACGATGAAAGCGGTGATGCCGCGCGAATTGAGTTCCGGATCGGTCTTGGCGTAGACGACCAGCGTCTCGGCGTCCGGCCCGTTGGTGATCCACATTTTGGTGCCGTTCAGCACATAGCGATCGTTGCGCTTTTCGGCGCGCAGGCGAAGCGACACCACATCGGAGCCGGCACCCGATTCCGACATCGCCAGTGCGCCGACTTTTTCGCCGCTGCAGAGCGAAGGCAGATACTTTTCCTTCTGCGCCTGCGTCGCCCAGCGGTTGATCTGGTTGACGCAGAGGTTGGAATGGGCGCCGTAGGAGAGGCCGACCGAGGCCGAGGCGCGCGAAATCTCCTCCATCGCCACGACATGGGCGAGGTAGCCCATGCCGCTGCCGCCGAAATCGGGATCGGCGGTGATGCCGAGCAGGCCGAGCCCGCCGAGCTCCGCCCACAGATGTGCCGGGAATTCGTTCGAGCGGTCGATCTCGGCGGCGATCGGTGCGATCTTTTCCTGGGCGAAGCGCCGCACCAGGTCGCGCAGCGCCTCGATGTCTTCGTCAAGCCCGAAGTTGAGCGTCTGCGTGTACATGCCGTTCCTCCCGGCGCACGACCGCGAAAATCGGGATCATGCGCGAAATCAAGTTGCTAGAGCGTCCTTTGCGCGCCCGAATAGAGGCGCGGCGTCGTAGCTCGTTGACGCGCCATCGCTCTTTGCTCCAACAAGGCGCATTGTCATTGCTAGATATGTAGCGGTGACTTCGGCGATCGACAGCCGTTCGCCCGGCCGGAACCAGACGATGACGCCGGTCATCATCTGGATCAGCGCCATGGCGGTGAGCCCGGTGTCTTCGATGCTGAATAACCCCGCTTCGACGCCGTCGCGCAGGATGGCGCGCAGCTCCTTCTCGTAGGCCGTGCGCATGCGCAGGATCTGCGTGAGTTTTTCATGCGACAGGCTGCGCAGCTCCATGTTCGAGACATGGGTGGAGTGGCGGCGTTCGATATGGAAAGCGATGTGGTTTTCGACATAAGCGGCAAGCCGCGCTGCCGGATCGGCGCCGACAGGGCGTGTTGCGCGCCACGCCTCGATCAAGCCTTCCATATGCTCACGCATCAGCATGAACAGAAGGTCCTGCTTGGTCGGGAAGTAGCGGTACAGCGCCGCTGCCTGGACGCCGACCTCGGCCGCCAGCTGGCGCATCGACATCGCCTCGTAGCCGAGACGCGCAATCAGGCTGACCGCCGCCTCGCGGA
The DNA here is from genome assembly GCF_040322215.1 of Mesorhizobium sp. M0184. Taxonomy (NCBI): domain Bacteria; kingdom Pseudomonadati; phylum Pseudomonadota; class Alphaproteobacteria; order Hyphomicrobiales; family Phyllobacteriaceae; genus Mesorhizobium; species Mesorhizobium sp. M0184. The sequence continues at coordinate 284,389 of NZ_JAMYSZ010000004.1, forward strand.
CCGCAGCTTCGGTCTTCTCTCCGTCGGAACCGGTCGTACGCGCCATGACAAGCCGCCTTTTCGCAGACAATAAAACAAACGTTCAATTAATTCAAGGACCGAGGCATGTCCGGGCAGGGCAATGGAAGATTTGTGCGATGGAAGCGAATGAGCAGGATCATGCCTTGCTAGGCAACAATCCTGAAACCCGCGGACATGTTGCGTGACTCGATCTCCTCGACATCGACCTTCGAAACTGCTGCCCCTGGCGGCCCTTGCCAAAGATATTCGATCATTGTCGAGACCGCCGCATCGGCCCCTGCAATCAAGGCTGTCACCGAGCCGTCAACTTCGTTGCGCACCCAACCGGAAAGGCCAAGTCCAGACGCCTCGCGCCGCACCCAAACCCGGTAGCTGACGCCTTGCACCTTGCCGTATATGCGTACCTGCACCGTACGATCGGTCATCGCGCTCTCCATCCTTTGAGTCGAGTCTGGCGCATCGCCGTCCAAATTCAACCGCGCAACGTGCATCGAAGGTCTCTCTCCGGTCGCTATCCGCCAGCTTTACGTGCGAGATAGGCGGCGTCTCCATTAATGATTGACTAAGTCAAATAATAGGCGATCATGGCCCTGACGGAGCGGTCCGTCCGAAGGAGGTCGACATGCCGGCCGAGCGGAATGCCCTTGTCGCGGAGATACGTGGCTTCAATCGCTTCTACACGCGCCTGATCGGGCTGCTCGACCTGACCTTGACGCACAGCGCCTATACGCTGGGCGAGGCGCGGCTGCTGTTCGAATTGGGCGGCCGATCCCGCGCTGTCGCCAATAGCGGCGGTGAGGCAGGGCTTCTTGCACGGGCGTTCCACCTCGATCTCCGGCCGGCGGCCTCCGAAATCGCTGCCGAACTCCGGCTCGATCCGGCCTATGTCTCACGCGTCCTGAGGAGGTTCGCCGCCGCTGGCCTGACCGAGACACGCTCTGACCCAGCCGATCGGCGCAGACGTATCCTGTCGCTGACCGCTCGCGGAAGTGCTGAGCTCGCCAGGCTTCAGGCTGCGGCGGATCGCGACCTCGCCCGGCTGACAGCCGGCCTCGCCGATGACGCGGCTGCCGAATTATCGGACGCCTTGAAGCGCGTCATGCGCCTGCTCGGGGAGAAATAGCGGGCAGCACTGGAATCCCGGCGTTGCGCTCTTCAGTTCCCCCGCGCTGCCGCCAGTGCGCCAGGCAGTTCCTCGGCAAAGATGTCGAGCTCGTGATCGAGGCCGACACTGACCCGGATGCAGCGGTCGAGAACCGGCACCATCGGCTTGCGGATGAAGACGTCGCGTGACAACAGCGCCTGCAGCACTTTCAGTGCGAAAGCGCCGTCGCGGCCGCAGTCGATGGTGACGAAATTGGTCGCCGAAGCCAGCGGCTTCAGCCCGTTCGCTTCGGCTATTGCGGCGATACGCCGGCGGCCGGCGGCGACCCGCGCCACCACGCTATCCAGCCAGGCCTGATCGGCAAGCGCCTCGACACCGGCGATCTGCGCCATGCGGCTGACGCCATAGTGGTTGCGGATCTTCTCGAAGTCCCGAATCACCTGGGCCTCGGCCACCGCATAGCCGCAGCGTATGCCGGCCAGCCCATAGGCCTTGGAGAAGGTGCGCATGCGGATGACGTTCGGCCGCGCGACATCGATCGGCGGCAGCGCTGAGGCTGGCCCTAATTCGCCATAGGCTTCGTCGAGCACCAGCATTGTGGTCTCCGGCAAGGCTTCGATGAAGCGGCTGAGCTCGGCGGCTTCCCACCAGCTGCCCATCGGATTGTCCGGATTGGACAGGTAGACCAGTGGCGCCTTTTCCCTGGCCACTGCCGCCAGCAGGCCGTCGAGGTTTTCCCGATCGTTCTCGTAGGGCACTGCGACCAGCCGGCCGCCGACGCCGGCAACATGAAAGTTGAAGGTCGGATAGGCGCCGCGCGAGGTCACCACCGCATCGCCCGGCCCCACATACATGCGCGCAACCAGGCTGAGCAGCCCGTCTATGCCTTCGCCGACGACGACGTTTTCGGCGCCGACGCCGAGATGCCTGGCCACGGCTACCTTCAAATCGTGATTATCGGGGTCGCAATACATCCACATGTCGCCGGCAATCTCGGCCATGCGGGCAACGACGCGCGGCGAAGGGCCAAAGCTGCTCTCATTGGCGCCGATGCGGGCGCGAAAGGCGCGGCCGCGATCACGCTCCTGCGCCTCAGGGCCGACAAACGGCACCGTGGAGGGAAGCGCGTCGATGAGCGGCGTAAGGGGAGGGCGCATGGCAAAGGCTCGTTCGAAAAGGGGCCTTCTTGCTAGCCTGCCAGCTTGGCCTGCGCAAGTTCCGCGGCAGGCGGGCACGTCAGGCTGGATTCTCCCGGATCATTTTGCTAGCGAGACATGATGAGCAACCGACTGCCGCCCGCCTGGTCCAAACATATAAAGTCCCGCTCGGCGCCGAAAGTGGAACCGCCGAAAGCCAAACCATTGTCGCGGGCGCAGGCTGACGACATGCTGCTGAAACAGGCGTATGACTTTCAGCAGGCCAAGCGGTTGGCCGAGGCTAAGGAACTGTGCCGTCGCGTGCTGGAGCGCACGCCCAACCATCCCTTGGCATTGTATATTATGGGCACGCTATTCATCGGGCTCGACGATGAAATTGCATTGCGATATTTGGCGCGAGCCGTCGGCGAGGAGCCTCGAAACCCCTATTACCACCTTAGTCTGGGTGAAACCTATCTGAAGGTCAGCGAATATTCGCCCGCAATCACGCATATCCAGCAGGCCTTGAAGTTGAAGCCGGATTTGCTGGAAGCGCTTTGCGCGTTGGGACGCGCTTACGTCGAATTCGACAAGGCTGACATGGCTCTGCCGCTTTACGAGAGAGCGCTCAAGATCAACCGCGATCATCCCCGCGTTCGGGCGGGATTGGCCAGCGCCCTCATCGGTCTCGGCCGCATGGACGAAGCCGAAATCTATCTGAAAGAGGCGATCGAACGTCGCATAGCCATGCCAGCCGCCTATAATGAGCTTGTGCGCACGCGCAAATTCACTGAAGAGCCGGCGGAACTTAAGTCCATCTTGCGCGAGCTTGGCAACCCAAAGCTTGACCCGGACAGTGCGATGACACTTCATCACGCTGCCGGCAAGGTGCTGAACGACCTTAAGCGCTACGACGACGCGATAGATCATTTCAAGAAAGCCAAACAGGTCGCCGGCTATAAGTTCGATCTGGAAACCTATCGCCGCTGGGTCGACTCCACGATCGAGTTCTTCAACCCGGATATGTTGGCTGCCAAGGCGGGTTATGGAAGCCCATCGGAAGTGCCCGTGTTTGTACTGGGCATGCCCCGCTCGGGGACCACCCTGACCGAGCAGATTTGCGCGAGCCACCCGGATGTTCACGGCGCAGGAGAACTCAGCAAGCTAAGACGAACCGCAAATGCTATCGGCCTTACGAGGCTTTCGGCACAGGGCTTGGGCCAATCGATCGTGCCGATCACCCCCGACCTAGCCAAGATGCTGACCGAGGGGCACCTGTCCTACCTTCGTGAGCGTGCGCCGACCGCACTTCGCATAGTCGACAAAATGCCCCAGAATTTCGAACTGATAGGCCTCATAGGCCTTCTTTTCCCCAACGCGCGGATTATTCACTGTCGCCGCGACGCCATCGACAATTGCCTCTCATGCTTTTTCCTGAATTTCTCCAAGGGACACAGCTACATCACCGACCTGCAGACGCTCGGGCTGTATTATCGTGAATATGATCGCCTGATGCGACATTGGGACAAGGTTTTTCCGGGACGCATCTTCGAAAGTCGCTACGAGACGCTGGTTGCGGATCAGGAGGCACAATCGCGCCGTCTGATTGATCATCTTGGATTGCCCTGGGACGATGCCTGCCTGCGCTTCTTCGAGAATGACGGTTCGGTCAACACGGCCAGTCGCTGGCAAGTCCGGCAGCCGATCTACAGGTCATCTGTCAAGCACTGGAAAAATTATGAGGGCAAGATCCAGCCGCTGATCGACGCCTTGGGCGACCTAGCCGAACTTTGAACAAGGAGGGCGCCCGACAGGATAGGCCAGCCCTTCAGGCCAGGCTGGATTCTCCCGGACCATTTTGCTAGCGAGACATGATGAGCAACCGACTGCCGCCCGCTTGGTCCAAACACATAAAGTCCGGTTCGGCGCCGAAAGTGCAGCCGTCGAAAGTGAAATCGCCCTCGCGCGCGCAAGCTGACGACATGCTGCTGCGACAGGCGCTCGAACTTCAGCAAGCCAAGCGGCTCCCGGAGGCGGAGGAATTATGCCATCGCGTTCTCGCCCGCACGCCCAATCACCCGCTTTCGCTCTACATCCTCGGCACGTTGGGGCTCGGTATCGACGACGAGTTGGCTCTCAAATATTTTGCGCGGGCAGTAAGCCAGACGCCTCAGAATCCATATTTCCACCTTAGCCTGGGAGAGGCCGGTCTGAAGCTTGGCGACAGCTTGCTTGCGATCAGGCACCTGCAGCGCGCCTGCGAATTGAAACCCGATCTGGTGGAAGCGCTTTGCGGACTAGCGCGTGCCTACGTCAACTTCGACAAGGCCGAGATGGCTTTGCCCCTTTACGACAAGGCGCTAAAGATCAACGGCGACCATCCCATGGTCCGGATTGGTCTGGCTGGTGCGCTCACCAGCCTCGGCCGCATGGACGAAGCCAGAGCCTATCTCGATCAGGCAATAGAACGTCGCGTCGATGTTGGGGCAGCCTACAATTACCTGGTCGACACGCAAAAGTTCATCGAAAAACCTGCCGAGCTCGACTCTATCCTGCGCGAACTCTCCAATCCCAGGCTCGAACCCGTTGCTGCATCGCAGCTCCACCACGCGGCAGGCAAAGTGCTGAACGATCTTCAGCGCTATGAAGAGGCGATAGATCACTTCAAGAGGGCGAAAAAGGCCGCTGGTCACAATTTCGACCTGGAGTACTACCGCCGAAGCGTCGATTCCATGATCGAGATATTCAGCCCGTCACTATTGGAAGCCAAGGCTGGCCACGGCAGTCCGTCTGAAGTGCCTGTGTTTGTGCTGGGCATGCCCCGGTCGGGGACGACGCTGACGGAGCAGATCTGCGCGAGCCATCCGGATGTCCATGGCGCCGGGGAGCTTACGAAGCTGCGGCGAATCGCGAACTCGATGGGCTTTAGAATACTGTCGGATGAGGACCTGCGCAGTTCGATTATGTCGATGACGAGGGATCAGTCGAGGGCGCTGGCCGAAGAATACCTGTCTTATCTGCGCCAGCACGCGCCCGCCGCGCCCCGCATCGTCGACAAGATGCCGCACAACTTCGAGTTTATCGGCGTGATCGGAATTCTCTTTCCCAACGCGCGCATCATTCATTGCCGGCGCGATGCCATCGACAATTGCGTGTCCTGCTTCGTCTTGCATTTCACCAAGGACCACGGCTACAACGCCGACCTTGAGACACTCGGGTTGTACTACCGCGAATATGATCGCTTGATGCGGCACTGGGACAAGGTCTTTCCCGGACGTATTTTCGAAAGCCGCTACGAGACGCTGGTTACGGATCAGGAGACGCAGTCGCGCCGTCTCATCGATCATCTCGGCTTGCCTTGGGACGATTCCTGCCTGCGCTTTTTCGAGAAGGACAGGTCGGTCAATACCCCCAGCCGCTGGCAGGTCCGGCAGCCGATCTATACATCATCGGTCAAGCGCTGGAAAAAATATGAGAGTACGATCCAGCCGCTGATCCAGTCGCTTGGCGATCTCGCCGAGATTTGATTTGGAGTTGGCGGTCCACATTGCGTGGATCGTGATATCTGAACCGCGCAGGCTTACGGCTGATTTCCAGCGTGCGGCCAGATATCAGTCGGTAGAATTTCTCAGCAACTGGCAGAGAACGATCGCGACTTGTAACCGACGCCATGCTCACGCGGCTGGTAGTGGAGTCGCGCCGATACGAAAAACCCGGCGGTCGCCCGCCGGGTTCGATGTCAAATCACGCTCGGTCTGTTAGAACGAGCGCTGGAAGCGGAGCATGCCGCCAATGCTGTCCTTGTCGTCGGCATTGGTCCAGTTGCGATCGTAGGCTTTGTCGAACTGACCGTCGTGGGCCCAATCGACTTCGGCGGTGATCGTGAAGCCGGGAACGATATCGTAGGCGACGTTCGCGGCGACGCCGTAGTTCTTGTCGTCGTCAACCGATGCCTGGAGGTTGAACGAGGTCTTTTCGTTGATGGTGTAGGTGCCACCACCCCAGACTGCCCAGTTGCCGCCCCACTGCTTGTAGAAGTTGCGGTCGATGTTGTCGTCCGAACCGTAACCGGCCATGAGGAACAGTGTCAGGTTCTGTATTGGCGTAACGTCGACGCGAACCTTGCCGGCCCACTCTTCCCAGGTGCTGTCATAGGCGGCGACACCGGTGATCGAGCCCCAGCCCTGTGTGTATTTGATACCGCCGACGACATACGGGACATAGCTGTCGATGGAATCATTGCCGCTGTTGCTGTCTTGGAAAATGCCAGGATCCGCAGCGGCACTGCCCGAACCGGTTTCCAACGAAGCCACGGCCGAGAAGCCGTTTCCGGCATCGAAGTAGTACTGGACGACGTTGGTGTCGAAGCCGCCGTAGGGGACCAGCGTATCCTGGATGACGTTGCCGGCGTAGCCGATGAAGGTATCGAAGGCCGATTCGTCCTTACCGACGCGCAGACCACCGAGCTGGACCCAGGCAAAGTTCAGCGAAACGCTCGTACCGCCGTTAAAGTTGTCATCAAGGTAATCGTTGTGGTTACCCCAGTTGAAGCGGGTCTCGGTGTAGGTCTTCAGGGTGCCGAGCTCGGTTTCCTGGCCGGTCCAGGTCTTCAGCGTGAAGCGGGCGTGCTTGTAGTAGGTATCCTGCGAGTCGCCGTCCTGCTGATCGGTGGTCTTTGCACCGTCGAATGAGCCGACGTCACCGATGCCGATGTCATAGCGGACGTAGCCGCCGATGCGCAGGCAGGTTTCGGTGCCGGGGATGTAGAAGTAGCCAGCGCCGTAGACGTCGCAAATCTTGACGTATTCAGCGGGTTCCGGCTCGGCGACGACGACGGCGTCGGCGGCGCGCGCACCGGAAACTGCGATCAGTGCCGCAGCGGAGCCGAGAAGAAGGCTCTTGATGTTCATTTTCTGACCTCCAGTCAGAATCGGGACGGAGGTCGGCGAAAAGCAGCTCGTTGGGTTCGTTTTTATTTATATTTCAAATAGATAGGTCCTAAGGCCGTCAGCGAGGCCCTGTCGGCCAAAAACGTTTACTCGCAAAGGCCTTGCCCGAACCGGTCTTGAAATATCGCTCGAGTTGCCGTGCGTTGGCCTCGGTTTCAACCCCGATGTAGGCCTTCAAGATTACAGGCAGATAAGCCTTAGTCGAAGTCACATAGCCTGATCGGTGCGAATCAAAACGGCGTCGAAGATCGTTGGTCGATCCGACATAGACATCGCCGTTACGGAGTTGCAGAAAATAGACGTACCACATGGTCCCCCTACGCTACTTCGTAGCTTCGGGCGACACCCTACGCCCAAAATGCGGCTTCGGGTGGCCTGCCACCCGAAGCCCGCAGGGCGTAGGGTGGCGGAGAGGATGGGATTCGAACCCACGAGAAGCTTTTGACCTCTACTCCCTTAGCAGGGGAGCGCCTTCGACCACTCGGCCACCTCTCCGTTGCGCCGGTGGATAAAGAAAAGCGCCGGCACAATCAACAAGCTGACGCTATTATCCTTGAAAAATCGACCCTTCGCCAAAGCGCCGCGCGGCGATGTGGCGATTCTACGGCAATTCCCTGGTTCGCGACTGGGCCATGGTCACATTTCGGGCCGACCATCGCCGGAATCCGCGGTTTGCAACGGCTTGCGAAGGGCTGTTGGTTAACGGGAGCTTTCGGAGTGAGGCCAAATCGTGTCATTTGTGCAACAACGCCGGGGTATAGCGCCAACACAAACCTTTTGCCGGTACGATCGTGGTTGAACGCCGCCGTCTCATGGGTAATGTCGGGTTTGAAGGAGCGGCGCGGTGCGCATCTTTTTCGGTAGTGGGGATGGGGCAGGGAACGCTGTCCTTCAGCAAAGAATACCCAGACCCGTTTTTTAACTTTTGACTGGAGGTCAGAAAATGAACATCAAGAGCCTTCTTCTCGGCTCCGCTGCGGCACTGATCGCAGTTTCCGGTGCGCGCGCCGCCGACGCCGTCGTCGTCGCCGAGCCGGAACCCGCTGAATACGTCAAGATCTGCGACGTCTACGGCGCTGGCTACTACTACATCCCCGGCACCGAAATCTGCCTGCGCATCGGCGGCTATGTCCGCTATGACATCTCCGTGGGCCAGGCTGGCTCGTTCGACGGCGCCAGGTACCAGGACCTGTCGGATGCCTTGGATGGTGAAGACAACGTCAACGACGGCTATTACAAGCAGGCTCGCTTCACACTGAGGACCTACACCGGCCAGGAAACCGAGATGGGCACCTTGAAGACCTACACCGAGACCCGCTTCAACTGGGGAACCGGTTATCAAGACGTGCCTGGGTTCGACGAGCACTTTTCCAGGTTTGGTAGCAGAGGCGTTTCGCTGAATTTCGCCTGGATCCAGCTCGGTGGTCTTCGCGTCGGTAAGGACGAAACAGCCTTCAACACGTTCACCGGCTACGCCGGCAACGTCATCCAGGATACGATCGTTCCCTACGGCGGCTTCGACACCAATGTCGTCCAGTACTACTTCGATGCCGGCAACGGCTTCTCGGCCGTGGCTTCGTTGGAAACCGGTGAAGGCTTTATCCTTAACAGCGCCAATACTGCCACCACTCTCGGTCACGACTCGGTCGACAGCTATGTTCCGTATGTCGTTGGCGGCGTGAAGTACACGCAGGGCTGGGGTTCCATCAGCGGTGTTGTTGCCTATGACAGCAGCCTGGAAGAATGGGCCGGCAAGGTTCGCCTCGACGTGACGCCGATGCAGAACCTGTCGCTGTTCCTGATGGCCGGCTACGGCTCTGACGACAATCTCCCGCGCAACTTCTACAAGCAGTGGGGCGGTAACTGGGCAGTCTGGGGCGGTGGCACTTACACCATCAACGAGAAGACCTCGTTCAACCTTCAGGCGTCGTATGACGAAGCCAAGGAAGCTGGCGTCGCGGCCAATATCGCCTACGACATCGTTCCCGGCTTCACGATCACGGCCGAAGTGGACTGGGCTCATAACAGCCATCACATCGATAGCGACTCGCTGCCCGGCTATGAATACAACTGGACCGGCATCCCGGCGGACAAGAAAAACGCCGTTGGCGGCTTCCTCCGCTTCCAGCGCTCGTTCTAAGGGCTGGACTTAAGGCAAGTGAAATCCAGCCCGGGCGCTTTAACGCCCGGGCTGTTTTTGTTTTCGCGACTGGTAGCAAACAGAAGGAAAAGGGGGTTCGGTAGCTGAACAGGGTTGTGGAACGATGTCGTTGGGATCCGCCACTGGTGGATGAAATCGGCCGCAACGCTTAAAACTCTTGAAAGGGCACCGCCAAGCAGGTAGGTCTAGGCCTATCCACTCGGGGGTGTGGCGAATAATGACGAACGATGCGATTCAAGAGGGAGGAACCTCTGATCATTTTTCGATGTTTTCTTCTCAAACTGCCAAGATAAAATACAGTTATAACAAGATACGAGAAGTAAAGTCGCACAGGATCGGAGAACTTTTTTCAGCATACCGGGACATACTTTGGGATGACGGGCGGCATAAATACAATGTCAGCTCCTTCATCGGCGAAATAGACGAGATCCTCCTTGGGGAGCGTTTCAGCGCCTTTGACCAAAGCACCCTCGACAACCTTATCGGCACCTTGCGCCAGCGCGGCAACAGCAACGCAACCATCAACCGGAAGATGGCTGCCCTCAGCAAACTGCTGCGCAAGGCTCACAAGATGGGGGATATCCACAGCCTGCCCGAGTTCCGCCGCCAGAAAGAGCGAGCGGGACGGATTCGTTTCCTCGAAAGGGACGAGGAGGCCCGGCTGTTCGCCGCCATCAAGAGCCGCAGCGAGGACGCTTATCGGCTTTCCGTCTTTCTCGTCGACACCGGTTGCCGCCTCGGCGAAGCGCTGGGTTTGATCTGGAACGATATCCAGGAGCACCGCGTCAGTTTCTGGATCACCAAATCCGGCCGCAGCCGCACCATTCCGATGACCGAGCGGGTAAAAGAGGTGATCAAGCTGCCGGCCACCGAGGGCCGCCGGCCCAAAGGCCCGTTCACCAAGCTCAGCCAGGCGCAGTTTCGCGCCATCTGGAACGATGCCAAGGCCGAAGTCGGGCTTGGCGCCGACGATCAGGTCGTGCCGCATATATTGCGCCATACTTGCGCCTCGCGTCTCGTCCAGGGCGGCATCGACATCAGGCGCGTGCAGATGTGGCTCGGTCACCAGACGCTGTCGATGACCATGCGCTACGCCCATCTGGCCACCAACGACCTCGACGGCTGCGTCACCGTGCTGGAAACGCCTCGGTCCGGTGGCTCGGACATCGGCGGTGCAAGCGCTTTGTCTGCTCATTCAGCGATGGATGAGCAGAAGAATAAGCCGGCTAAGAGCGAAAAGTCTCCGAAAACCGTGGTGAAAAGGGCAAAATCCCGGTAGTGTCGCTCATCTGGCTCGCGTACGGCTCTCCCTTCTCCCCTTGTGGGAGAAGGTGGCCGAGCGCAGCTCGGTCGGATGAGGGGTGTTCCAGGGAACGCCAACGCCTCATTTCTTCCAACACCCCTCAACCGTCGTGGCTACGCGCCAATCCACCTTCTCCCACAGGGGGAGAAGGGAAGAAACGTGGGCACCGACTTCGACAATCTGTCACCGCTAAATAGGGTCCGTGTAAAGCTTTCAAGGTGGTTATTTGATCTTGAGTTTTACTTCTAACCGCCCCGCCGCTCCGCTCGATCGAAAAAACCAGCGATCCTGCCCGGCAGGATCCCGGACCCCAAAAACGGTGCATGCCCCTGGCCGTCGGCGGTGATCGTCTCGATATCGGTATGGCGCGTCCGCATCTGCTCGAGCGTTTCGGCGGACAGCAGCTTCGAATTCGCGCCGCGTATGACGAGCATCGGGATGGCCGCCAGCGCGTCGAACTGTGGCCAAAGATCGGCCAGCGGCCGGGTGGGATCGAGCCCCGCCAGCGTCTCGACCAGTTTCGGATCGAAATCGGGCAGAAATCCCTCCTCGGTCTCGCGGTAGAGGGCTGATGCCATCCGCTCCCAATCCGCATCGGTCAGCGCCGCAAAATCCGCGCCATGGGTGCTGCGCAGGCCGCGGACCACCTCTGCGTACGTCTTCGGCCTGGGCGCGAGGTCGAGATAGGAGCGGATATGGGCGAGACCTTGCGACTCGATCACCGGGCCGATGTCGTTGAAGACGATGGCCTTCAGCACGGCCGGCCGCATCGCCCCGAGCACATGGATGATCAGTCCGCCGCGCGACGTCCCAATGAAGGCTGCCTTCTCGATGTTCAGCGCCGCCAGCCCGGCAAGGATATCGCCCGCCTCGATGCCGATATTGTAATGGCCGATATCGGCATCGTACGCGGACTGCCCGCGCCCGCGATAGTCGAAGGCGACGACGTTGCGCTTCGCTTGCGCCGACAGATAAAGCGCCAATTCGTGAAAGTCACGGCAATTGCGGGTCAGGCCGGGCAGGCAAACGACTGGCCAGCGGCCGGAATTCGCTTCGCCGTAGATGCGGGCGTGCAGGGACAGCCCGTCCGGCGCGGCGTAGAAGAAATCGGAGAAGCCTTCGTCGTTTGGCATGTACACTCGATTCCGTGCTGCTGTCAGATCGTTGCGACTGCTACAGGCGAGGGCAGGGGCGGTCAAATCGGGGGCTCTTCCTTCTCTCCTTGTGAGGGCTTTGCACGGGGAAGCGAAATCCTGGTTGGTGAGTTAATGGGGCTTTTTTGATGGCCGGGAAAGCAGTTTTCGACGGCTT